>DAHWGX010000011.1 GCA_027335985.1 Nitrospirota bacterium | reverse complement strand
GTCGTAAGCGCCATTCTCTTCGAGAAAGTTGATGGAGGTGATCACGCCGCGGCCGGCACATCCGACACCGGGCTCGGGGCCTCCGGACTCCACGCAACGGATGTCGCTGAATCCTTGCTTCATCACATCCTCAATCTCGAGGTCCTCCACCGTTCCGGCTTCGGCCGCCAAGGAAAGGACAGTGTTCTGGGCTTTCGAATGCAGGATCAGCCGGGTGGAATCGGCCTTGGGGTCGCATCCCACGATCAGGATCTTCTTGCCCAACTCGGCGAGGGCCGCCAGCGTGTTCTGGGAGGTCGTGGACTTTCCGATGCCGCCTTTACCGTAAAATGCAATCTGACGCATAGTGTTCTCCTCCTGGTTGTCCGGAATCTGCCTTGGGCAGTCTCCGGAAATGAAAAAAGCCGAACGAAGGCAATCCCTCATTCGGCTTCAGCGCCTGGCCGGTATACGATTCCTCGGCCCAATCTCTTTTTTGAAGTCACTTAGCTCATCCCACTCTTGCGGAGCATCCTTCGTCGAAGGCTTCGAAGAGCGAGCTTGCCCAATTATTAGCAACACCCATGCCAGAATGCTTAAAACATCAAGAACAAATGATTCACAAAAAGACACCCTTGAAAACTGCCCAAAGACATCGTCACCTTTTGTGAACAAACGAACAAAGAGCGGACAAAAAAGGAGGGGGGGCATCCCCTCGCGCCCCCCTCCCCATGGCTTGCGACAAAACACCATCCCATTCCATTCTTGCTTTTCCCAATCCAGGAAGCGGCTCTGCCAGAAGTTTTTTCCACCGATCATCCGATTGAACCATCATCATCGATCGCTCAATGGAGTCTTCTTGCGCTGTCGCAGGCTTGATAAATCCTTTCTAGATTTTTGCGAAACTGTTTGGACCGGCCGGCCAGACATGCGCTGAGGAATGTCTTCCGGGCCCGGTCCGCTTCTCCCATCTGTCGGTAGACAATGGACTGGTATCCGAGAGCGACCGGATCGTCCGGTCTTTCGCGGAGGACCTCATGGAGAACGATGGAAGCCTCTCTGTAAGACCCTGTCCGGATGTCGGAATAAGCCTCCACAAGACGGAATCCCTTGGGCCAACGTCCCTCGATGAGAATTTTCTGGAGATCATTCTGGGCCCTCCTGTAATCATGCTCATGCAAATAGGCATTGGCCCGGGCGAGCCTAAAGTGCCGCTCTCCTTTCTCGCCAGGAAGCAAAACCGTATCGAATAGTTGGAGGGACTCCGCCTTCTTTCCCTCCCGGTAGAGGACAACGGCAAGGTTTCGTCGAAATCGCAACGAACTCGGGTCATTCTTCAACGCTTCCCTATAATCCTTTTCTGCCCCCGGGAGATCACCGTGACGGTAGTCCGCATATCCTTCCTGCTCGGCCAGGTAAGCTTGCTCTTCGGAGGTCTTCATATTTGCACACCCCTGAAATCCTACGACCAGCAAAGAAAACACCGCCATTTTCGCGATTCCCTTCTTCAATCCGCAGACATTCGACTTTTTCATCGCTCACTCTCCCCTGTATCCGAAGATACCGTTGTACCAGACGGTGGCCATCCCAAAGGGGGTCACCATCTGGGGAATGTTTGATTGATACACGGGAAGCGCGACACCTGCGCTCCACGTCACCACGATCCTTTTGGTATTCGGATACTTGATCTCGAAGGACGGAGCCGCCCAAAGGAAGCTCCAGGACGGGACCGTGGCATTTCCAAAAAAGAGACTGCTCCCCGACTGAGTTTGCCCGACCACCTCGAGGACATATCCGAGCCCCCAAGAGTCATCCAGGATCTGTTCGAGCGCCATCGAATAGGAGGTAAGGTTGCCGTCGACCATGTTGAACCGCCCATTCTGACAAACCCCTGTCGGCGTGCATGGCAGCGGCGTGAAGGTGACATTGTTGCTGGCATAGTTGGCGCCGACTGTCGTGGGATTCTGGATGATATCCCCCACCTGCAGAAAGAAGCGGAAAGGCTTCGCGCTCTTTTTGACGAGGAGATAAAGACCTTCATTGAACGTCCCGTTTCCCATCTGGTCCAGGCCGTTGGCCGTCGGGGAAAGCTCGGTATACTTTCCGCTGGGAAGGACAAATTGCGGCTCGATGGTGAGGGACGGACGATGCCAGAAGGAATAGACATCGTTTTCCAAAAGAAAGTTGTAGCGGAAGAAGACAACGGTATCGCCAGGCCCCCACTCGCTTATTGACCGAAATCCCGTACCGGCATTGTCTTGACTGTTGATCCCGATAGGGACAACGACATCCATTTCCAGATTCTTCATCAGTCCGACATCGAGCCTTTGCAATCCGGTCATCGAGGAAAGGTTGAGTCCCTGACCGAACATCAGATTGTCCGACCAGGCGTCTCGAACAAAGAAGGACCCCACAGGGACAGTGTTGGCATTTCCGGTGAAGAAGGGACCACTCGTCAAGGGTCCCCACGGAAGGTAGTTTGGCCTCATAAGATTGAGGTCTGGCGCAAGCTCATCCAAGGCGCTGCCAGACATATTGAAGGGATTGGCGGACGAGCCCTCTCCACCCGACGGGGGAGATTGCGGAACGGGTGCGGCCGCCAGGGCATTGTCCATTCCCAGCACGAACAGACAGAAAAGAATTGCCAGCGGACTTACCATGTTGCGGATCATGATCTTCTCCTTTTCATTCATTCCGTGAGACTCAAGACGCTCAGACAGTGGTCGTCATTGTGATGCCCGGATGCGGGGAGACACACTGACGTGAATGAAGCCTTCGAAAAGGAGACGTTTAGGGAGCCCGAAGGCAAAGGGGGAGAAGATGGAAAAATTCAGAGAAGGGAAGGAGGCGATCGAAGGCGAACGGGGATTTGGATCGTGGCGATATTTTTGAAAACAGCGACAGAAGAGCCCACAGCACGACGATCAGAGAGGAGAAGCGTCGTATAGAGAGGCTCAAGACCGTGATAAGGGGTGAGGAAGGAAGTGCAGGAAGGCTCGGATCGACCGAACAGGACACTCCATATTCCTCACAAGGGAAATCTGGCCCGATGTGGGGAGGAGCAGGAGGGACAGCCTCGGTCCCTGCGTTTTTGTCCCTCACTCCATAAGAGTGACCGACATCTCTAAGACTTCCTCCGGGACTGATGGCAAAAGAAGACACGGAGACCGTGCCGATTACTTCCCTCGGCTTCTGAGGGAAATGGCTCTTTCCGGAAACGACTATCGCTGCATTCGCTCCGAGCAGGAATGCCAACAATAAAGGCAATCCTCCCAGGATGAGACCTCCGGAGATCATCCCGCCGGCTGCGGCCCAGATCTCGATCGCCCCGGATACATTCCCACGCGATCCCGTCCCGCATACTGCGAGCCCCCTCTCCCGCTTTTTCAAAAAGGACTCGACAATCAGGAATCCTGCAAGAAAACTCCCGCACACCATCGAGGACGGCATAAGCCCCCCCCGCCATAACAGCACCATCCCCAGTCCAATCAAGACGAGGGACGAAACGACGGAGGGCAGCACCGTCCTCACACCATGGCGTCGGTAAATCCAGAGATTGCCGGAGCCATGACAGAAAGGCAGGCTCCCCAGGAGTCCGGCCGAGAAATCCGCCAAACCCAGCCACAGGGAGAGGTTCTGCCCAGTCAGCCGCCTTTGGCTATCAGATGTCAGGACTCCGCTTTGTCTCCTCTCCCTCACTGTCGACAGGACCCCGTTGACCAGAGTAACCGGCAGCTGTGGAAGCACGAGAAGAAAGACAGAGAGAAGAGGACTTACGGACAGCGGTAACCTGGAGGGGAAAAGGGACAGCATCCCAGAGGGAAGCAAGAACGGAAAATCTCTGAGAAAGATGATTCCCATCGAAAGGATCGCGATAGCCCGAACATACAGGCTGACCGATCGACGAACCCGGAGCAGGGAGGCATCCGACATGTTCTTCTCGAGGAAAGCCGAGAGACCCACCTGGCCAGACAGGAAAAGGAGAAGGCCCAGAATCACCGACGAGAGTGAGGCCACAAAAGGGGTCGGATGCAAAATCAGGAAAAGGAAAGCCCAGACCTTAAGGGGCTGAAGAGGAATCGCTGTCCGGAAAATGAGTGCCGAAAGGAACCAGGCCCCCCCCATGACAAGAAGGTCAACTGCCATACTCTTGGGGGTCCCGCCCTGTTCTGCGTTGACCATGAGACCCACCAGGGGAATCAGAAACCAGAGATCGAAAAAACTTCCCCAGAGTTCATGGCCCCGGACCAGTTCCGGAAGACTCACCAGTTTTCGCAAATTTCCAACCTTGGCCATGACAGAGATCGCCCCCGAGGGGGTGATTTCGCTCCTTCGCTCATAATTGTCGGGGATCTATCAGACGGAGACTCGGAATGTATC
>DAHWGX010000013.1 GCA_027335985.1 Nitrospirota bacterium | reverse complement strand
TCCACCAACATCGACGAACTGATCGCCCGGGCAAGGGCGGAAGAGGAAGAGAGGGCAAGCAATGGCCAGCAAATTCGAAATTCTGGGTGAGCTCAAGCCGCTTCTCACGGCGTTCGAAAAGCATTTCAGCACGGAACTCTCCGAACTCTGGTGCGAAGAGCTCAAATCCTTTTCCCCCGGAAACATTCAGTCGGCCGTCCGGAAAGTCCTCGATTCGGACGCGAAGGCCTTCCCCCGGATCGGAGAGTTCAAAATCCTGATTCGGGGGAGCAAGGACATGCGGGTTCCGGAAGGGACTCCCAAAATTCCTCCCTCCTGCCCCCGATGCGTTCACGGCCTCTGTTCGGTGACGCGGGAAGTGGGGCGCTATCCGGCTCCGATCCGGTTCACCTTCCGGTGCACCTGCTCCTCCGGTGCTCATTATCCCGGAATTTCCCCGGTGGATCCCTTAGAACGGACCGAAAAGGAAGCCCGGACCTCCCGCAAGCGGGCGTGGACGGAATCTCCGGCCCCGCATGGGAGTCCTTTTTCCGAGGCTCCGGAAAACTTGGCGAAACGATGTCTGAAGTCTATGGATGGTATCTGTAAATAACATGCTGAAAGGAGATTGGGCATGATCCTCAAGCGCTATTGCGGACATCTCGAGGAGGTCGAAGAACCGGAGAGCGGAGAACGGTTCCTGATGGAACGGGGGCGGTACTGCCTCAAATGCAGGAGGGCCTTCCGGAACGGTGGGCGGAAGTTCAGGAGAAACGAGGACCACGAACTCCCAAGGGCCATGGCGAGCGCCATGGACGACTACAGGGAGTGAAGAGGAGGGGCCGCCAGGATGGCGTCCCCATGGCGGGAATCCCCGCATGCAATTCAATCGAGGAGGAATCGAAATGGGAGGAGAGACATTCGGATCGATGGCACAAGGCGTTCAAACGTCCACTCAGGGGATCGGGGCACTGATCCTGTACGTTTTCGCGCTGGTCGGCGTGATTCTCGCTGGAAACGGGATCTACGGATTCTACCAGGCGCATAACAACCATCAACCGGGCCAGCTCGGCAAGGCCGCGGCGAAGACGATCATCGGGATCGTCCTGGCCGGTGGCCTCACCTACATGATCAATTCCGGCTCGATAACCTTCGGGAACTCCGGCGCGTCGACCCAGCTCCAGCAGGTGATCAACCCGTAATGGGGGAGGGGACGCACTCCTTCGGAAAGGAAAAAACATGAATCGATCGATCTCCCGGAGAGTTCTCTCTCCGGGATTCCTGTCAATCATCGGGCTGGCGGCTCTGGCCGCCTGCCACAAAACCGTCTCTGTGCCGCAGGCTTCCGGCGATGCTGGACTCATGAAGAGCGCGAGCCTTCTGATCGGAACCCTCTCGAAGAACACGGCCTCCGTGGTCCGGATCTATCCGGGTCCCGACGGACTGGTCGGTGTGATATTCAAAAACCCGTCCGGATCCATGAGGGTCGTGTGGATGACCCCGCACGGAGCGGCGATCGTACCGGGGCCCGTGATCACCGCGGCCGGGCAGGACCTGACGCGGATCGCACAAACTGCGGTCGACGCCGTGGCGAAAGTCCCCCCCGCCGGGGCGCCTTCCCCCGATCCTGGGATCGCTCCGGAAACGGAAGCCCTTCCGCAAGTTCCGGCGGCCAAGCCCGCGGCTGGACAATCCCCCCTGGGGAAGAAGATGTCCGCGGACGACTTCCTCCTGATGTCGCGCCATCTGAAATCGATCGCGATAGGATCGGGATCCCGGGAGATCTGGATCTACTTCGACCCGAACTGCGTCTTCTGCAACCGGCTCTGGGAAGAGATGAAACCGTACGCCGGAGAGGTCACGGCGCACTGGATCCCCGTCGGGTTTCTCAAAAAGGACGACTCGCTCAGGAAGGCCACCGGGATCCTCGAGGCCAGAAATCCTGTGATGGCCCTTCGGGAAAACGAGGACCGCTTCGATTCGGGAACGGAAGAGGGGGGATATCCGAACCCGTCGAAGATCGACGTCGGGGCGGAACGGGCCGTGGCGACCTCGACGATCGGCCTCGGCCAGGCGACGGGAGAACTGGCCACCCCCACGATCGTGTTCCAGGGAAAAGACGGCAAGGCCCACAGCGTCATGGGCCTTCCACAGGATCTCCGGGCGTTTCTCGAGGGGGTGAAACGGTGACCGGGAAAAAGGGAGGGACGATCGGAATCGTCCTGCGCTCCCGTCAGGGAAAGCCTGCGGGAGAGATCGGATTCGACAGCCGCTATTCCCTGGGCGACCACATCGCCTTCGACCAGTTCGTCCTGGCCATCGAGCGCAATCTCCTGCTCCACGTCACGGCGTCGCTCAACACGACGGTGGTGGGTCTGGCGATGTTCCGGTTCTTCAGCCGGAACCCCCGGGACCTGTATGCGGTCATCGGGATCATGGCGTTCGGGATCGCGGCGGCCGTCTTGGCCAAGGGGGTCCGGGACAATCTCCGGATGAGGAGGGTCCTCTCGATGATCCCTCCGGAGATCAGGGATCCGGAATGATCACCCTGCCTTTCGGGCGTCCGGGATCTTGAAAAGAACCTGAAGACCTTTCTGGACGGCCGCAGGATGACCGGGACGAGGGAAAGAGGAATGAAAACCTTCAAAAGCGACAGGAACCAGCGGAGGAACGGGAAATGGAGTGCAAGGGTTCCGGCGTGGACCGGAATGAAGCGGAGAAAATGTGGCTCGAGCGGGTCGATTGCGAAATATGCGGAAGGTTCGGCTGGCTGGCCGTCACCCATCCTGGCGTCTACATTTGCGCCAGGTGCCACAGGGACATCGTGTCCCCTCACATTCACGACTGAGAAAAGGAGTAAAGACATGGGATCTTACAATCGGGTCATCCTCATGGGCAACCTCACGCGGGATCCGGAGAGGCGGACGTCGGCCGGAGGAACGAACGTCGGCTCCTTCGCACTGGCCGTCAACAACCGGTCCAAGGACGACAAGGAGAGCGTGAGCTACATCGAATGCGTCGCCTTCGGAAAGCTGGCCGATTTCGCTCATGAGCATCTGGGGAAAGGCATGCCGATCCTCGTCGAGGGGCGCCTCCGGCAAAGCCGATGGGAGCAGGAGGGAAAGAAGCGGTCGAGGATCGAGGTCGTCGTCGAAAGCCTGGCCTTCGTCGGACCGAAGAAAAACGGCGACGGGGATCCGGAAGCGCCCGAACCGGAAAACGAGGAGACGTTCTGAATACGGAGACTGGGGTGGAAGGCTGCCCGTCCCGGAAGGGGTGGGCGCAAATCGGGCCATTTGCGGGAGGAACCGGGACTGTGGGGAATGTGCGCTTCGAATCGGAAACTCTGGAGAAATTTCTCTGGAAAGGACTGAACGGGCTCGGGATCGCTCCCAGGGATCTCGTGGCCGAAGGACCGGAGGTCCGGATCGAGGCCTCCGGGGCAAAGGAGATCCGGCTTCCGGCCCGGATCCTGTGCGCCGGGATTTCGGAGGTTTCCCGCTCGCCTGGGAAGCTGAGCCGGGACTGGAGCCTCGAGGGCCAGCTCGCCTATCTCGTCTGGAAGGGGAGAAGAGAATGTCAGCGATGACCCCGGACAGCATATTGCGCAAGATCCTGGTCAAGTCGTGTCTCGATCATTTGCCTCTTTTGGAACTCCATGAGGACGAACGTGCTTTCTGGTCGACATGGGAGGAGAAACGATCGAAGGCTATGCTTGCGAACTTGCATCGGAAAGAAAAGCGTTTCGGTAAACCTCTTGGTCCCCGTGGCAATTGGGCCTGGAGGAAGCATGAATATGGGCGATGGTATCGATCCCATCGTCTGGACGAAGCGATCGTCGAATGGATGTGCCCCGCCTGGATGCGTCCAGGACTTGATCCGGATTACATCACTGTGATCTCAAGCGGACCTTTTGGAGGGGTGTACCAGATCTATCGGAACGAGAGATTCTTGACCATGGAAATGGATCCTCCTTTCGGTGACAGAATCGGAATGATCGAATGGTTGCAACGTTATGATTCGAAGTCATCTATGGAGAACCGGAAGAAGTGAATTCGTCCGGAAAATCACGTTTCATCATTTCAATAACGTATTCGTGGGGGTGGGTATGCGGAGATGTGAGAAAATTAGGATCGATTACAATATCGTCTGTGTCGACGAGATGATCAAGAGACGGGACTCTTCTCCGTTTCGGAGGGGTGTACCAGGCCTTGATAATTCTGAATGTCGAATCTTTCGTGCGTATCCAAATATCATCGATCGTCCTCACGCGGGAATCGAACCAAAATCGGATCCACTCTTTTCTCAGAACCTTCCCGGTTTTATCGCTCACTGGAGACCATTCTTTCCATACGAGAAAAATATACGGAATTTCCCATTCGGAAAGACTGGGGCGATTCCAAAGGTGTGTACGGTCGGCTTCGTGAATCAATGCGATGAAATCTTTGATATCCATAAAGCCATTCAAAAGTTTCCTCATCTTTACATAATGCTTTTCCCAGTTTTTGAAGAAGCTTCGGCGAAGGGTTTTCCCTGTTTCGGAGTCTTGAGGCGCATCCTGAAGAAATTCGTATTTGTGGTCGGCACTATTGCGAAGCGGACACGGGGCGGGATTCTCATTCCCGATATGGGAAAAAACCTGGTCGTGGGGAGGGCGATCTTCGCCAAGTATCTTCATGGGTTCAAGGCAGGCCGGACATCGGGAAGGCAGTCGCTCTCGATGCTTTCCGTTCGGTCCCAATTTAGAACCGAATTCGGAAAGGTATTGTTGAACGGTTATTCGTTCATCGCGAATGGGATGAAAAGCCTTTTTCATCGTGGAAGGTCCTCCGGGGGATGTCTTTGGATTTCATTTTATGATTCATGGTTGTTTTTACAAAATTTCGAGGTTTCCCGCTCGCCTGGGACGCTGAGCCGGGATTGGAGCCTCGAGGGCCAGCTCGCGTATCTCGTCTGGAA
>DAHWGX010000001.1 GCA_027335985.1 Nitrospirota bacterium | reverse complement strand
TTGTGAGGCGAGAGCCGGATGACGCGAAAGTGTCACGTCCGGTTCGTCAGGGAGTTAGGCTCAGAGATGGGCCCCGCTTACTTACCTGATAGAGGCGATCCACAACAGCATTCCAGGCAGGAAGACCGTTTTCCCCTCCTTTGTTTCAGAATCCCCGAAAAATACTGCTACAATGGGAGAGCGATCGGGGGAGTGTCTGACTGCAGCGCTTTCCTCTTCGCTCACGGAACCGAAGGAGGGACACTTGAAACACAAAAGCATTCCCAGAATCGTTTCAACAGACGAGTCTCGAAAGAGGTCTGGAGTTTCGGAATGATGAAGGCACCTGAAAGAAAACCGGTATTGACCGCTGGCCTTTTCGCGCTGATTCTGGGATGTATGCTCTTGCCGGGAATCCCCCGGGAAGCTTCCGGTGAGGAAGACCTGTCGAAGAAAGTCGCAGACGCCGGGAAATCCATCGAAAAATCCGTGGATCATGCGGCCAAGAAAACGGGAGCGTATCTAAAGAGCGATTCTTTCCACCGGGAGGTGAAGCGTGTGGTCGACGGGGCGGCAGAGGCGATCCGGAACGCCGGAAACTGGGCCGGAAGCAAGATCGACTCGATGTCGAAAAAGGATCCTCCGAAACATTAGCATCCCTCCCCCGATAACGAGCCCGCTGGAGTCGTTTTCGCGTCTTTCTTCTGGGACACCCCCCTGCTATTCCTAGACTGGCTGGACTGGCCGATCGTCTCACGGAGAATGGTCCGGGAGTCTTCGCAAACCGGAAGAGATCGGAAAAAATGAACTCTCCCGATCCTAAGCGCTTTGGGCTGTAGGAGGGGTTTCCGGTCTCGCGACCGGACGTTCCTCTTTCGTCGAGGATGCGCGAAGGCGTCGGGGCCTTCGCGTCTTATCGTCCTCTTCGGAGGCGTTGACTTCGGACGGTTCCCGCCCTAGTGTTCTGAGTTTTTCGATCCTGCACCGCCGAACCTCTTGCTTCTGGATTTTCCCTTCCAGAAGAAGCCGGATTCCCCGTCGGGCGATGACGCGGCTGGCGTTGCGATCGGCATTGTCGGCAAGTCCGCAGCGCTGGCAGACGAACGTGGCCAGGGAGGGCCGGTTGTCCGGATGAATGTGCCCGCACCGGGCGCACTCCAGCGAACTGAATTGCGGGGAGACCTTGAGGACGAGCTTTCCGGCCCTTCGGGCCTTGTAGGACAAAAGCACGACGAACAGGCCCCAGCAAGATGAGAGGATCGCCCGGTTGAGACCGGCCTTGGCCCGGGGTCCGTTTCGGAGAGGCCGTCCGGAATCGTCCTGTTTGGGGTCCGGCCTCTTCGTCATGTTTTTGACCTTGAGATCCTCGACGACGAAGATGCTCCGGGCGGGATCGGAGACAGCAAACCTGCAGAAGTTGTCACGGTATACCGTACAAGCAAGATGAATAAATACTGGGAGGACATCTCATGAAAATCACCTACGACCCCAAGACAGATACATTGACGATCATTCTTAAAGACTATGTTCCAGTCGACGAGAGCGACGAAAGCAAACCCGGAGTCATTCTTGACTATGACAAGGAGGGAAGCCTTATTTCCCTAGAGGTATTGGACGCTTCGGAGAGGGTGAGCGAAACCCGAAAAATCGAGTTTCAAACTTCAGCCTGAGATTGGTAAGGTCAATCCACACACTCCGAAATTGACACCAGTTCCTTGTCCACTTCGTCCAGCAGCACATTGGCCAGGAGCGGGGAGAGGGGAGTCCCCTGCGGGCGGTTCCCTCGGAACGCTCCATCATCATCCTTCCGCCATGATTTAGGCTTGAAGATACCGGCGAATAAACCGCGGAATTCTCTTGTCGGCAATCCTTTGGCCAATCGGTCCATGAGAATGTCAGGCTTCACCCTGTCGAAAAACTTCTCGAGATCAACATCGACAACAATGTGGTAGCCGTCCTTCACATATTGGTTCGTTGCTTGCACGGTCCATTGGGCGACTCCCCTTTCCCTTTGCAATCAGATCATCCTTCGAGTCTTTTTTTGTCAGTCAGAGAGGGAAAAGACACATTAGGAATGAAACAAGACGACAGGATGCTGCGGGAAAGCCAAGAGCTGTCTGTGTTTTGAAGGAAAAAAGATGGTGCCCCCGGGGTGATTTGAACACCCGGCCAAAGGTTTAGGAAACCTTCAAGTTTAAGAAATTTATTTTTAATAAATCATTTACATTTGATATTTTAAAAAAATTATCGGATAATATTTTTTGGCATTTGGTGCAATTTTGGTGCAATAACTTCAAAAAACATTCTGGGGGGGCACGAAATTGGCTTCTTTCCAAAAACGCTGCGGCAGTTGGCGAGCGATCGTTACCAAGCAGGGATATCCCCGACAAACCAAAACTTTTGACACGAAAACTGAAGCCGAAGCTTGGGCTGCCACCATTGAATCGGAGATGGCCCGAGGCCTGTTCGTTTCAATCAAGGAGGCGGAAAATACTCTCCTCGATGAGGCCCTTGAACGCTATGAGCGGGAAGTGATTCCGGGCAAAAAGGGGGCGAAGCAGGAATCGATGAGAATGCGGATCTGGAAACGGTCCACGCTGGCAAAACGCCCCCTCGCCTCCATCCAGGGGAAAGATATCGCGGCCTATCGTGACGCCAGACTCAACAAAGTCGCCCCGAACACCGTTCGCCATGAACTTGCGGTCCTCTCCCACGTCTTCACAATCGCGGTCAAGGAATGGGGCATGGGAGGACTCATTAATCCCGTTCGGCAAGTCCGGATGCCGAAAATGCCAGCAGGTCGAGATCGACGGCTTCTCCCCGGTGAACTCGACCGGATCTGCGCCTCTTCCGAATCTCCCATTCTCCCTGCCATCTCTCACTTTGCCGTTGAAACAGCCATGAGACAAGCTGAGCTTGCGGGAATGACCTGGGACATGGTGGACCTCAAAAAAAGGACCGTGACACTACTCGAAACAAAAAAATGGGGAAAAGCGGGTCGTACCGCTCTCAAGTGAGGCAGTACGTATTCTCTCCAGTCTTCCGCGGCGACTTGATGGAAAGGTCTGGGGCGTGACGAATCACGCCGTTTCCGTGGCATGGCGGCGGGCGGTGTCCCGCGCTCGGAAAGCCTACGAGAA
>DAHWGX010000024.1 GCA_027335985.1 Nitrospirota bacterium | reverse complement strand
CGGTCGAAAAGGCCCGATCCACTGCGTCCAGGACAAACGGCATCTCCAAGGTCTGATCCAGCTCCCAAGAGACAACAAACCGGGAATGCCAGTCGATGATGGCCACGAGGTACATCCAGCCGTGAAGAAGTCTGATATAGGTAATGTCGATTCCCCAGATATGGTGCGGATACTGGGCTGTAACATTGCGAAGAAGATAGGGATAGATCTTGTGTTCCAGAGCCCGCTTGCTGAGGTTTGGCCCGGGATGGATCCCTTCGATTCCCATCTCCCGCATGGCGGTCTGGACGCGGGCTCTTCCCACAAGGAGACCCTCCCGTTTGAGAACGGCCGCAATGCGGCGGCTCCCGTAGAAAGGCCAGCGGGTATAGATCTCGTCGATCCTGTGCCGAAGAGCCACCTCTTCCTTTGAGGGAGAGATCGGCTTGTAATAGAGTCCGGATCGGGATACTCCCAGAAGGGAGGCCTGTGTGGAGAGGGGAAACTCCGGACAGTCTGGCTCGACCAACCCTTTGCGTTGTTCATGGGTCAGGAGATCCCGGACTTTTTTTTCAACCAGGCCAACTGGGTGGTTAATTGGCCGATCTCCTGATAAAGGGCCATGACTTCTTTTTCATGGGTGCTTTTCAGGGCTTCGGTGTGGGGATCCCCGAAGAGATTCGGGAGTCCTTCCAGAACCTGCTTCTGCCACTTCAGGAGCTGAGAATAGTGGATCTTATGCTCGGAGGCCAATTGGGTCACGGCTTTCTCTTCTTTTAGTATTTCGAGAACGATCCTGACCTTCAGTTCGATGGGATAACGCTTTCGAAGAGTGCTCATAATGTTCTTAAGAACCCCCTGATTTTTTGTCTAAATTTACCCATCCACTATAGTCACAAACTGACTGTGGCGTTGAACAATTTCTGACAGACCTTAGCCTGTCGCACTGTTCGGATATAGCCACCCATTATAGTCCGTCGGGACGTCGTGCACCCTATCAGGCCCCCTGGTCGGAGAGGATGGACTGGAAGGACGTGGTGAAGGCTGTAGAAAAGAAGCAGGCCTTGGAGCACTACTGGGCCCTGGATGTGCCCCGAAATTGAAAGACGAGGCAGTTTAATAGAATCGGAGTAACGGGATAAAATCCAGAAGGTTTTTATTTTAAAGGGGATATTTCAGAAAGAATGGCGCGCCTGGAGAGATTTGAACTCCCGACACTCGGAACCGGAATCCGATGCTCTATCCGGACTGAGCTACAGGCGCATTCTGGAAGGAATCGAAATAAGAGGATAGACTATCAGCCCTCACCCGTCAAGGGCGGAAGGTCCTGGAATTACGTGACAAGGTCCGGTTTTTTCCGATGCTGTCTGTCGGAGAAGGACACGAGCATCACCCCGGCGCAGACGAAGAAAATCCCCGCCCATCGCACCGGCGGTATCCCTTCGGAAAGAAACAAAAGCGCGGAAATGGGGGTCAGAATATATCCGATGGAAGTCAACGGGATGATGTAGGAAACATCCGAAACGGAAAGAAGCTCCATCAGAACCCCGAAATGAAGGGCTTCGAAGGCCGTTCCGAGAAGAACCTGGGGATTTTTCACGATGGAATAGAGAAAAGTGAAAGAGGTCATGGATGACGTCGTGAATACGGGAACCTGAACCAGTCCCTTCTTGATCAGGACAAAGCCGACCGCCTCGGACACAAGGCCGGTCAAAAGCAGCAACCATATTTTTTTTCGGGAGAAGCTCACTCCGCGCGTCCCGAAGCGGTATCAAGCAGCAGAAAAGCCGTAATCGTTGTTTGGGCGGATCTATTTCTTGGACTCAAGCTTGTCCTCGTGGTCCTGTGTGTCAGGAGAGTCCTTCAGGGAGCGCTTGAAATTCGAAATGGCCTTCCCCATCCCTGATCCGATTTCCGGGAGCTTCTTGGCCCCGAACAGAAGCATGCCGATCAGCAAGATGACGATCAGATGGATTGGCTCGAAAAGACCTGTCAACATGATATGTCCTCCCCTTCATTTATTGCCTTCAGGACAATTATACACCAACGGGGAAAGACTTTCTCCCAGCCATGACAAAAAAGAATTCGGTCAAGGCTGGAGCAACTCGCGGGGCGGGATTTCCTTCGAACCGTGTATCGTCCCCGGTTCGGGGGTTCCTCCTTAAAAGTCCATTCGCAGTCTCCGGCCCCCCCCTTTCACGACATTGGGGCGCTATGGGACCAGGATCGCGAGAGAGGTCTCGATGTAGTGGACGAAAGGAAGGGGGAATATTCCCATGATGACCGTCATCGAGGCGGTCAGGAAAAGAGCGATCTTTTCCATCCTGTTGGGAAGAAACTCGACCGTTTCCTCGGGATCTTTCATGTACATGGCCATGACGACCCGGATGTAGTAGTAGGCTCCGACAGCGCTCAAGAGAACACCGACGACCGCGAGCCAGGTGAATCCGGCATGGACGGCGGCCATGAAGATGTAGAACTTCGCCAGGAATCCTCCGAACGGCGGAATTCCGGCAAGGGAAAACATGAAAATGAGCATGAGGAAGGCGGCCATCGGATTCTTCTTGTTCAGGCCGACGAAGTCCTGGATCTCCTCTCCCTCGACTCCCTTGCGCCTCAGGATGAGAACGATTCCGAAGGCGCCCAGCGTCATAAAGAGGTAGACAAAGAGATAGAACATCAGGGCAAAGAGGCTTTCCCGGCTCGGATTGAGGAGTCCGATCACGGCATATCCGGCATGGCCGATCGAAGAGTAGGCGAGCATCCGCTTGATGTTTTTCTGGACGAGGGCCACGATGTTTCCGATGAGCATCGAAAGGATGGCGATCGTGATGATGAGCCAGGTCCAGTGGTCCTTGTTGGCAGAAAAAGCCACCCAGAAAACCCTGAGGAAGACGCCGAAGGCCGCGATCTTTCCGACCGAGGCCATGAACCCGGTCACGACGGTGGGCGCCCCTTCGTAAACGTCGGGCGTCCACATATGGAACGGAGCCGCCGAGACCTTGAAGGCAAAGCCGACCATCGTGAGGATCATCCCTCCGATCACCATCGGCTTGAGCGCACCCGGATTCTGGACGAAGGCGGCGAGCCCGCTGATCGTCTCGGTTCCCGAGGCCCCGTACAGGAGGGAAATTCCGTACAGAAAGATGGCTGAGGCAAAGGCTCCCAGGAGAAAGTACTTGAAGGAGGCTTCGACCGAACGGTGAATCGTCCTCTTGAGCCCCACAAGGACATAAAGACAGAGGGACATGAGCTCGATGCCGAGGAACAGGGTGATCAGGTCGCCCGCAGAGACCATGATCATCATTCCGACGGCCGCAAAGAGAAGAAAGCCGTAGTACTCCCCGACGTGAATCTCCTCCTTTTCGAGATAGGGAAGGGAAAAGAGGATGGTGATGATCGTCCCGACATAGATCGCGATCTTGAAGAAGTTGGAGAAGGGGTCGACGATGTAGAGTCCCTGGTAAAGGGGGAGACCTTTTCCATTGAGTCCGATCGTGGCGATCATCGCGAAAAACAGCGATGCGATCGCGAAAAGCCCGAGCCAGGAGCGCTTTTCCCTCGGGACGAAAGGCTCCATCAACAGAAGAAGGCTTCCGAGAACAGTCAGGTATATCTCTGGCATGGTTCCCATAATGTTTACCGGAGAAAAATTCATCAACAAAGCTCCTTCATCAACTTGGACTCCAAAATTCGATCCGGCACGGCCTCGACCTGTCGGATGCTAGTGCAACAGGGCCACCGGAGAGGGCTGTACCTGGCTGACCAGATGGGCCACGCTCTGGTGGAAGACAGATAGAACGGGATTGGGAATCAGACCGATTACGATCACAAGAACGACAAGGGGGAGGAGCGCGCCCCATTCATAGGGCTTCAGGTCGGGCATACCATAGCTTTTCGGTGTATAGACGCCCCAGACAACCCTTGAAAGCATATAGAGGAGGTACATGGCGGACAGGATCACGCCGGTTGTTGCCAGAGAGGAGACGACCGCGTGATTTCGGAAGGATCCGATCAGAACGAGGAATTCCCCCACGAAGGAGTTCGTTCCCGGGAGAGCCAGAGAGGAAAGGGCGAAGATCACCAGCAAAGTGGAGAAGACCGGCATCTGCTTTGCGATTCCGCCATATTCGGAGAGAAGCCGTGAATGGGAGCGGTCATACAGGACACCGATGCAAAGGAAAAGGGCCCCTGTCGTAATCCCGTGGTTCAGCATCTGCATGAGGGCCCCTTCGATCCCCTGCGTATTGAAGACAAAGATGCCGAGCGTCACGACTCCCATGTGGCTGACAGATGAGTAGGCGATCAGCTTTTTCATGTCTTCCTGGGCCAAGGCCATGAAAGCACCCCAGACAATGGCGATCACGGAAAGGATCAACATGAAGGGGGTAAAGAAATGGGAGGCATCGGGAAACATGGGAAGCGAAAACCTGAGGAACCCGTAAGCCCCCATCTTGAGCATGATCGAGGCAAGTATGACCGACCCGGCAGTAGGAGCCTCGACGTGGGCATCCGGCAACCATGTGTGGAAGGGAAACATCGGGATCTTGACGGCGAAGGCGGCAAACATCGCGGCGAAGGCCAGGATCTGGAAGGTCATGCCATAGTGCTGACCTGTCAGCCGGGTGATGTCGAAGGTATGTCCGCCCACGAAATAAAGGGCGATGATCGTGACCAGCAGCAGCAGGGAGCCGGCCAGGGTGTAAAGAAAGAACTTGATCGCTGCGTAAATCCGGTTCGGCCCGCCCCAGACGCCGATGATCAGATACATCGGGATCAGCATCGCCTCCCAGAAGACATAGAAGAGAACGAAGTCGGTCGCGCAGAAAACGCCGATCATCGCCCCCTCCAGAACAAGGAGGTTGATCATGAAGAGAGGAACCTGCTTCGATATTCCGGCCCAGGAGGTGAGAACCGTCATCGGCATCAGCAGGGTCGTCATCAGGATGAGGACGAGGCTGATGCCATCGATCCCAAGCGCATAATGAATATTGGCGAAGGGAATCCAGAGGTGATTTTCGGTAAACTGCATCTGGTAGAGGTGGGGATTATGGCCGATCAGAAGCGACAGAGAAACGACAAACTCGACTACGGTGATTCCAAGGGCGGCCCATTTCACGGTTCCGTCGGAATCGGGTCGGCGGTAAAAAGGAAGGATGAGCAGGGAGGCCACCACCGGAAAAAATATCAGGAAGGTCAGGATAGGAACCGATAAAAAGGTCATTCTTTTTTGCCCTCTTGGTAAAAATGAATTCTTCCGGATGGCGGAGGGGGAGGCACTCCGGCATCATCGATAAAAAAGGTCTGGAACCGCTCCTTCAATTTAGGGGCGTCACAACCTGTTGAAGACAAGATAAAAGGCAACCAGGCCGAAGACTCCGATGGCCATGACCATGGCATAATTCTGCAGCTGGCCTGTCTGATACCGCCGAAGTCCGAGCCCCGCATTTCTGAAAAAAGCCGCGACCCCGTTCACGATTCCATCGATGACACCCTTGTCCAGCTCTTGCCAGAACA
Source organism: Nitrospirota bacterium (assembly GCA_027335985.1). The sequence goes on along the minus strand of DAHWGX010000024.1, from coordinate 4,301 downwards.
GGCGCCCGACAAGAAAGGACGACCTGACGAAGACAAGATCGTAGAGTTCATCGAAGTACCACTTGTAAAGAGAGACCTTGTAGAAAAACGGGAGGCCTTTCGCTAGGCTTGCCGGAATGGACGAAGTCCGACCATAAAAGGCCCAGGCGACGAAAATTCCGAAGACCCCCACAGCAATGGAAAGCCCCTTGAGGGCCGATTCCGAAAGGGAACCTGGGGCAAGACTCTCCTTGGGAAGCGGAAGCTCCTGTGCCAGATATTCGAGGACGCCGTAATGCTCTCCGGCCCACCCGGCCGCGATAGCCGCAATGGAGAGAAGAACAAGAGGAATCGTCATCGTCAGGGGGCTTTCATGAGGATGGACCGCATGGCCGCCGTGCCCTTCGGAATGGAAGCGCTCTTTCCCCCAGAAAACCAGGAAAAGAAGGCGAAAGCTGTAAAAAGCCGTTAGGACAGCCGTCAACACACCGATCAGCCAGAGCATCTGGCCCAGCGGACCTTGCTGATAGGCCGTCACGAGGATGAGATCCTTGCTGTAGTAGCCCGCGAAGGGAGGAATGCCCGAAAGCGCGAGAGATCCGATCAGCATCGTCACGAAAGTCAGCCCCACATACTTCCTGAGCCCGCCCATCCGGAAGACATCCTGCTCTCCCGAGAGGGAGTGGATCACCGATCCTGCGCCAAGAAAGAGGAGCGCCTTGAAGGCTCCGTGGGTCAGGAGATGGAAGATGCCGGCCCCATATCCCCCCAGGCCGCAGACCATGACCATGTAGCCGAGCTGGCTCATCGTCGAATAGGCGATGATCTTCTTGATGTCCGGCTGAGTCAGGGCGATCGTGGCGGCGACGATGGCGGTGATGGCCCCTGTCCAGGCCACGACATGGAGGGCCATTGGAGCGGCGTTGTAGAGAGGATTCATCCGGGCGATCATGAAGACCCCTGCCGTCACCATCGTTGCCGCATGGATGAGGGCCGAAATGGGCGTAGGACCCTCCATGGCGTCCGGAAGCCATGGGTGAAGGGGAATCTGCGCTGACTTGCCGACAGCCCCGAGGAAGAGCAGGAGTGCGATGAGATCCAGGACGGGAACATTGACGGATCCATTGAAGGCCGAAGCGATGTTGACCGTCTGATGGAGGTGGGCGGAAACGGCAGGAAAAATATCGGCAAATCGGACCGACCCAAAAATGGTGTAGGTCAGAAAGATGCCGAGAAGAAAACCGAAGTCGCCGACCCGGTTCATGATAAAGGCTTTGTTCGCCGCAAGCCAGGAAGGACGGCGTTCGTACCAGTGGACGATCAGGAGGTAGGAGCAGAGTCCGACCGCTTCCCAGAAAATGAACATCTCGACGAGGTTGTCCGAGAGGACGAGCATGATCATCGAAAAGGTGAACAGGGAGATATAGGAGAAGAAGCGGTCATAGCCCGAATCCCCGTGCATGTATCCGACCGTGTAAAGGTGGACGAGCATGGCAACGGTGGTCACCATGAAAAGCATGATGGCGGCCAGGTGGTCATATTGGAGGGATATTCCGATATCAAGATGGCCCGAGCGGATCCAGTCATAGACGAAAGTGATCTGGGGCGGGTCTGTGAAGCTTTTGAAAAACTCCATTGTGGCGATGGCCCATGATCCGATCACAAGAGGGAGGGCGATGTAATGGCCCTTTCCCTTGAAGTACGGCCAGAAGATTCCGACGATCAGAAATCCGACCAGCGGAAGAAGAGGTATAAGCAGAATCGGCATCATGTAATAAAGCCCCCTCGGCAGATCAGAGTTTCAGCAGGTTATAATCGTCCATGTTCACGGATTCCTTCAGACGGAAAAGGGATATGATGATTCCCAGTCCAATGGCCACTTCCGCCGCGGCCACGGTGATCACGAAGAAGACAAAGATTTGCCCGTCTATGAGGTGCAGATAGTCGCTGAAGGCGACGAAGTTGATGTTGACGGCATTCAGCATGATCTCGATGCACAGGAGAACCACGACGATGTTTCTTCGGATGAGAACTCCCACCAGCCCGGTCACAAACATCAGGGCGCTGAGGGTGACATACCACGACAAAGGAACCATTGATTCTCCCTGCTAAACGATTTCGACCTGCGTTATCCCTGACTGACGCCCCCTCTTCCGCGAGCCATGACGATTGCGCCGACAAGCGCGATCAGCAACACGACGGAGGCCACTTCGAAGGGAAAGAGATACTGGGTATAGAGAACCATTCCGATCGTTTCAGTATTTCCGAGGGTCGGAACACTGGGATGGGGAATGGCGGGGAGCTTGGGATAGAAATGGCTTTTCAGCACGAGATATCCCATTTCTCCGGCAGCGAGAAGTGTCAGGATGATCGCCCAGGGGGTCTGACGCTGGAGCATGGGACCTCGGCCATGGACATTCAGGAGCATCACGACAAACAGGTAGAGAACCAGAATGGCACCCGCATACACAAGGAGCTGAACACCGGCGAGAAAGGGGGCGTCCAGAAGGATGAAAAGGCCCGCCACATGGACAAACATTCCAAGGAGAGCCATCGCGGAATAGATGGCGACCCGCGAAATGACCACAAGAATGGCGCAAACAAGGGCCATGCCGCCAAAATAAATAAACGGTAGTTGCTGAATCAACGTTCAACCTCCCAATGTAATCGGGGGAAAATGATATCGTCCTTCATCCTTGCCCGAATCTTCCGCATCCCACATGTTCCGTACCTTGAGATAGGCATCCGAGTCATTTTCTGATCTGTCTCCCAGCGCCAGCATCTGTTCCTTGGAGTAGATCAACCCGTCTCTCGTAAAGGAGGAATGGGCAAATTCCTTCGTCATGGACAGGGCGTTGACGGGACAGGCCACCACACAATATCCGCAAAAGACGCATCGGGTGAAGTCCAGGGTGTATTCTTTCGCGTACCGCCTGTCCGGCACCTCGGGATGGATGTCGCTGACGACCCTGATCGCCTTGGCGGGACAGATGGCCTCGCAAAGATCGCATCCGACACACCGCTCCACTCCATTGTCATACCGGCGATGGACGATGAAGCCCCGGTAGCCGTCCGCAAGGACAAGCTTCTCCTTGGGATACTGGACCGTTATCTTTCGAAGAAACATGTGCCGAAAGGTAAGCTTGAGACCTTGCCCGATCTCACTGAAGAGAATCGTGTTCAAAAATTTTTTCAACATATCCGACTCCTGCGTTCACTCTTCACGTTCAGACATTCCTCCGAACCATTCGAAGCCAGCCTATCGCTCAAGAAAATAGGCGGCGATTCCCGTCACGATGATGTTCGCAAAGGAAACAGGCAACATGATTTTCCAGCCAAAACGCATCAGCTGATCATAGCGCAGTCTCGGCAATGTTGCACGAATCCAGAAAAAGAAGAACAGGAAGAAATACACCTTCAGAAGAAACCATATGACGGGAGGAATGAATCCGAGAGACGGGAGAGGGGGATTCCAGCCCCCGAGGAACAGAATCGTTGCAACGGACGAGACAATGATCATGTTGGCGTATTCGGCAAGGTAGTACAGCGAAAACCGCATGCCCGAGTATTCCGTGAAAAATCCCGCCACAAGTTCCGATTCGGCCTCCGGAAGGTCGAAAGGGGTCCGGTTCGTCTCGGCAATCCCTGATATGAGATATATGACGAAGGCCACGATCTGGGGAAAAATGTACCAGTGCCAGAATCCACCGGCCTGGGCATCCTCTATCTTGACGAGCGACATCGACCCCGAGAGGATCAGGACCCCGATCACCGACATTCCGGCGGTCAGTTCATAACTGATCACCTGTGCGGCCGACCTGAGGGCCCCGAGGATGGAGTACTTGCTGTTCGATGCCCATCCTCCGAGCAATATTCCGTAGGCCCCGATAGAGGAAAGTGCCAGAATGACCAGAATCCCCACGTTTACATCCGCAATGTAAGGATGAAGGGTCACTCCCTGGAAGCCGAAGGAATCGTGGCCGAACGGGATGACGGAGAAGGCGAGAATGGCCGGAACGAGCGAGATGACCGGAGCAATTCTGAAAATGGCGCGATTCGCTTCGCTCGGAATGATGTCTTCCTTCGAAAGGAGCTTGATTCCATCGGCCAGGGGCTGAAGGAGCCCCCATGGCCCGACCTCCATCGGTCCAAGGCGGTCCTGCATGAATCCAAGAACCTTCCGTTCAAGGTAAGTCAGATAGGCGATCATGGTCAGAACTACAAAAAGGACTCCCAGCATGACGACCAGGGCCCCGATCAGGTCGTTTATCAAAACCCACCCTTTCTCGTTGACATCCGCATTATCGACGATTCCTTCAGCA
>DAHWGX010000016.1 GCA_027335985.1 Nitrospirota bacterium | reverse complement strand
GACTTCGAATCCGCAGGTCGCAGGTTCGATTCCTGCCAGGCGCACCAATACCAGAGCCAAATATATAAAAATACCTCGACATTAATCTGAGATTGCCGGGATAACCTCAATCGGAATCCGTGGGTCGAAATGGCCGGATTGGCGGCACTCCGTTGAAGCTTGGCGTAACGGCTTACGGTTTCCCGATCGACTTCGCGGGCGATCCGGCGATGGGAGCATCCCAATGCCAGCAAACCAAGGATCGCGTCTCTTTGGGACATTTTGAGCCCGTATACCGTGAACACCTCCTTGTTGGGTATCACAGGAGATTTTGCCGGGAAAGGGGCCCGCACCGCCACCTCTTTCGCAGCCATTCCCTGAAGTCTCGACGACAACCCCTTCATCCATACCAGAAGTGATTTTCGACCACCAGACGGACCAGGGACACTCCGGGAATCCGTGTCTTAAATCACATCACCCGGAATTAGTTTTTGCTATGATGGGTCATCGCGTTCATATTTCATAATAGAGGAGAACATCATGAAAATTAATAAAACAATTCCGGCCGTTGTTGTTATTTCCCTGCTCACCGGATGGGGATTCGCCCATGGGTCGACCTCTATCACCAAACCTTCGGGATCTTCGATTGCGCTTCCTCCGGGAACCGATCAAGATCTGATGGCTGACAGATTCGACAACAGGAGCGATATCGCCGCCATCCAGGCTAAAATCAAAAAACTCAGGGCCCGTTTGACCGCTCTCAACGCCCAGAAACCTTCCAATCCTGACCGGAAGGAGGACATTGCCGCCATCCAGACTAAAATCAAAAAACTCAGGGCCCGTTTAACCGCTCTCGAAAGACAAAAACACTTCGACCCCGACCGGAAAGAGGATATTGCCGCCATCCGTACCAGGATCGCCAGGCTGAAGGACCGCCTCAAGGAGTTGCGCGGCGAAAACCGTCCGGATTTCGATCGGGTTGACAGAGATATTCGCGACCACGAATCCCCGGAAGCCTCCTTTCACCACGACGGGGATGATCAAAATGATGGCCTCAAGAGGGCGGACCTCCTCCGTGACCACCATATGGAGGCGACCCGGGAAATTGTCCAGGGCTCCCACCAGAGAATTGCCTCCCTTTATTCCCCTTCTCACCAAGCCGGTTATCATGCCCGCATGCACAGACATCACAGGTAATGCCCCCCGCGACTCCCAGGGCCGGACTCATTCCGGCCCTGCTCCTTTTCGGGATCTGTAGCCAGCCCCTCCTGTCCTGTCCTGGTGCATTGGGTTCCGAACTCTCCCTGTCAACCAATACTGACCATGAATGGACCCTGGTCCAGGAGGCCGTTCGGGCGAGAAAGTATTCGCTGGCGGAAGAGCGGATCAACCTCTATGTCAGGAACCATCCGAAAAATCTGGCAGCCTATCGGCTGGGAGGAAGAATTGCGAGGAAGATCAACCAGCCCGACACCGGCCTTCGTATCCTGAACCGGGGGATCAAGGAGTTTCCCAATGATAAGACCCTTCATCGGCTGAAGGCGGAACTCCTCATGCAAAAAGGCTCCCTCTCCCGATCCCGGAAGATCCTCGCCGGACTCGCCCACGATTCCTCCCTGGGCGAGGAAGAGAGAAACAAGGTCAGGGACGACCTGAAAACTCTCGAGATTCTGGCCTTGTCGATACCGCCCCTGGTCACGTTCGATCAGAACATTAACTTTCAGGAACCGCTACCGCCCCCCTTCCAGTCTCCTTCCACCTACGAACTGGAGAACTCCGAATATCACATACGCGTCCAGAACATCGACATTGCCTACTCCGGCGGCTCCACCATCGGGACCGGCATCGCGGTTGAAACCCCCCTCCTGAAAGATGTCGTTCACTTTCAGGCAGGGACCAACCTATATGTCGGGTCCGCCGCCGGACAGACGAGTTCGCCCGAGTCCTACCTGTTCGCTGGAGTCGACGGTCAGGGACCGGACGGGATTCGTTTCCTCTTGGACACGGGAGAGGTGTTTGCGGGAAACCAGATCAATGCTGGGTTCTACGGCCATGTCGATCTTCCGGCCGGACCGTTGCGTCTTGACGCCCAGGGCTGGTACCAGCTTCCCTGGAGCGGGTACGGCCAAGCCCTCCTGGAGGGGGGACTCCAGTCAGGAGGCCTGATGAACGCAACCTTTTCACTGACTCCCACACTGTCTCTGTCGGGAGAATACGAATATACCTATGACACTCTTCAGGGGATCCAGACCCCCTTCGGAATCAACCACAACACGATGTTCGCTCTTGACTGGAACTTTCTGAAAAAACCCGATCTTCATCTGCTCGTCGGGTATGACACCCAGTCCTATACTCCTTTTCTTCAGAATCCGACCGCCCTGGTTCCGGTTCTGTTGTCGTCAAATTTTGGATTTGCAGGGCTTTCCACCCTGGATCAGATTGGCCGGTATGTGGTGTTAAACGGCCAAATTGGCGGAGTGGTGGGAACCTTCGACACACCCGGCCCACTGACCGGTCTCCAGGCGGATGGGGGGGCTTCTTTTCAGATCAACCCTCATTTCGAATTCTACGCAAACATCTCCTACGAGTCCCTGGCGGCCGCGTACATCGGTGCCGTCACCACCATGATGTTCGGATTCAACATCTGGCTCTAGGTATCAGAGGGAATTGACGTTTTCCCTTCCGCCACGGGCTCTGTGCAAGGGTCCGGTCCTGGATGGTTGGATGCAGGAAAAATTGGCTCTTCTTCACCGTCCCCCCGAGAGGTTCCACCCGTTTTCGCCCGGAGGCCCTGGACACAATTGGGTCCGACAGGGGGAGGCGGTTGCGAAAGCTGGGTCAGAATCCGGGTCCGGAGCTCCCCTCCATGAAGGGCGTCCAGACCGATGACGATCCCGGAGTCCCTGTTCCGCGCATCGTTGTCGCCGCACTCCGACGGTACTGGAACGCACCCACAGTTCCCGGGCCACCTCTTCGTTCCGTTTTCCGTCAAGGCACAGGAGAAAAATCCTGGCACATCCCACAAGACGCGCCTCTTCGCTACGATTTGGGCCAAACTGGGTCAGGGTGGTTCGTTCCTCTGCGGTACAGGTCAAAACGGGGGCAACGCGAGCCATAGGGAGGCCTCCGGATATCGCTGAAAATGCGTATGCGCCTTCCGCGAGCAGATTGTCAGAGCCGGCGGAAGAAACGTGCTGATCAGGTTCTTTTTAAGGGGTGAAGTCCGGGAAGAGCCGGGAGCGTCTCGGAGGCGGAACGGGGGGGGCAAACCCTGACGAATCGAGCTCCGGCATCGGACCATAACCAAGACGTCGGGCAGCCACCTCAAATCGTTTCAATAGCAATTCGGCCAGTGGCCCGCTTCCCCGCATGCGGGTTCCGAATTCCGAATCGTAGAGGCCCCCCCCATGAAAGCTCCTCAATCGATGCTCCACTTTTTTTGCCGAATCCGGATAATGATGCGAAAGCCATTCGAGGAAGAGCGGTCGCACTTCGAGAGGGAGCCGCAACAAAATGTACCCCGCCGAAAGAGCCCCGGCCTTTCGTGAGCTCTCCAGGATCCGCTCGAGTTCGTGGTCGGTCAGTCCTGGGATGACAGGAGCCACGAGAACTCCCACCGGGATTCCCGCCTCAGACAGTCTCCGGATCGTCTCCAACCGCCGCAATGGGCGCGTGGCCCGGGGCTCGAGCTTCCCGGAAAGATCCTCATCCAAGGTCGGAAGAGAGATGAATACCAGAAGACACCGCCGGGCCGAAAGTGCGGTCAGGAGGTCGAGATCCCGTTCGATGAGGGCGGACTTCGTGACAATGGTCAGCGGATGGCGGACGCGGACCATCACTTCGAGGACCGATCGTGTGATCCCGAGCTTCTCTTCCGTCGGCTGGTAGGAGTCGGTGTTGATTCCGAGAGCGATCGGCTTGCATCGATAGGCCTTCCTGTCCAATTCCCTTTCAAGAAGGAAAGCCGCATCTTTCTTGAAAAAGATCCTCCGCTCGAAGTCCAGTCCTGGAGAAAGCCCGAGATAGGCATGTGTAGGCCTCGCAAAGCAGTAGATGCACCCGTGCTCGCACCCCCGGTAGGGATTCAGGGAGCGGGAGAATCCCACATCCGGAGACTCGTTTTCGCACAGGACGGATCGGGCCGTATCGGGGAGGAGAACGGTGTCGTTGCAGGATTGGGCCTCGTCAATCACCTCCGGACATATCTCCCGGGTTTCCTTTTCGAACCGGTTGTCGGGAAGCGAGAGGGCCCCACGGCCCCGGGACGGAAGAGATTTCCGGCTCATGATCGACCTCGCCCAACATGAATGTACGTCTCAAAAAGATCCACAGGGGTCTTCCTTAAGGTTCCGCCTTTCAGAAGTCTGATGGCCAGACCTTGTCCCGGAGGGCTGGCGGCGAGCCATACGCACTCTCATGAAAAAACATGGGAACAGAGCATTCCTTTTTTCCTGGAAAGGAAAATAGTATAAATAATCCGACCTGCTTTCGAACCCAACAACACGGAAGGAGAAGAACCTTGGGGCCAACCCACTGCACACATGGAAAATCGGGATTCATTTCATTGATTGGACTCATCATGGCCATGACGGTCACCCTGTCAGCCATTCCCGTCGCATCGGGTGCCACCGGAGATCCTGTCAGAGGAAAAAAAATCTATCAGGGGCTTTGCATCCAGTGCCATGGGGTCAACGGAGACGGAAACGGGGTAGCCGCCCCGGCCCTCATGGAAAAACCAGCCAACTTCACCAACCCCAAGACCTGGCAGATGGGGGACGAAGCCTTTTACATCCACGTCATCCGTCGCGGACGGAAAATCATGCCCGCCTTCTGGGATGTCATCGACCCCCAACAGATTCGTGACGTTCTCTCCTACGAGCGAACCTTCCTCAAAAAGTAGTTCCTGCATATACCGTGTCTCGCGACCCGGCATCGTCTGGCCGGGTCAGGGGCCGACCTCGGAAACCAGCACTTGGCTCTTGCGATCCGGATCATAGAGCTTTTTTCGCTCCGGCGGCAGGATGTCCGGACTCGACGGGACGAACCCCCGCTCCATGAACCACCGGGAGGACTGGGTCGTCAGGACGAATATCCTCTTGAGACCCAGTCGTTTCGACTCGGCCCGGCACCAGGCCAGAAGCTGCTCTCCGCGTCCCGCGCCCTGGTATTCGGGAAGAATGGCAAGGCAGGCCATCTCGGCCATGGCCGAGGCAGGATAGGGAGTGAGGGAGACGCAGCCGATCACCGTCCGGTCCCGACAGGTCACAGTGAAGTGTGCGAGCTCCATTTCGAGACGCTCCCGGGGCCTTCGAACGAGAACGCCTCCCGACTCGAGGGGACGAATGATCCCCAGAATATCGACCAGATCGTCGAGAACGGCCGGACGGATATGTTCGAACGGATCCCTCGATACAAGCGTTCCGATCCCGTCCCGCGTGAAGAGTTCCAGCAAAAGGGCTCCGTCCCGCCTTCCGTCAAGCAGGTGGAGGCGGGGAACCCCCTGCTCCAGAGCTTCGTAAAGAACCGAAAAAGGAAGAGAGGATTGCGATTCCCTGGCCCGGGCATCCGGAAGGACCAGCTGCCTCAGGGCCTCTCCCCTCTCGTTTCTGATCTCCGGGGCCAGGCCAAGCAGTATGAGTTTGGCTGCATCCACCGCGACCGCAGCCCTGGAGGCGACCTCGAATGCCAGGACATTGAAAATCTCACCGGTCGGTGAAAAGGCAAGGGGCGAAAGAAGGACGACATCTCCCTGGTCCAGGTGGTGCCGAATGGCCTCGGATTCAATCCGGCGGACCGTCCCGGTGTACAGGAAGTCGATCCCGTCTATCACCCCCAATGGGCGTCCGATGACGAAGTTTCCGGAAACCACACGGATCCTGGATCCCGCCATGGGCGTCCCGTCGGTCCCCTGGGAGAGAGAGGCTTCGATCTCGAAACGGATTCGTCCCACCGACTCCATGAGTGGGACCAACGCTTCGGGAGGGGTGATACGGCGCCTTCCGACCCGTGCGGTTTCGACGGCCCGGGATTCGAGGCTGGCATCGATCTGGGGACCAGCCCCGAAGACAATGACCAGCCGGATCCCTAGGCTCGACAGAAGGGCGATATCATGGGCCAGGGCACCCATACGGCCCTCTCTCAGAAGGTCGCCATCCAGCAGGAGGAGGAAGGTCTCCCCCCGGAACCGGTGGATATAGGGAGAAGCCTCCCGAAACCACTCCACATACCCGGGGCCATTCTTTTCCGGGATCTCTCCATTTCTTTCCTTTTCCGCCATCCCCGCCCTCTCCCCGTTCCGACATTCGCCTGAAATTCTTCTCACGATCATACCTTTTTGGGAGGAACTCCTTCAAACGGACAACGGCACACCCCCCGACAGGAGTCCCTGCGGAAGCAGCCGGAACCTGTTCATCCCATTCCAAATCGACTATGATATGGCAATCGATTTCTCCAGGAAAACGGCTTCTCAAGGAGGGACATTGACTACAGAAAAGGACTCGATGGCCGAATGCTGGATCGTCACGGGGGGGGCCGGCTTCATCGGCTCGAATTTTGTCCGAATGGTCCGGAGACAGAATCGGGCCCGTGTAGTGACCTTCGATGCGCTCACCTATGCCGGCAACCTTGCCAATCTTGACGACCTCAAGGACGATCACGATCACACTTTCGTCCGGGGAGACATCCGGGACCGAAAGGTGGTTGCCGGGCTTTTTGACCGCTATCAACCCACGGGCCTTTTCCATTTCGCTGCCGAAAGCCATGTCGACCGGTCGATCGAAAGCCCCGAAGCCTTTATCGAAACCAATGTGACCGGCACCTTCGTCCTTCTCGACGAGTCGCTCCGATACCTCCGGGGCGGGGGATCAGCGAAGGGTTTCCGATTTCTCCACGTCTCCACGGACGAAGTCTACGGCTCGCTTCTTCCATCGGATCCTCCCTTCTCCGAGCGAACCCCCTACGCCCCCAACTCTCCCTATGCCGCTTCCAAGGCCTCGTCCGACCATCTGGCCAGGGCCTACGTCCACACCTATGGACTTCCCCTTGTCACGACCAACTGCTCGAACAACTACGGCCCATGGCAGTTTCCCGAAAAGCTCATTCCCACCGTCATCCTCGCCGCCATTGAAGGGCGTCCCATCCCCGTTTACGGGGACGGCCTCAATATCCGGGACTGGATCTTCGTGGAAGACCACTGCGAAGGAGTCATCGCCGCCTTCGACAGGGGAACGACTGGAGAGACCTATGCCCTGGGGGCGGGCAACCCCCGAACCAACCGGGAGGTCGTAACGACCATTCTGGAGGTCCTGGACAGGGTCCATCCGTCCACCGACGGATCATCTTATGCCAGGCTCGTCACATCCGTCCCGGACAGGCCGGGCCACGACAGGCGCTACGAGATCGACGCCTCGAAAGCCCGGAGGGACCTCGACTGGAAACCGGCCCACACCTTCGGACAAGCCCTGGAAAAGACCATCCGGTGGTATCTCGACCACACTTCCTGGTGGAGCGACCTTCGCGCCCGCTATGATGGATCCCGACAGGGCACAGGAAGAAGCAATATCCCGGGAGGCGGACGATGAAAGGAATTCTTCTGGCCGGAGGCTCGGGGACACGGCTTTATCCTCTGACGCGGGCGGTGAGCAAGCAGCTGATGCCGGTCTATGACAAACCCATGATTTACTACTCCCTGACCACCCTCATGCTGGCGGGCATACGGGAGATTCTGCTCATCTCCACGCCCGAGGACACCCCCCTCTTCAAACGTCTGCTCGGAGACGGCGCCCAATGGGGAATCTCCGTCTCCTATGCCGTCCAGCCCAAGCCCGAAGGGCTCGCCCAAGCCTTTCTTATCGGGGAATCCTTCATCGGGGACGCCCCTGTCTGCCTGGCTCTGGGAGACAACATCTTTTACGGCCACGGCCTCTCAGAAACACTTCAGAAGGCCGCGAGTCTTTCTGAAGGATCTCTGATCTTCGGGTACGCGATCCGGGATCCGGAACGATACGGCGTCCTCTCCTTCGACCATCAAGGATCGGTCCGGGAGATCGTCGAAAAACCGGCCAATCCTCCATCGCGGTACGCCGTCCCAGGAATCTACTTTTATGACCGGACCGTTGTCGCTCGCGCCCGATCCCTTTCCCCCTCCTCCCGTGGGGAGCTCGAGATCACCGACTTAAACCGCCTCTACCTGAAGGAAGGGCTCCTGAAGGTGGAAAAGCTCGGGCGGGGAACGGCCTGGTTCGATACGGGAACCCACGAATCCCTGCTGGAAGCCTCTATCTTCATGGAGGTCATCGAGCGTCGACAGGGAATCAAGGTGGCCTGCCCGGAAGAGATCGCCTACCGGATGGGATACATCGGGAAAGCGGCCGTTCTTTCCCTCGCCGCTCCCCTCAAGAACGGCTATGGGGCCTATCTTCGAGAAATGCTCGTCCTCGAGGAGGGTGCATGGTCGTAAAGGAAACGTCTCTTCCAGGAGTTCGACTGCTGTCTCCCCGCGTTCACGGAGACAGTCGCGGCTTTTTCATGGAAACATTTCACGCCAAGACCTTCGAACGACACGGGATTCCGCAGCTCTTCGTCCAGGATAACCACTCCCGATCAACCCGGGGCGTCACCCGTGGGCTCCACTTCCAAAGGCGACATGGCCAAGGGAAGCTGGTCCGCGTCGTGACCGGATCCGTCTTCGATGTGGCCGTGGACCTTAGATCCGGATCCTCCACCTTCGGACGGTGGTTCGGAACGGTGCTCTCCGAGGAAAATCATCTGATGATGTACATTCCCGAGGGCTTTGCCCATGGATTCCAGGTAATCAGCGACCAAGCCGATTTTCTTTATAAGTGCACCGACTTCTACGATCACGAAGACGAAGGAGGCATCCTCTGGAACGATCCGGAGATCGGAATCGAATGGCCCCTCAGGGACACCGTCGTATCAGCCAAAGATAGCCGCTACCGGCTTCTTTCCCAAACCTCCCGGGAACTGCTTCCGACCCTGTAGCTATGGCTTGACTCAGCCACACCGGAGGAGATCTCGTCCCCTCTTGAGTCGATAAACCTATTGACTTTAAGTCAGGGTCTAAAAGATAATGATCAAGTTTGCCGTCTTCAGATCCCTTTAACGTCCCCATCGTCTAGCCGGCCTAGGACATCGCCCTTTCACGGCGGTAACACGGGTTCGAATCCCGTTGGGGACGCCATTTATCAAGCCCTCAAAAAGGTCTCTGCCCTCCTCAGAATTCTCAATCCGGATCAGGTGCCGGTTTCACAAAATCCTGCCGTTATCCTCTCCCGATTTTCCTCTTCTTTGGGGTATCCCTACAGATAAAACCCAGACAAAACCAACAGCATCCTCTGTTAAAGAAAGCGCCTGCAAGCCATTCTGATCAACGAGGCATTTCAGAATGATGAAAGGGAATTCTACGGCTGAGATTGCACAAGCTTTCTAAATGATGATTTATTTTCATCATTTTCATAGAAAAGAATCACTATACTTATCTTTTTTCATCGTTTATATTTTAACAAGACCCTCCTTTCCCGTCCGTGAAATCGTCTTCAGCCCTGGAGAGATCCCACGGATGTTTGGTATAGTGAATGGACGTTGATCAAAAATTGATTCTTGCCATCAGGAGCGCGCCATGCCCAGAACGATCATTGAGAAAATATGGAATGACCATGTCGTCACGGAGGATCAGGGAATGGTTCTCCTCTATATCGACCGGCAGCTCGTCCATGAGGTCACGAGCCCTCAGGCTTTCGAAGGGCTCCGAATGGCCGGACGCAAGGTTCGCCGTCCAGATCTGACCTTCGCAGTTCCCGACCACAACGTCCCGACCACCGACCGATCCCACGGGATCACCGATCCGGTCAGTGCTCTTCAGGTCAATACGCTGGAGAAAAATGCCAGGGAATTCGGCGTGACTTATTTCTCCATGAACGACCCGCGCCAGGGCATCGTCCATGTGATCGCCCCCGAACAGGGAATCACCCTTCCGGGACTCACCATCGTCTGCGGAGACAGCCACACAGCGACGCACGGGGCCTTTGGGGCCCTGGCTTTCGGCATCGGCACTTCCGAGGTGGAGCATGTTCTGGCAACACAGACCCTTCCGCAGACGCGTCCCAAAACCATGGAAATCCGGATCGAAGGCACGCCGGCTCCCGGAGTCACACCCAAGGATATGATCCTGGCGGTCATCGGCCAGATCGGGACGGCAGGCGGAACCGGACACGTCCTCGAATTCACCGGGTCAGCAGTCAAATCCCTCTCCATGGAAGGGCGCATGACCCTCTGCAACATGGCCATTGAGGCCGGGGCACGGGCCGGTCTTGTGGCTCCCGATAAAAAGACCTTCGACTACCTGAAGGGACGACCATACGCGCCCAAGGGAGACCTCTGGGACCGTGCGATCTCCTATTGGCAGTCGCTCGCCACGGATCCCGGCGCCACCTATGACAGGACGGTCACCCTCGACGCCTCCCGCCTCTCCCCCCAGGTGACATGGGGAACCAATCCAGGACAGGTGACCGGGGTTGACGGACGGATTCCGGATCCCGACCAGTTCACCGATCCTGTCGAACGGGAAATGGCCAAAAAAGCCCTTGCCTACATGGGACTTTCTCCGGGAACTCCGATCACCGGGATTCCCGTTACCCGCATCTTCATCGGCTCCTGCACTAACGGCCGGATCGAGGATCTTCGAGCCGCTGCCGCGATCGTCAAGGGCCACAAAGTCGCCAGGGGTGTGAGCGCCATGGTCGTTCCTGGCTCCGGACTTGTCCGGCAACAGGCCGAAAAAGAGAACCTTCATCATATCTTCATCGAAGCGGGCCTCGAGTGGCGTGAACCCGGATGCTCCATGTGTCTGGGTATGAACCCCGACCAGCTTGCGCCCTTTGAGCGCTGCGCCTCCACCTCCAACCGGAACTTCGAGGGACGTCAGGGCAAGAACGGGCGTACGCACCTTGTCAGCCCCGAAATGGCCGCAGCCGCCGCCATCGCCGGACACTTCGTGGACATACGGACGCTTCCAAAATCCTGAAAAAACTTTGAGGAGAATCCTCCATGGAACCATTCGTGACTCTTACCGCCATGGTCGCCCCGATTGATCGGGCCAACGTCGATACCGACGCAATCATTCCCAAGCAGTTTCTGAAAACAATCAGGAGGACCGGACTCGGCGTGAGCCTTTTCCACGACTGGCGATACAAGGACGCTCCCTCAGACGGGAGCACGGACGGACTCGTTCCGGATCCCTCCTTTGTCCTGAACAATCCCCGCTACCATGGAGCCCGGATCCTTCTGGCAAGAGAAAACTTCGGCTGCGGCTCGTCGAGAGAGCACGCCCCCTGGGCCCTTCTGGACTATGGCTTCCGTGCGATCATCGCGCCCTCTTTTGCCGACATTTTCTACAACAACTGCTTCAAGAACGGGATACTTCCGGTTGTTCTCACCGCCCAGCAAGTGGACTCGCTCTTTTCCGAGGTGTCGAAAACCCCCGGCTTTCAGCTGACTATCGACCTCCCGGAGCAGCAGGTCCAGACCACCTCCGGTGAAGTCTTTTCCTTTTCCGTCGACCCGGTCCGAAAAACGCACCTCCTTGAAGGACTCGACGAAATCGGACTTTCTCTCAAAAAAACACAGGAAATCACCGCATACGAAACTCGTCAGGACAAATCGGCCCCCTGGACTCGTCCCACGACACCTCCCGCCGCATGACAGATGCCTCTGCGAACCTTGTGACGCCGGAAGGTTCACCACCGGGATCTCCGCTTGTCAGGGCACTCCTGTTGGCGATACTGCTGTCAACCGCGGGATATGTACTTCTCCCCTATGCGGTCCCCCTTCTCTGGGCCGGGATCCTGGCTTTTGCGACCTACCCGATTCTCGCGACCCTCCGACGCGTCGTCAAAAAACCCATTCTGTCGGCGCTCCTGATGACCGTGCTTTTTCTGGCGCTCGTCCTCGCGCCCCTTCTCTCCTTTGCCCTCCCGCTGACCCAGGAAATCCTGACCGAGGTGGCCAAATTCAGGGGATTCATCGAGAACCCCCAGGCCACGCTTCCTGCATGGATCTCCCATATCCCCTTCGCCGGCACGCGGATCCAGCAGTGGTACCAGAACTTCCGGACCCATACCCCCAGCGTCTCCATCTTCATGGACCGTCTCCAGTCTCATCTTCTGACATTTGGGGACCGCCTCTTCGCCATCATGACCGACGCCGGAAAGATTGCCGTAAAAACGCTGGTGCTTCTTCTGGGGCTCTTCAGTTTCTACCTGAAGGGGCCGGAACTGTGGAAGGGGATACGGACCTTGCTGCTGAAATGGGGCGGGCCGGCGGTTGAGGGGCCCTTCGGCCAGATCGCTCCCGTAACCCGGGGAGTTGTCTACGGCATGTTTTTCACCGCATTGACGCAGGCTGTCCTGGCCGGAATCGGCTTCGAGGTGGCGCGGATTCCTGACGCCCTTCTCCTCACCTTTCTGCTCTTCTTCCTGGCTCTCTTTCCGATGGGTGCGGTGGCCGTCTGGCTTCCCGCCTCCTTCACCCTGCTGGCCCAGGGAAGAACGCTGACCTTCATCCTGTTTCTCGTCTGGAACGCGCTTGTGGTGGGAGGCATCGAGAACGTGATCAAACCGATTTTCATCGGCCGGTCTTCGGAGATGCCTTTCATCCTGATTCTTCTGGGAGTTCTGGGGGGACTCGAAGCCTTCGGAATCATCGGTCTTTTCATAGGTCCGGTGATCCTTGCGATCCTGCAGACTCTCTGGCAACAGAGCGTGCGAGAAAAAGCCGAACAAAAAGGCCCTTGACGAAAAAAAATGGGGGCCTTCCATGACAGGAGCCCCCATGCGCGCCTATTCCTAATTCATCCGGAACCCATTCATCCCGACATTTTTTTTAAAGCTCTCCGGTCATTTCCGCTTCCGGAGCCATTCAGCCTTTTCTTTTTCGCTTGGGCGAAGAAAATCCCGATCAACTCATCCATCGATTCAACCGGATGGATTGTCAGATCCTTTCGGACCTCTTCCGGGAGATCCGAAACATCTTTCGCGTTTTTTGTCGGGAGATAGACGGTCGTGATTCCCGCTTCGCGGGCACCGATGAGTTTTTCCTTGATTCCTCCGACCGGAAGCACTCTTCCGGAGAGTGATATTTCACCGGTCATCGCCACCGTGGAAGGAACAGGGATGCCTGTCGCCAGGGAGAGAATGGTCGTTGTCATCGTGATGCCAGCCGAGGGACCGTCCTTTGGAATGGCTCCCCCCGGAACATGGATGTGAATTTCGTTCTTCGAAAAGAAGGAGGGGGGAATGTTCAGAACCTCACTCCGGGACTGCGCAAAAGAGAGTGCCGCACGGGCCGACTCCTTCATGACATCCCCCAGCTGTCCGGTCAGAATGAAACCTCGTGAGCCGGGAATGGCCACTGATTCCACAAAGAGGACCTCTCCCCCATTGGGGGTCCAGGCCAGCCCCGTCACCAGACCTGGAGGCGTTTTTTCCAGACGTGTCTCAGGCTCAATGTACTCGTTGCCAAGAAAGGCCGTCAGGCTGGATGGACGGATCACGACCTTCCGCTTCGGTTTCTGGGTCGCCCGGGTCCGGACCACTTTTCGAAGGATGGTTGTGATCTTGCGATCGAGGCTCCTCACGCCCGCTTCCCGGGTATATTCACGGATGATCTTCTTGAGGGTCACGTCGGGAAGCTCGAACTCCCGAGCCGTGAGGGAAAGATCCGAAATCGCCCGGGGAATCAGGTAATGTCGGGCGATATGAAGCTTTTCCTCCCAAGTGTATCCCGCGAGACGGATCAGATCCATCCGGTCCAGAAGCGGAGGGGGAATAGTCTGGGCCACATTGGCCGTCGTGATGAAAAAGACCCGGGACAGGTCGAAGGCCAGATCGAGGTAATGATCCCGAAAATCCTTGTTCTGGGCCGAGTCCAGAACCTCGAGAAGAGCGGAGGAAGGGTCTCCCCTGTAATCGGCGCCAACCTTGTCGATTTCATCGAGCATGAAGACGGGATTTTTCGTCTGGGCCTTTCTGAGTCCCGCGATGATCCGGCCTGGCATCGCCCCGACGTAGGTTCTCCTGTGTCCCCGAATTTCGGCTTCGTCCCTGACCCCGCCCAGGGAGATCCGGACGAATTCCCGCCCCATGGCGCGGGCAATGGACTGGCCCAGGGTTGTCTTTCCGACGCCGGGGGGCCCCAGAAAGCAAAGAATTGGCCCACGACCCTCCCCCGTCTTCTTCCGGGCGAGGACGGCCAGCTCATCCAGAATGCGTTCCTTGACCTTTTCGAGATCATAGTGGTCTGCATCCAGAATCCGGCGGGCCTCTTCAAGATCGAAGACTTCGGGAGATTCTTTGCTCCAGGGAAGATCGAGCACCACGTCGAGATAGGTCCGGATGACCTGGGCTTCCTGAGACTGCCCTCCCGCCCGGATGAGCCGCGAGATCTCCCGTAAGACCTCCTTGTGGGCTTCGGGAGTGAGACCGATCTCCTCGGCTTTCTGTCGATATCGGACAACTTCCTCGTCTCCCTCTTCCCCGTCCCCGAGCTCTTTCTGGATCGCCTTCATCTGCTCGCGGAGGAAAAAATCCCGCTGTGATTTCTGGACTTCGTCGGCGATCTTGGACTTGATCTTTCCTCCCAACTCCTGGATTTCGATTTCCTTGACCAGGTCACGGGCGATCAGCATCAGCTTGTCCTCGAGCGTCGGAGCTTCGAGAACGGCCTGCCGCTCCTCGAGGGGGAGGCGAAGGAAAGTGGCGATGAGATAGCATAGGTGGAACGGATTTTCCACGTTCAGGGTCATCGTCTCGAACTCGTCCGGAAGGTAGGAGGCGAGTGTTCCGAGCTTCTTCGCCTGGCTCAGGATCGTCCGGAGGAGGGCCTCGGTGTTGTCGTTCTTCTCCATTATCTCCGGAAATTCGGAAATGACGGCCCGGTTGAAGGGGGAATGGGAGAGTTCTGACTCGATGCGGACACGCCGGACACCCTGGACCATGATGGCGATCCCTCCCGCCGGAATGCGGAGGAGCTTGTGGATCACGACGAGTGTCCCGACCCGATAATGGCGCATGGGCGGAGATTCGTTACCGGTCGTGGCCGGGGTGCCTGTCCCGAAGATTTCTTCAGCCTCGGCCTCCGACAGAATGACGGAGTCGGGTGCTTCCCCCTCTCCCTCCGCCTTCTGTCCGGCCACGCAGACCAAAGTTTTGGGATCCCGGTTCATCGCATCGTCGATGGCGGCCATGGCTTTCGGATCATGGAAGGCGATCGATGCAAGAATGTGAGGAAAGACTACTGTGTCTGAGAGGACCACATAGGGAGAGTCGTTGGGAACCTTGATCGGATCGTCTGCCACTATTGTCCCCCTTCAGAAAAAGTGATGGGAACATTGAGCTTCTGCTTCGGCTTCTTACCAACGATGATCCTGAGAAAACCCGAGGTATACTCCGCGCGAACCGGCCGGCCCTCGATTCCGTCCCGGAGCAGGAAAACGCGTTCGAACTCCCCGTAATTGATTTCCATCTGCACGTAATTCTTTTTCTTCTGTGGTTCGTATGTCTTTGATTCGTCCTTTCGCATCCCCCGGACGACAAGCCGGTTCCCCTCCACGATGATCGAGATCTCGTCCTTCTGGACGCCGGCCAGATCCATCTTGATGACCGTTTCTTCATCGGTCTCGTAGATGTCCGTCATGGGCGACCAGCGACCGTCTCCCGCGGCCTTGAAAACGATGTCCGGCCACATGCCCTTGGAAAGGGCTCCTTCGAGCTGCCAGAAAAACCGCTCCATATCGTGTGGTTTCAACTCTCCGTCTCCTTGTCTGGGGGGTTCTGTTCATCAGCGACTGATTGTACTCCCGTCCGTTCCCGAGCGAAAGAAGGCCGGCCTGTCACACCCGGAGGGAGCGTTGGCGCTGAATGTCGAAAAGACGCCGGATTTCCTCGACGGTGGTCGCCTCCTCCGGTCCCTTGTCGGCCCGGGGGCCCGAAACCATCCGGGGGAATCGGAGGGCGTAGCCCTCCTCTTCTCCCTCTTCCCGTCCGGCCAGATGGACGGGGGAGCGAGGCAGTTCGTCGGCCAGGACGGTCACGACGATTTTTGGTAAGACCCAGAAATCCGGCACAAGGCCGGAACGAACTCCGGAAGGAGGTTCAGGGACCCGCAGGTCGTCCAGCATCTCCCTGAGCTCCTTCCACTTTTCTTCCGTCAGTCCCGAGCCGATGCGCGCCACGGACAGATACTCCCCCTTCTCTGGGTCGAATACCGCACCCAGGACCGCTCCGATTCCAAGGCGGGTCCGGAGACCCTTTCCCCGGTAGTACCCGATCAGAACCAGATCGACGGTATCGGAAAGGGATCCCTTGTAAGAACGCTTGAGCTTGATCCAGTTGAAATTCCGGGAACCGGCGGTATAAACGCCGTCGAGCCGCTTGGCGATGATCCCTTCAAACCCTTCCTCCACCACTTCGTCGAAAAAGAGATCGATCGTATGGGGGTCGTCCGTTTCAATCAGGCGCGAGGCTCCGAATACCTGGTCCGGAGGGATCTCCCGCTCTGAGAGTTTTCTTCGATGGACCGGGAATATCTCCTCCAGAAGGCGTCGACGCTCGGAAAATGGACGCTCCATGACCGGCTCTCCATCCAGAAAGAGCAGGTCGAAGACGAGACACTTGAGGGGGATCTCCTCGGATTTTTCGAGGATGTTGTGCTTTCTCTTCCGGGTAATAGTGACCTGGAAAGGGTGATAGGAATCATTTTCCCCGTCATACCCAAGGGCTTCCCCCTCGAAAATCGCCGACCGGCTACCCAGAATCGTCCGGGCCTCATTGACCAACTCGGGGAACATGCCGGTCGTTTCCTCCAGATTCCGGGAAAAGACCCTGACATGGGATCCGTCACAATGGATCTGGCAACGAAATCCGTCATACTTCGATTCGACAGCGGCACGGCCAAGCTTTTCGATGATTTCGGCTCCGGAGCCCAGCCGTTCGCAAAGAGCCATCCGGATGGGATAGCCGACGGATGGACGGATGGTCCCGAGACCCTCGAGCCCCTCACGACGAAGAACCTCCCCCACCCTGCCAAGGTCGGAACAAAGATTGTAGGCCCCTTCGACCTTTTGCCGGACGACCTTCATCTCCGACTTCCAGAGCTTCTCCTCTGCCTCAGGCGTCTCGAGAACGGTCCGGGCCAGAGCGTCGACGATGGTGGAGTCTCCGACTCCGAGCCGAAGACGCCCCATGACGAAACGGGCCAGATAGCGTGAGGAAAGTGGGGAAACGGCACGAAACAAAGAGGCCAGGCGCGAAATTTTCTCCTCCTGGGACCCGGATCCGCTCTGACGCGAAATCTGAAGAAGTGCGTCGTAAATCTCCGACAGATCCATGTGCCCGTGCGCCCGACCCATTTTAAGACGCTCGGCAAGAAGGCCAGGATCTCCCGACTCTGCCAGTAGAGCGGTCAGATCCGACGGGTTGCCTTCCCCTTCCGTCTGATCCAGTGCCCGCTCCATGGCTTTAAGGAGGAGTCGGGAGGCCATCCCCATCGGTTCTCCCGCAAAGGGCGGGAGCAGCTGACCCTGGACCATGTAAAGCGCAGGGGGAGTCTCGGAGGGGGTCAGTTCGGCCAAAAAGCCGGAAAGCTGTTTCGCCAGCTCGAGCCGTCCTGACGTCCCTTCCATCCGGGAGAGATATTCCGAAAAGAGGTCAAACTTCAACAAACCCTCCGAAAAATGATGCTATTTGACTGAAAAATCCAGGGTCTTTCCCATCGGAACGGGGGTTGGTGTATGATAGTCTAGAAGAATTTCCGGGCAACGACCCACCCTTCAATAGGAGTTCTCCATGCATCCGACTCTCCGTTCTTCTGTCCTGTCCTTGTCCGTTGGACTCCTTCTTGCGGGCCTTTCGGGTTGCGCCTTCAATTTCGGAGGACAGACCATCGGAGGAAGTGACCCGGCATCCACGTCGTCATCGGCCTCCACGCCCCCTCCTGCACAGCCAAATCCGGCATCAGCGGCTCTCTCATCCGGCTCGCCGCTTGGAAATATAGGCCCCCTCGGTCTTGCTCCGCTCGGCAACGACCAAAGTCCCCGGTCGCAGCTCCTGAATGAAGGGACCCTCGGCTATTTTCTGGACCATCTCTTTGGGGGGAACAATCCCCGGATCTCTCAGGAATTTCTGCCCCCGCCGACATACGGGACAACGACGGCAGGCGGCGTTCCGGGCGGCCTCTGGCCGGGGAACTGGTGGATTGAAGGACAGGGAGGGGGATACAATCTGGTCCACCTCCCCTAGGGACCTCGGGGGAAAAGGTCTTACTTCTTTCCCTTAGACGGAGACGGGGACGATTCGAGGGCTTTCGCCGCAAGGATGTGCGCCCATTCGGCCTTGGCCTGATCCCATTGAGATTGATTCAGAATGGTTTGAACCCGGTAGAGGCTTTTGATGGCATGATAGGTCAGCTCTCCCCGGAGATTGCTGATCTCGCCGATGGCGGGCTTGATTTTCGAAAGATCGATCGGATACTTCCCGACCTCCTTGCCGAGAATCTTGGCGTTGCGCTCGATGCGCCGGCCGACTTCGGCGCTCTTTCCCCTGAAATCCCCCTGAACCTCTTTGAGTGCGGCCACCTGGGTGGAGGTCAGGTGAAGATCCTTTGCCTGTGCGGGAATCCATGACAAAAACAGGTCCGTCGAAATCACGCTGGACTGAAAAGCGCCAAGATCACCCGCCCCCGCAGGACCCGGGGCCCAGACAAGGGCTGCCACAAACAGGATCCCGCCGAAAAGTGCGCCAAAACTCCTCTTCCGTTTGACTCCCTCTCTTCCAGACCCTTCTTTCCGCACCATGTCCACAGGCTCTTCCCCGGTCTAAATTGTGAATGATCCAAAACCGCAGCGGAATGGCAGAACCGCGTGATGTTTCATTATCTTGAAATTCACACCCGAAATCCACAGATCCGGAACATAAACATTCTCCGAGGGATGTCCCGCATTGCGACCGACCTCCCTCCGTGGTACTCTCCCCCCATGTCCCTCCCCAGAGCTTTCCGCAATCCGACTCCTGTTTCATCAGCCTGGTCTTTCAGGCTTCCCTTATTCCTCCTTTCCGGAGCCATATTCGGTCTTCTTTTCGACCAGAAGAAACTGACGGTCCCCTACTTCTGGATCATTTTTCCCGCCCTTCTCCCGTTCTTCCTTTTGAGGCCAGCCTCTCTCCGCCGCGGTTTTGCCGAGGGAATGGCCTTTGGCCTTGCGGCAAACCTCATCGGAATCCGCTGGCTTCTGGTGACCATGGGCGACTACGGACATCTGCCTCTTCCGCTTGCCTTCGGGGGACTCCTTCTCTTTTCCCTTTACCTGGCCCTTTTTCCTGCTTTTTTCAGAATGGGGACCCTTCTTCTGCCTCTCTGGAAAGAGGGAGGAGACGCGCTCTCTCCGCGAGCCCTCCTCCTGGCACCCGCGCTCT
Source organism: Nitrospirota bacterium (assembly GCA_027335985.1). The sequence goes on along the minus strand of DAHWGX010000016.1, from coordinate 44,189 downwards.
GGATTCTGTCCGAGGCCGGACGGACAGAAATTCTCACCGGCTTCCCCTGGAATCCTCTCGGATCTCTTCTCTTCGGCCATCGGGACCTTGCGCTCCCCGCACGACTTGTCGGAACGACCGGACTGTCATTTCTTGTGGCGGAGGGATCTCTTCTTCTGGCCTATGCATGGGAGGGCATTGCCCATATAGCATCCCTTGGAAAACCATCCGCCGGAAGAAGACTCTTTCTCCTTTTATCCTTTTTCGTACTCTGGAACATGGTGGGGCACAGGCTCTCCGGTGAAACAGAAAAAGAAAGGCATGACCAGATTCGCGTTGCACTGGTTCAGGGCAATATTCCACCGGACCAGAAATGGTCAGCCGAACACCTGAAGGCCGATCTCTCCATCTACCGGAGCCTGAGCCAGCAGGGAATCGTCCATGGAGCGCACACTCTGATCTGGCCCGAAACGGCCCTGCCCGTCTTTTACAACAGCTCCCACCCGGTTCTTGCCCGGGATCTCGTCTCCCTTCTCTCTCCAGACAATGTTCTTGTCACAGGGTCCATAGGAGAAATTCCCGACCCCGACCAGCCCATGGGCATCTCCTTCACAAACGCCGCCGTCCTCTTCGGACCCGACGGAAGGGTCCGCGCCGACTACGTGAAGCAGCACCTCGTTCCCTTCGGAGAGTTTTTGCCGCTACCAGCGATTTTCGGATGGCTTCGCCCCCTGCTAGGAGTGGCCGGAGACATGGCCAGGGGGGGGCGTCCCGGACACTTCGATCTTCCGGGTGGTTTCTCCTTGTCCCCCATGATCTGCTATGAAGCCCTCTACCCCTCCCTCGTCCGCAAGGACCTCGGGACCAGCCGATTGCTGGGGGTCATTTCCGACGACGCCTGGTTTGGAGACACGAGCGCCCCCTACCAGCTTTTCCGGGAGTCAGCCATGCGGGCCCTGGAAAACGGGGTTCCCATGCTCCGAGCCGCAAACACCGGCCTTTCCGGAGTTGTCCTTCCAGATGGAACCATCCTCATGCGAGGGCCGCTTTTCAAGCCCGCCCTTCTCGAGGGGACTATACCCGTCCCGCGCCCGGGCCCCGGGGATGTGACCATTTATCGACGTTATGGGGAATGGATCCTCAAATTTTCACTGATGGGGGTTCTCTTCTTCTGGGGACTGCTCCCTATGAAAAAACGGCCAGCGTCCATCCGGCCCGAAGACATACCTCATGATTCCATTGATAAGAATCGACAAGAATCCACAAATCTGACTTGAGCCCTTTTGCCTTGAGAGATCGCGGGAGCTCTGGTAGGATCGGAATTCGGCAATCCATGACTTCATTTTTGAAAGGATAGCAAAGTGACACAGGGCCATATCGACATCCAGGCATTGCGGGACGAATATCAGTCAAACCGGGAGCGACTCGATCAGCTTCGGAGGCATCTTTGACCCGGAACACCTGTCCCTGACACTTGAACAGCTCGAAGCCCAGACGGCTGACCCCGAGTTCTGGAAAAACGCCGAAAGGGCGACGCGTCTTCTGCGGGAAAAACGCCGGATCGAAAAAAGAAGGGATCTTGTTTCGGATCTCCGAAAACAGGAAGAAGAGATCGGATCGCTTCTCGAAATGGGAAGCGATCCGGATTTTCTCGCCGAGGCATCCCAGACCCTTCCCGTTTTCGTTCAGAAGATCGACCAGCTTGAGCTTGAGGAGATCCTTTCGGACGAGTATGCCGACAACCCCGCCATTATCGAGATTCATCCAGGAGCGGGAGGGACCGAGTCGCAGGACTGGGCACAGATGCTTCTCCGGATGTACCTTCGGTGGTGCGAAAGCCGGGGGCTCGAGGCCGTGGTCATCGATCTTCTTCCCGGAGACGAGGCAGGCATAAAGAGCGCCACGATCAGGGCGCGGGGAGAAAACGCCTTCGGCTTTCTCCAGGCCGAGAGCGGCGTTCACCGGCTCGTCCGGATCTCTCCCTTCGATGCGGCAAAGCGCCGCCATACCTCATTTGCATCCGTCTTCGTCTATCCCGAAATCGAAGGAGACGTCACCGTCGAGATCCGGGATGAAGATATCCGGATTGACACCTTCCGGGCCTCCTCCGCCGGAGGACAGCACGTCAACAAAACCTCCTCAGCCGTTCGCCTGACCCACATGCCGACGGGAATCGTCATTTCAAGCCAGAACGAACGGTCCCAGATCCAGAACCGCGAAATGGCCTTCAAGGTTCTGCGGGCCCGTCTCTTCGAACTCGAGAGACAGAAAAAGAAAGAAGCACTGGACCAGATCTCAGGGGCCGGAAACAAAAAGGAAAACGCCTGGGGGAGCCAGATCCGATCCTATGTCCTGCAGCCCTACCAGATCGTCAAGGACCACCGGACCGGCATCGAGACCTCCCGGGTAGACGAAGTCCTGGACGGAAAACTCGACCTCTTCATCCGCGGGTACCTTCTCGCCCGCTGGGAAGGAAAGCTTTTTACCGGACGTGGAGAGGATCTTCCCGAAGTCTAATATCAGGAATTCCAGGGGGGCTTCCGCATGAACAGATCGAGGACTCCCTCGAACCCCCGGGCTCTCCAGGCCCGTGTCCGTGCCTCCTCCTTCCGGGCCATGACCTCGAGGACTTCGACCTGTTCCTTTTCGAACCACTCCATAAGTTTTTGAAAAAGGGCTTCCCCCATCCCAATCGCCCTTTTTTCGGGAATGACATACCAATGAAGGATGTTTCCAGCCCTGCGCGGCTCTCCATAGAGCCTGTCGTAGACCGATCCCAGAATGAACCCGAACGGCAGACGGTCCGACCCGTCGAACGCAAGGAAGCCCCTGTAGGAATCCGGCTGGGCCATCATCCGGCCGAAAGCCGCCGCCGCCCGCCGGCGCCCGGTGGCCCCGGAAGAGAAGAATGGTGGCGCTTCCTCCTCCATCAGTCTGACCCAGAAGTCGGCCATGATTTCGACATCGGCCAAACCCGCCTCCACGATGTGCCAGGACCGGCTTTCTGCTCCTTCATCCGGGGCTTCCGCTTCCAAGATTCCTCCTTGAGGTGCGATCTTCCCTGGTTCCTCTACTTCGCCGAATCTCACGAAGACCTTATCAGAACACGAGGCTTGACTCCAGTCGCCAAATTCGGAAACATAGACAAGGCAGGCCTTTTCATTATGAGGACCTGCCCCGATACAAACCCCTGACCAAGGACAATCCCGGTGGGCTTTTTCTCCAGAAGCGACAGCTCCAGCTGGTCCGCAGCCTTTCAAAGTTTCACAAAACAGTTCGTGGCGATGGTCACCCTTGCCGTTCTCCTGTTGACTGCCGCAGGTTTTTATGGCTCACATGAACTTAAATCCAGAGAATTTCAAAGCAGGCTGGTCACAAGCACTCACCTCCTGAAAATCGGAACCTTCCCTACCTACAACGAGGCTCTGGGAGCCCTTGAGCGAAGGATCCCCGGCTCGCTCAAGATCTTTCCCTATTCCTCCGATACGACAATATGGTTCGGGAGGTTGGCCCTTTTCGGGGCCGCCTTTCCCGATGCCAGAGGGGTGATCCGGAAAGACTCCTCCGGATACACCCTCTACGAGGAGGATTGAGGCAAGACCCCGGAATTCTATCCGGAAGCAATCATTCGTGATATCATTTTCAAAGACTGCACTCGACAGAAACCGCACTTTATAAATCGGGGGTCCTGTTACCATGCCCATCGAGATCCCGCTCTTTCCGCTTCCGAATGTGGTCCTTTTTCCAAAGACCCTTCGTCCCCTGCACATTTTCGAACCGAGATACCGGAAGATGATCGAAGCGTCCCTGGAGGGGGTACACCTTGTCGGAATGACCTTGCTGAAGGATGGCTGGGAGGACCAGTACGAGCAGTCCCCTCCGGTCGAACGCAGGGGAACCCTTGGAAAGATCGTGCAAAGCAACAGGCTTCCTGACGGTCGTTATTACATCACCCTGCTCGGAATCTCGACCTTCGACATCGAAGAGGAACTGGATCACCAATCCTGGAGAACGGCTCTCGTTTCGGTCCTGCGCCCTGAAAACCGTTGGCCACTGGCACAGTCCGACCTCGACAGGATTCGCTCGGTTGTCAATGAGGTCCTTGGCCAATGGGATCTGACCTCCGAGCTTGCCTGGATTCAGGAGTCGGCCCGTGAACCCATCTCCCTTCTTCATCACTGGTCGGCATTCCTTCCGTTTACTGCAACCGAACGCCAGTTCCTCCTGGAAGCTCCCGATATCCGGACCCAGGCCGGCCGACTCTATGACCTGCTCCTGTTCAAAAAAATCACCTTCGAAACAGATGTTGCTCCCGAAAAAGAAAAAAACGGGGCGGGCGATTTCTTTTTCGATGTTTGAGGACGGCTCCTGGAACGAGGTGCTGGGCGGCCACCATGAGGCATTTCGCCTCGCAGCCCCCCCCGGCCGTAACCCATTCCTTTTCCCGATCCATCATCCAAGAAAGCTGCTGCCGGAGGATATCCTTGGACGCGAAACCATCCTTGATTCACTCCGCAGGAACCTCTCTGGCTTTTCCCATGGTCTTTCTCCCCTTCCAACCCTTCTCTATGGCCATCGTGGGACAGGAAAAACCTCAACAGTAGCTGCTCTTTGGAATGAATGGAACCTCAAGAAAACCGCTTCGGAACCTCTTCGCCTCCTCCAGGTCGAGAAGCCCGGCATAGGTTATCTCGCTCCCCTGATCGATCTCCTTTCCACCTTTCCGCAATTTTTTATCTTACTGCTGGACGATCTGGTCTTTGGAGAGGAAGACGACTCTTTTCGACAGATGAAGGCCATTCTGGACGGAGGAATCATGGCAACCCCCGTCAATGTGGCATTGATCGTCACATCCAATATCCGCCACCTGGTCTCGGAATCCCGGCAGGGCCTCTCGGATGCCCTGCATCCCCAGGAGACCAGAGACGACGCACTCGCGCTCTACGACCGCTTTGGCCTGACACTCTTCTTCGACGAACCCGATCAGGAAGGCTATTTCCGACTCATTCTCTCGAAAGCCGTCGCGACAAAGATCCTTCCCTTCGTTCCTGACAACTGGCTTTCACTCTGGGCAGACTGGCAAAAGGCGACCCAAGAGGTACCCGCCATTCCAGAAGACCCGCTTCTTCTGATCCTGACACAAGGCCAACGTTTTTCAAGAGACAGGGGATCCCGGTCGGGACGAACAGCGCAACAGTTCGTCGATCTTTTGCGCAGGAACATGCTCTGACCCTTTTTGACGCGGTAATGGTCATTGTCGTCCCGAAGGATCTTCCGACTTCCGAGATTCAAAATTGACCCCCATTCATCAGATAATGTAAAATAGGAAGATAAACAGTTTGAAAAAGCGAGGGAAACATGCTGCAAGATGACCTGCCGATGGGGCTGACGTTCGACGACGTTATTCTCGTCCCACAGTTTTCCGACTTTCTCCCAGCTGAAACCAATACCGGTATCGATCTTTTCTCCGGAGTTCGCCTGAACATTCCCATCCTTTCGGCGGCGATGGACACGGTCACTGAAGCGCGTCTGGCCATTGCCCTTGCACGTGAAGGCGGAATCGGCGTCATCCACCGGGCTCTTTCCCCGGAGGATCAGGCCCATGAGGTGGACAAAGTTAAGAAGTCGGAATCGGGAATGATCACCGATCCGATCACAATCGGGCCGGACGAAACGATCGGCAAAGCCCTCGATCTCATGCAGACCTTCCGGATATCGGGTATTCCCGTTGTCCGCAATCGGACGCTCGTGGGAATCGTCACCAACCGGGACCTTCGTTTCGAGACGGTTCTGACCCGGAAAGTATCGGAGGTCATGACCTCCAGAAACCTGATCACTGCTCCTGTCGGAACGACACTGGACGCAGCCAAAAAGCTGTTTCAGGAATTTCATATCGAAAAACTCCCCGTCGTCAACGAGAAGAATGAGCTTGACGGTCTGATCACCATCAAGGACATCGAAAAAAAGATCAAATATCCGAACTCCGCAAAGGATCCCCGTGGACGACTGATCGTCGCAGCGGCCATCGGCGTCGGGGATGCCGCACTCGAACGGGCCAAGCTCCTCGCCAGAGCCCAGGTCGACATGCTCGTGATCGATACCGCGCATGGCCATTCCGCCGGGGTTATCGACATGATCAGAACGATCCGGGGAAGCTGGCCCCAGATCCCCGTCATGGCGGGAAACATCGCCACGAAGGAAGGAGCGCGCTCACTGATTGAGGCGGGAGCCAATCTATTGAAGGTTGGTGTCGGACCTGGATCGATCTGTACGACCCGTATCGTTGCCGGAGCGGGCGTTCCCCAGCTGACAGCCATCTCCGATGTCTATCAGGTTGCTCGCGAGGCGAGCATTCCTGTCATTGCTGACGGAGGTATCAAATATTCAGGGGATCTCGTCAAGGCACTGGCGGCCGGGGCTTCGGCGGTCATGCTTGGCTCCCTGTTTGCCGGAACCGAGGAATCACCCGGGGAAACGATCCTCTTCCAGGGTCGCTCCTACAAAACCTACCGGGGCATGGGATCGATCGGGGCGATGGAGAGGGGGGGAGGAGATCGCTACAACCAGCCTTCCGGATCCAAAAAGTGGGTCCCTGAAGGAATCGAGGGCCGGGTTCCCCATAAGGGACGTCTTTCAGAACTCATATACCAGCTATCAGGAGGACTTCGCTCCGGTATGGGGTACTGCGGCTGCAGGACGATCCGAGAACTCCAGGAAAAATCCAGGTTCGTTCGGATTTCTCCGGCAGGGCTTCGAGAAAGTCATGTCCACGACGTGATCATCACGAAAGAAGCGCCGAATTATCGCCGGGAATGGGACGAAAACTGACCGGCCCTTTCCGACCCTCTTGAGAAAGAACCTCTGACTTGACTATCTCGCCAGTCCTGATCCTCGACTTCGGATCCCAGCTGACACAGAACATCGCCCGCCGCATCCGGGAGATGGAGATCTATTCGGAGATTCTTCCAGCCACGATCCCGGCGTCCGAGATCCGGAACCGCAACCCTCGCGCACTCATCCTGTCGGGTGGACCCTCCTCCGTGTACGAAAAAGGGGCTCCGACCCTCGACCCTTCACTGCTCGAACTGGGCGTTCCCGCTCTTGGCATCTGCTACGGCATGCAGATCATTGCCCACGTCGCCGGAGGACAGGTCGAAAGAGCCAAGATCCGCGAATACGGTGTCCATCTCTTTTCTCCTTCGTCAAATGCGTCGTCCCTTTGGGATTCTTTTCGCCCTGCCTCACCCGTTCTCATGAGCCATGGAGACTGGATCCAGGATCTTCCGCAAGGCTTTCGTGTCACGGGAAGCACCGAGACAACCCCCATCGCCGCAATGGAAGATCCCGAAAGGAAGATCTACGGGGTCCAGTTTCATCCGGAGGTGACCCAGACCGTCTCCGGACTGGACTTTTTGCGCCATTTTTTGCGGGACATCTGCCATATCACACCCAATTGGACAATCCGGGGTTATCTCGATCGTCACGTGGAGGAGATCCGGTCCACAGTCAAGGCGGATCATCTGGTGTGCGCCCTCTCGGGGGGGATCGACTCAACCGTCACCGCCTTGTTGTGCTACCGTGCTCTGGGAGAGCGATTTCATGCCATCTTCGTTGACAATGGGCTTTTGAGGCAGGGAGAACTTGAAGCGCTCCAGGCCGACCTGACCACCCTGGGCATCCCCCTTGAGGTTGTGGATGCCCAGACTGTTTTTCTTACCCGTCTCAAAGGGGTCTCCGATCCGGAAAAGAAAAGGAAGATCATCGGAAAGACCTTCATAGACGTCTTCAGCCGAGAGGCCCGAAAAAGAGGGTCCGTTCGGTATCTGGCGCAGGGAACCCTTTATCCCGATGTCATCGAAAGCGTTTCTTCTTTCGGAGGCCCTTCAACGGTCATCAAGTCTCATCATAACGTGGGGGGGCTTCCATCCCGGATGCCCTTCAAACTGGTGGAGCCTCTCCGCGAGCTTTTCAAGGACGAAGTCCGACGGCTGGGGCGTGAACTTGGACTTCCCGACCGTTTCGTCAATCGCCAGCCGTTTCCAGGGCCGGGTCTGGCTATACGAATTCTGGGTTCGATCACACCGGAAAGACTCTCGATTCTCAGAAAAGCCGACCTCGTTGTGCGCGACGAGGTGGAAAAATCTCCCTTCGTTTCGGAACTCTGGCAGTATTTTGCCGTCCTTCTTCCCGTCAAGTCAGTCGGTGTCATGGGGGATGCACGGACCTACGAACATGTCGTGGCCATCAGATCCGTCCGCTCGGTCGACGGGATGACCGCCGATGTCCACTATCTCTCTAACGAACTCCTGGGCCGCATATCCCACCGCATCATCGCCTCTGTGGAGGGTGTCAACCGTGTCGTTTTTGATATTTCTCCCAAACCCCCCGCCACCATCGAGTGGGAATAAAGGACCATTATGAACTCCGATCGCCCATCAGACCCTCCTGGATTTGGAGAGGAACCATCCTCTTCGTCCTCCGGAAAAAATTCTCCGGAGACCGACTCCGTCCGCCTTCACAAACTTCTCGCCCACAGGGGAGTGGCCTCCCGAAGAAAGGCCGAACAGCTGGTTGCATCGGGACTCGTGTCCGTAAACGGACAGATCGTTACCGAACCAGGAACCCGGGTCAACCCTGAGACCGACATCGTTCTGGTTGAAGGGAAGCCGCTTCGAAGGGAGTCGGACCCCTTTCTTTTCCTCTTCTACAAACCGCGGGGGGTCGTCTCCACCCTGCACGATCCGGAAGGCCGGCCGACCCTGCGGGAATTTTTTCCCAATATCGAACCCCTGCTCCATGTTGGCCGCCTGGACTTCCAGACCGAGGGAGCTCTTCTTCTGACCAATAACGGAGATCTGTCTCAGCGGATTCTTCATCCACGTTACGCCATTCCCCGGACCTATCTGGTGAAGATCCAGGGGGGAGTTTCTCCATCTCACGTGGAACGAATCGCTCGTGGCGACATCCGACTTGACGGCAGAGCCGTAGTTCCCCTTGAATTCGTCTCAGAAAGGAACACCGACTCCAATGCTTGGTATCGGATCACACTGACGGAGGGACGCAACCGGGAAGTCCGCCGCCTTTTTGAAACACTCAATTATTTTGTCCTGAAACTGGTACGAACGGCATTCGGCCCATTAACCCTGGCGGGACTTGAGCCGGGAGAGTACCGGACCGTGACAGCCTCGGAAATACGCTCTCTCCTTGCAGGGCAAACACCCACTCATCTTCCTCGAACCCTCGATTCACGCCATCGCCAGTCAGACGACCGTCCTGTCCGCAGTCGAAAAAATCAGGACCGGGATCGGGAGTCATTCGAAAACTTCCCCCCCCGAAGACGCTTTTCCGAAGAAGGCTCCTCCCCCCCGGAGCGTTCCGGGCGTCCCTCCCGCTCTTCCGGGACCTTCCGGAAAGAGGGGCCGCCCCGCACCGACCGGAGACCCGCCCCTTCCCGGGAATCGGACAATGACCGTCCCCGAAGACGCTTTTCCGAAGAAGGCTCCTCCCCCCCGGAGCGTTCCGGGCGTCCCTCCCGTTCCTCCGGGACCTTCCGGAAAGAGGGAGCACCAGGCAGGGAGGGAAACAGCCCTTTCGCCAAAAGGAAAAGGAAGCCGGAGGAGGACTTTCCTCCACAGAAACAGGATAACGGCAACTCGAGATTCAAGGGCCGAAAGTCTGCCCCTAAAGGACGGGGAGCTAAAACCAACCCATCACGTCCGAAAAAGACATGACGGAGATTACCATGCTCTCTACCTTTTCCAGTGACGACTCCGGAAACAGCGAAATTGGTCGAAGACTGCGGTCACCCAGAGAGCGGCTGGGAGGTTATGCGATTCTCCCCCGCCTGATCGACAAGGTTCGACTGAGAGCCGCGGACCTGCTTCCTCCGGAGTATCGTTCCAACCTGCTGAGAGGATCCGATCCAGCCATCGGACTCTTCCCTCTGGACGGACGATTCCTCGAATTTACCGGTCTTGACCCCGAAGAACTTGAACGCGAAATTCTTTCAGCTCCGGACGACGAGACTGTATTGGCCTGGGTCAACGCCCATGCGAGACCTCACTCTTCTCTCGAAAGAGATGTGTGGTCCACCTCCTTCGATACGATAACCCCTGATGACAGAAGAACAGAGCACCGAAAAAAACCTATCCGGCCTTCGCCCATCGGCCCGACATCGGAACTCTGCCCCCCTTCGACCTGATCGACGCCGACGAGGGGCGGCTCACCCCCTGAAGCCGTGTTCCATGGCTTCAATTTTTACCCCGGTTTGCTAGAATGCTCCTGTTCCGGAACATGACCATCCGAAGGGTTTTCTGAATTTTTTTGAGAGGACATCCGATGTATCGTTCCCACTTCATTGCCGATCTTTACAGCTTTTCTCCGGGCTCTGCCGTCACTGTCGCAGGATGGGTTCACACTGTCCGGGACCATGGAGGCCTCCTTTTCATAGAGCTCCGCGATCGCTCCGGCCGAATGCAGTGCGTGATCGACGCCAAGGAACACCCTGTCATGGAGACAATGGCAAAGACGCTCAGGGACGAGTGGGTCGTGTCGATCCATGGGACCCTGGCTTCCCGCCCCGAAGGGACAATCAACTCGGAAAGGGCCGGGGGCCATCTTGAGATCCGGGTCTCCACACTGCGTGTCCTCAATGCAGCCCTCACTCCTCCATTTCCTGTGGGAGAAAACGAAGGTGTTTCCGAGAGTCTGCGTCTGACCCACCGATATCTCGACATGCGATCCCCTCAATTGATGGAGGCGCTCAGGTTCCGCTCCGAACTGACATCCCTGATCAGAAGCCATATGATTGCTCATCACTTCTGGGATATCGAAACCCCGCTTCTCACCCGATCGACGCCGGAAGGTGCGCGGGACTTTCTCGTCCCGTCCCGTCTCGAGCGCGGCTCCTTCTATGCTCTCCCCCAATCTCCTCAGCTATTCAAGCAACTGTTGATGGTGGGAGGGATCGAGCGCTACTTCCAGGTGGCCCGCTGCTTCCGGGACGAGGATCTTCGCGCAGACCGCCAACCCGAATTCACCCAGATCGATATTGAGGCATCCTTTTTGACACGGGATCAGTTTCTGGGAATCATCGAGGGGCTTTTCTGCGACATTTTCAAAACCTTCAAGAACATCACCCTCTCACGGCCTTTCATGCGTCTCACCCATGCCGAAGCTATGGAGAAATACGGAAGCGACAAACCGGATCTTCGCTTTGGAATCCCGATTGTAGACATTTCCTCAATTGCCCAGAACACCTCCTTCGCCGTCTTCACTCAAACGCTGGGTAACGGAGGCACGGTGCGGGGCATCCGTTTTCCGGGAGGAGCCTCCAAGAGTCGAAAGGAAGTCGAGGACCTGACTGCCTGGGCCCAGGGACAGGGAGCAAAAGGGCTCGCATGGATAAAGATCGAGCAGACTGGACCGGCAAGCCCCATCCTCAAGTTCATTCCTGAACCCCTCCAAAAAGAAATCTCGGTGACCATGGAAGCGGAGCCGGGAGACTTGCTTCTTTTCATCGCAGACACCCTTCCCCAGACACTCAAGCTCCTGGGTCTTCTCAGGACCCATGTCGCGAAGATCGCCGGGCTTATCGACTCCTCAAAAACAGCCCTACTCTGGGTTGTCGACTTTCCGCTGCTCGAATGGAATCCCGACGAAAAACGCTATGAAGCGGTCCATCACCCCTTTACCGCTCCCCACCCGGACGACATGGCGATCCTTGCCGATACTCCGGAGCTGACCCGGTCGTTGGCCTACGATCTTGTCTATAATGGAACGGAGGTGGGGGGAGGGAGTATCAGGAATCACGAGATCGAACTTCAGAGAAGGGTCTTCGACCTGATCGGGATGACAGAGGAGGAGGCCACAAGACGGTTCGGATTTCTCCTTGAAGCCCTTTCCTATGGGGCTCCCCCGCACGGCGGCATGGCCATAGGCCTCGACCGTCTGGCCATGCTTCTTCTCGGCCGGGACTCCATTCGGGATGTCATGGCTTTTCCCAAGACCCAAAAAGGAAGCTGCCTTCTCACTCAGGCTCCGGCTCCCGTCGATTCAGCCCAACTCAAGGAAATCGGGCTTCGGCTGGCATAGAGGTCAGGGAATGATGTCCTCGATTCCATACTTCATCATGCGATAACGAAGTTGCCTGGGCGTTATTCCAAGAGCCCGGGCAGCGCGGGTTTTGACATATCCATACCTCTTCAGGACCGCCTCGATCTGCTCCTTTTCAAGGCTCGATACCGCCCCAAGAAGTCCTTCTGTGGCATCCCCCATCGCTGGAATTCCCTCCGAAGACTCATGGGGTCGCCCGGTGCCTACACCTCCACCTGCTGCCGGTTCACGCTCCGAATGAGGGGCCTTGGGATAGATCGTCATCGCCCGCACCGCATCCTCCCGCGTGATGGTGGACCCATGCGCCATCACGACCAGACGTTCCATCATGTTTTCAAGCTCCCGAACATTGCCGGGCCAATCATAGTTCACCAGCATATCCATCGCGCCTGGCTCCACAACCACAGTCCGGTCGTTGTCCCGGTTGAATCGGTCCAGAAAATGCTCGACGAGGAGGGGAACATCCTCCTTTCGCTGCCGCAAGGGGGGCAGAAAGAGAGGGACTACATTCAGGCGATAGTAGAGATCCTCACGGAACAGGTTTCTCCGGATCATCTCCTCGAGATTTCGGTTTGTGGCGGCGATGATGCGAACGTCCACGGGAATGACACGATTTCCGCCTATTCTCTCTACCGAGCGTTCCTGGAGGACGCGAAGGAGCTTTACCTGAACCGCCGGGGTGATTTCACCGATTTCATCGAGAAAGATCGTTCCGGTGTCTGCGGCTTCAAACTTTCCCGGCCTGGCGATATGCGCTCCCGTGAAAGCCCCTTTTTCATGGCCGAACAGCTGGCTTTCGAGGAGGGTCTCCGGGATCGCGGCACAGTTGATCTGAACAAAGGGCTTTTTCACACGGGGACTCAAAAAATGGATCGCCTTTGCGATGACCTCCTTCCCGGTCCCGCTCTCTCCCTGAATCAACACTGTCGCCCGACTGGCCGCAACCTGGTATACAGACTCGGCAATCTGGTTCATCACCTTCGATCGTCCGATCCATCCGTCTATGGTATATCGGTCTTTCAGGGCATGTTCGAGGCGGTGGGTCTCGTCGATCAGCCGCTGATTCTCTTCCGAAAACCGCTGCCGGAGAAGGACCGCCTGAACAATCGTGGACCCGATTATAGACAAAACCCGTTTGTCCTCCTCGAGATCACGCTCCCCTTCCGACATGTCGCAATCTGCCGAAAGAACGCCTAGCTTCATCCCCTGAAAGATGAGGGGGACGGCGATAAAGGCCATTTTCTTGCGCCCCACGCCCTTTCGGGCACCCGTTCTGTTCAAAAACCGGGGTTCGGCTCCGATATCGGGAACAATGATCGGCAATCCTGTCGAAAGGACCGTTCCCGTAATTCCCTCCCCGATCTTGAAACGCCCCTTTTTCTTCTCTTCGTCGGACATCCCGTAGGCGAGTTCAGTCATGAGTTCGTTCGTATCACGCTTCAGGAGAAGTATTGCCCCGCGATGGAGATTCAGTTGGGTATCCATGATTCCAAGAATATGGTCCAGCGCAGAATCGAGATCGGGAGAACTGGCGAGTTCCCGGCTGATCTCGAAGAAGGCTGTGAGCTCCCGTATGATTTTTTGTTCGTGGTTCATGGTCTCCACCAAAAAAAAGGCCTGAACAGAAAATCGTGTCCAGGCCCTCCTTGTCACGTTAGGGGCCGGGAATCAAAAACCGGTGGCCCCATTGCCGATTGTTGCAACCGAAATACTAAACATCGAAATAAAGGAAAAACTCGTGCGGATGGGGCCGAAGGCGAACGGCATCCACTTCCCGCTTGGTCTTCAGGCTGATCCATGTCTCAATCAGCTCTGCAGTGAAGACACCACCCTTCAGCAGGAATTCATGGTCCTTCTCAAGCGCTGCGAGGGCTCCATCGAGACTTCCTGGCATCTGCTTGATCTTCTTCTTTTCCCGATCGGAAAGCTCATAAAGATCCTTGTCGAGAGGAGCCGGCGGCTCGAGCTTTCTCTCGATCCCGTCGAGTCCGGCCATAAGGAGGGCGGAGAAGACGAGGTAGGGGTTGCTGCTGGGATCGGGCGTCCGGAATTCGATCCGCTTGGCCTTCTCGCTCTTCGAATACATCGGGATCCGCACGCAGGCCGAACGGTTCCGTTTTGAATACATGAGATTGATGGGAGCCTCGTATCCCGGAACGAGCCTGCGGTAGGAGTTGGTGGTCGGGGCGATAAACGCCAGAAGCGCCGGGGCGTGATGAATCAGCCCCCCGATGTAGTGGCGGCAAAGTTCGGAAATGTCCCCATATCCGCCCTTCTGGTAGAAGAGGTTCTTGCCGGCCTTCCAGAGGCTTTGGTGGACATGCATTCCGGATCCGTTGTCCTGGAAGAGGGGTTTGGGCATGAAGGTCGCGGTCTTCCCGTACTTGAAGGCGGTGTTTTTCACGACATATTTGTACTTCATGACATTGTCAGCCATCTTGGTGAGAGTGTCGAAACGCATGGCAATTTCGCACTGGCCTGCGGTGGAGACCTCATGATGATGGGCATCGCAACGGATCCCGACCTGTTCCATGGTCAGCACCATCTCGGTTCGAAGATCCTGGAGTGAGTCGGTCGGGGGGACAGGGAAATACCCTTCCTTGTGGCGCACCTTGTATCCGAGGTTCGGCTCCTCCTCCCGACCCGTGTTCCAGGTTCCCTCGATCGAATCGACGGAATGGTGGGAGAAATTGGAGCCGGAGCCGTAACGAACATCGTCGAAAACGAAAAATTCACATTCAGGACCCCAATAGGAAATGTCCGCGAGCTTCTTGAGATAATTCTCCGCCCGCTGGGCAATGTAGCGCGGATCCTTGGCATAGGATTCTCCGGAAATCGGATCCTTTATGTTGGCAATCAGAGAGAGTGTCGGAACCTGGGTGAACGGGTCGAGAAAGGCCGACTTGGAATCTGGCAGAAGAAGCATGTCGGACTCATTGATCGTCTGAAATCCGCGGATACTGGAACCGTCAAACCCGATTCCCTCCTCGAACAGCTCTTCCGTCAGCTGGTGGGCTGTCATGGAGTAATGTTGCCAGGTACCGAGCAGGTCGGCGAACTTGATGTCGACGATCTGCACATTGTTTTTCTTCGCATAGTCCAAAACTTCTTTCGGGGTCATTCGTTAATTCTCCTAAAGAATTGTGGATAAGTGCGCCTTTGATACAAGGCGCCGCGCCCGGAACACAAAAAAAGGGCATCTTCATGACCTGTCATGAAGACGCCCTTGTCTTCGCATATCTTTTTCCCTGCCTACTGGATGCCGGATACCGCTCCGCACTCCTCGTTGAGTCAAAGACTACACGTTGGGCAAAAAAAACGCAATACATGGCCCAAAAAATGCGAATATCAATTTATTATTCCTTATAAAGCATAAATTCCTTACATTCGGACGTCCCGAAATGGATCGGTGCAATACTTCTCCTCTTCGGTTAAAATCAGGGATGCAGCTATGCCCGTTCACCCATATTACCCAAAGAGGTTGATGCGTGAAGAAAGTTCAGGTCCTTGTCATCGGAGGTGGCTCTGCCGGCCGATATGCGGCACGTGAAGCAGCCCGTCTTGGGCGAGAGGTTCTTCTTGCATCCACTCCTCCCTTTGGCGGACTTTGTATTCTGAAGGGGTGCATGCCCTCCAAGGCTCTTCTTCGATCAGCCCATGAGCTTCATGCAGCACGAACGGAACTCGCCGCCCTTGGCATCGGGCATGCCGGAACCTTTACCTTCGACCTTCCCTCCATCGTCCGGATGAAAAATCGTATGATCGGCGAAATGGCCGAATCAGCACGCGGGAGCGTCGACGGGATACCGGGAATCAGGCTGGTCGAGGAGGAGGTGAGCTTTCTCACTCCCGAAACAGCTAAAGTCGGCAAAGAAATAGTTCACTTCGAACGCGCTGTGATCGCCACAGGCTCGCTCCCCAAGATCCCCGATATCCCGGGCCTCTCCGGAAAATGGACGATGACCTCCGACGACGTGCTGGAGCTTGAGACACTTCCGGAATCGGTCATCGTCCTGGGAGCCGGTCCCGTTGGCCTGGAACTGGGACAATACCTCTCCATGATGGGAGTGAAGGTTACCGTTGTCGAAATCTCGTCCCGATGGAACCCGGATGTAGACATTCGGATTGAAGAGGGCTATCTGTCAGCGTTGGCGAAGAGAGGGATGACCGTACATCTGGGATTTCGGTCGGAACATTTTGATGGTGCGGCGAACCGGCCTGTCCTTCATGGAAAGATCGGTGACAATCCTCTGCGGCTGGAGGCCGATCGCGTCCTTTGCGCGACAGGGCGCCGGCCGGACCTCGATATACTCAACCCCCTGGCCGCCGATGTCCACCTCTCTCACCACCGGGCCATCCGGGTGGACCCCTGGCTCCGAACATCCAATCCGCGAATATTTGCAGCGGGGGACGTCACAGGGGCACTGCCTGTCCTGAATCTTGCCACATATCACGGAGAGGTCGCCGGCTTCAACGCCGCTTCGGCTGTTCCCAGAAAGATCGAGGACCGCCCCGTGCCGACAGCCATCTTTTCCGATCCCGAGTTTGCCCGGGTCGGACTGACGGAGCTTCAGGCCCATGCCCTTCACCTTCCGACTATCACCGGATACCTTCCCTTTTCCGATCTTGGGAAGGCAATCGTGAATCGACAGACCGATGGGGCCCTGAAAATCGTGGCCCATGATAAAACCCGGGAAATTCTCGGTGCCGAAATGTACGGAGCCGGAGCATCAGATCTGATCCATCTGATCACTGTGGCCCTCGAATTCTCGGCCACCATCGACCAGTACCAACGAATCCTTCACATTCACCCAACGATGGCGGAGATCGTCAAATATGTCGTGGAAGAAATGACCGGTTCCTTCTGAATCGGGCTCTTGAAAAGCCTTGGCACGCATCGATTCCGTCCAAAACAGGTTTCCCCCGAAAATTTTCAAGGTTCAAAACCATTTTTCTCCAGACACGGCGAAGCAGGAAGATTTTCTTTTGTCTGTTCCTGTGTTAGCCTTGGCAGTAAAAGAACTCCGCTTGTCGGCCAATTTCTTCTTCAACCCATCAGCGGGGAACCAGGAACAGATGATGCCTAATCATTTGACAGTTCCATGCAGGATTCTGCTGATCCGCCCGAAGGATATTTCGGGCGACAGGTGGGATTCCATTGTCCAGACCCTGATGCAGTTGTCAGACCGGCACGTGATCCTGACCGGCATCGTGGACCCCGCTCCCTCCGCCGACATCCTGATCGTGGCGGACATGGACGGCATTCCGATCGTCTCCCGCATCGAGGACATTCCTCCTGACAGCTTCACCCATCTCGCAATGGAGGATTCTCATCCCGACATCCCCTCGCCCTCAGGCTCACCCTGGCCACGGGTTTCATTTTCCATTATCGCCCTTCTCGCAGAGCAGGTCGCATCAAAAAACCAGTTCATGGCCATCTTCAACCGGTACAGAGCCTTCGCCCAGAGCCTGACGAACCTGATTCCCCTGGAACGGGCCATCCCTTACGAATCCTTGATCTGCCAGTCTCTCCGGACCCTTCTTTCCGCCTCTGCCGTCGCCTACTGCGAATCCCGAACAAGAACCCGCTCGATAACGATCCGAACATCGGATCCGGAAAATCTATTCAGGGAAGACGACTCCTTTCCTCTGACCGAGTCCCTGAGAGCCATACTCATTGCCAAAACAGGATACTTCGACGACTTCGACCCGGAAAAAACAGGCATCTCCCATCTTCCACTGACGGGATCCAACAGAGTCGTCGTTTTCAAACTGGTGCAAGGATCTTCATCCAACATCCCTTTTCTTCTGATTTTCCCCCCCCCCTTCCCCCCCAACAACCCGATCCCCGAGAGTGAATTTCAAAATGCCCTGGAACTATCGGCCCCCGTCCTCCAGACCAGCCACGCGCTTTTCGCGCATCGACTTGTCCTGAAGAGAAAATCAGAACATGATTCCCTGACAAAGATCCTGAACCGTGACTCTCTTGACGCATTTCTCAACTTTTCCTACCAGAATGCCCGGGCAAGCCAGGAGTCCCTGTCGGTTCTCATGCTGGACATAGACCATTTCAAACAGGTCAACGACACATATGGCCATGGGGTCGGCGATTCAGTCCTCGTCGATGTGACAGGAGCGATCGGAAAAGCACTTCGTGCGGGAGATGGTTTTGGACGTTACGGCGGCGAAGAGTTCGTGGTCATCCTTCCCGGACTCGGGAAGGCGCGCGCCGTCCAAATCGCGGAAAGGATCCGGAATTCCGTCAAGAAACTAGTCCATCCGGTCGCGGGCAAAATCACCTTGAGTATCGGAATCTCCACCTTCCCGGACGATGTGTCCCGTGAATCAGATCTGATCCCCCTTGCCGACCGAATGATGTATGAAGCGAAACACGGAGGCCGGGATAGAGTGCACGCCCGATAGCTTTTCAGGATGGCGGACAAGGCCCATGCTCCAGGCTTTCAAATCTTTTGAATAAAAGACTGTAACGAAGAATGTTCCGGATATAATTATCATGGGCGTGGCCGGTCCTGCCGGAGTACCTGCCAAGCATCTGGACCACATCCCCACCGGAGAGTTTCAGATCATAGGACAGAATGTCTGCGGCCATTTGAGCGTTTACCTCGACTCCCATGATATCGGATCTTCGCATTCGCAGATCGTTTCCTCCTACCCGTTTTCTGAAATATTTTTTCCAGAAGGGATAATGAATTTGGAATAGTCCGTAATCCTGGGAGGCGTCGTTGACAGCTTCGGGATTAAAGGAGGACTCTTCCTGGGCGAGGGCGACAAGGAGATAAAGGGGGAGACGGGCTTTTCGGGAGGCTTCAAGAAGGGCTCGTCCGATCCGCAGAGCCACCGGTAAGGGCTGAGACGGACGGCTGTGACGCTCCACATATCCGACCAGGGTAACAATCGGGGGACAAAAGGCAGGAGGAACCGCCCGCGCGTCCGCGAAAGGGAAAAGGGTCAGAAATCCCAGGAAAAAAACAAAAAAAACGAGACCCCATCCTTGGACGGGGCCTCGCGACAGAGGGCGCGAACGTATTCCGACGGTCAGACGGAAAAAGAGCTTCCGCATCCGCAGGAAGACTTGGCATTCGGGTTCTTGATGGCAAAACCCGATCCGTAAAGGTTTTCGACATAGTCCACCGTCGCTCCGGAAAGGAGGGGGTAACTCTGGGCATCGATGAAGAGTTTCACCCCGGCCTCCTCGACGATCTGGTCCATCTCGCCCGGAGCTTCCTCGAAAGACATGCCGTATTGGAAACCGTGACATCCGCCACCGGACACATAGACACGAAGGCCGTATCCTTCCTTGTTCTCAGACTTCAGGTACTCGTTAACCTTTTCGACCGCTTTTTCACTCATTGTAATCATCGTATCGATCCTCCTGGGGAATAGATATGTACAACGGGGAGTCTCCCCGATGAATGCACCCGGCAGGAGAAAAAGTCCCGCCGGTTTCGAGCAATTCAATTTAGTGGTACGCCATGATCTTTCTGTTTCGACTCACAATCGGTGAAGGTCGGTTCATCCTGTTTGACAGGATGACGGAATCCACGATCTCTCCGCAGAGGAGGCAGCGCCACCCGCGAAAGTTCAAATATCCCGAATCATCCTTGATGTCACTGAACTCTTCCTCGATCATTTTCCCGTGACAACGCTGGCAATCCATCTCACTCCTCCTTCGTCCCGAGATGAGGTTCATCCCTGCGACATAGCTAAATAGAGTGCAAGATGAATGCCAAAAATGGAAATAATTTCATATAGCTTTATGAAGTAATACAAATCTTAAAACGAATCCTTCAGGTCCTCGGATAGACCTTCTTCTTTTATTTGTAAAACGTCTCAAATCGAAACACACGAAAAAGAAATTTTCATACTGAAACACTTTTATAAACCTACAAGAATATGGGATAGCTCCGGGCCGAAGAAAAAGATTCCAAAAACAAAAAAAGCGGGAATCAGGACAACAAGGAAAAAAAGGACGAGGGTCAGAATTTTTTTGGCGTTCAAGAGAAAAAACCCTCCTCAAAGACCTCATTCTCCATAGACGATATTGCAGACTTCATACTCTATTTCCCCAGCCGGAATACGGATCAGAACCGATTCCCCAACCTTTCTTCCCACCAGCGCCTTTCCGACCGGGGATGCAACCGAAATCCTTCCGCGCTTCAGGTCCACCTCTTCCTGGCCGACGATCGTGTAGATCTTTTCTTCTCCAGTAGAACCGTTTCTTAATGAAACAGTTGCCCCGAAGGTGACCCTTTCCCGGTCCTGATGCGCCGCAGATACGACGATTGCGGAAGAAAGCTTGGCCTCGAGCTCTTTGATCCGACCCTCGATAAAAGACTGCTTTTCCTTGGCCGCATGGTATTCGGCATTTTCAGAGAGATCTCCGTGAGCTCTCGCTTCGGCGATATCCTGAATATTTTTCGCACGCTCCACTTTCTTCAGGCGGTCCAGTTCCTCCTGGAGACGGGTATATCCTTCCCGTGTCATGGGCGTTTGGTTCATCAAGGCTCCTCCTTCCCTTTCATTCGAGACATCCGACTCAAGATCTCCTCTTATTTGAGCTTAGCCAAAGTTCGAATGGAGCTCAAGCCTTTTCTGGGAGAACAATAGAACGATGAAGCTCCTGAAGAGAGCGCAAGGAGTCCGGGGTTCCCTTGGTCTGAAGGGCGATAACGAGGGCTTTCGCACCTTCGATAGTCGTGTAGTAAGGAATATTTCGAAGGAGAGTTTCCTGCCGGATAGAGAGGGAGTCCTTTTGCGCCTGCTTTCCTGAAACGGTATTGATGACCAGCTGGACCTTCCCGTCCTTGATGAGATCGACGATATGGGGACGGCCCTCTTTTACCTTGTTGACTTTCCGAGTCTGTATGCCCTCTCCCTCCAGACGACGCGCAGTGCCTTCCGTCGCGACAAGATCAAAACCGAGCGACACCAAGTCGCGCGACACCCTAACAGCCTCCTCCTTGTCCCGGTCACTCACGCTCACGAAGACAGTTCCCGTGACTGGGAGATCCATGCCCGAAGCGATTTGTGCGTCCCTGAAAGCCCCCCCGAAATCCCGGGAAATCCCCATCACTTCACCCGTCGATTTCATCTCGGGGCTCAGAAGGGTATCGACTCCCTTAAATCGCCGGAAAGGGAAGACCGCCTCCTTGACCGAAGTGTAGGGCAGGACGGGAATCGTTCTTCCAGACAGTCCCAGGCTTGAGAGAGACTCACCCATCATAATCCGCATTGCGGCCTTTGGCAGAGAGAATCCGATCGCCTTTGAAGTGAAGGGTACAGTTCTCGAAGCCCGTGGATTGACTTCTAGAATATAGACTGTTTCATTTTGAACAGCAAACTGGATATTCATAAGACCGGTTACGCCAAGTGCCTCTCCAAGAATTTTCGTTTGCCGGACGATTTCCTCTTGGACTCGCATCGACAGGGTCTTCGGAGGGATGAAACAGGCCGAATCCCCCGAGTGGATCCCTGCCTGCTCGATATGCTCCAGGATTCCCCCGATGGCGATTTCCCGACCATCCCCGATCGCGTCCACATCGACCTCGGTGGCATCCGAGAAAAAGGAATCGATCAGGAGGGGAAAGCGAAAATCAATGGTGGCAATCCGTTTTTTATACTCGCTCCAGTCTTTCTCGTCGTAAAGGATTTCCATGGCCTCCCCTCCAAGAACATAGGAAGGTCGAACGAGAACCGGGAATCCGATTCTACGGATCTCCTCCATCCCATCGTCGAGATCGGATACCAGTCCGCTCCGGGGTTGCAAAAGACCGAGACGGTCGATAAGGTCTCGAAACCGTTCCCTGTTCTCGGCAAGATCGGTCATCTCGCAGGATGTTCCAAGGATGGGAACTCCCGCGTCATGGAGGCTTTTCATCAACTTGAGAGGGGTCTGTCCGCCGAACTGGACAACAACTCCCCTGGGCAGTTCCCTGTCGATGACCGCCAGGACATCCTCCAGGGTGAGTGGCTCGAAGAAGAGCCGGTCCGAGACATTGAAGTCTGTCGAGACCGTCTCTGGATTGCAGTTCATCATCACAGCCTCATAACCCAATTCCCGCAGGGCCATCACTCCATGGACGCAACAATAGTCGAACTCCACCCCCTGTCCGATCCGGTTCGGCCCTGATCCCAGAATGAGGACAGACTCCTTCCCCCCCTTTTTCTTCCTCCATTCGGGAGCGCCCTGATAGGTTCCATAAAGATAGGGAGTTCTGGCGGCGAACTCTCCGGCGCAGGTGTCGACTGTCCGGAATCGGGCTTCGACTCCCCGGCGGAGTCGCATCTCGCGAAACTCCAGCTCTTTCACCCCGAGGAGACGGGAGAGGACCCTGTCGGAAAATCCGTTTTCCTTGATACGCCGGAGAAGAGCGTCGGGAAAAAGGGCCAGAGGTTCCCCCATAAAGACGGATACCGCCCGTTCGAGCTCGATTATCTCTCCGATCTCCCGCAGGAACCAGCGGTCGTACCCCGTCCAGAGAGCCACCATTTCTTCGGGGATCCCGCGCCGAAGTGCTTCGGCGATCTGGTGGATTCTTCTGTCGGACGAGATCTTGAGGATACGACCGATTTCCTCCGGGTCATCCGGTAGAAGTTCCGGCATCAGATGATCCGTCCCGTTCTCGAGGGAGCGAAGGGCCTTCAGGAGCGCCTCCCTGAAGTTGTGCCCGATCCCCATGGCCTCCCCCACCGACTGCATCTGGGGCCCCAGAACCCGATCCGACTGGGGGAACTTTTCAAAATGAAATCGGGGAATTTTGACGACAACATAGTCGAGGGAGGGCTCGAAGGAGGCGGGGGTGTTCCCCGTGATCTCGTTACCGATCTCATCGAGGGTGTATCCAATGGCAACGCGCGTAGCGACGCGCGCGATCGGGAATCCCGTAGCCTTCGAAGCCAGGGCCGAACTTCTGGAAACACGAGGGTTCATCTCGATCACGACGAACCGGCCATCCGCTGGATTGACGGCAAACTGGACGTTGGATCCTCCGGTCTCGACTCCGACCTCCCTTAGAATCGCGATGGAGGCGTCACGAAGCGTCTGATACTCCCTGTCGGTCAACGTCATTGCCGGAGCGACGGTTATGCTGTCTCCCGTATGGACTCCCATGGGATCAACATTTTCGATTGAACAGACAATGATCGCGTTGTCCTTTGAATCACGAACGACCTCCAGCTCGAATTCTTTCCATCCCAGGAGCGATTCCTCTACAAGAATCTCTCCGATCGGGCTCTGTTCGATGCCGAAGAGGACGGCTCGGGAAAACTCGTCACGATTATAGACGACGGACTGCCCCGTCCCCCCCAAGGTGAAAGACGGTCGGATCAGGACCGGAAAGGAAAGCCCGGCAAGGGCCTCCTGGGCCTCGGCCAAGGACTTGACGATGAAGCTCTTGGGTACGGAAAGACCGATCCTGGCCATCGCCTCCTTGAACTTGCCCCGATCTTCAGCCATCTCTATCGTCTTGAGTGAAGTTCCGAGAAGTTCGACCCCCAACGAGTCGAGAGTTCCCTCTTTCGCCAGTGCGACCGCCAGATTGAGGGCCGTCTGACCACCCATTGTCGGCAGAATGGCATCGGGACGCTCCCGGCGCAGGACCTCGGCCACCTTTTCCACAGTCAGAGGGACCATGTAGATGGAGTCGGACAGGTCCGGATCGGTCATGATCGTGGCCGGATTGGAGTTGACAAGAGAGACGCGATATCCCTCTTCTTTGAGAACCTTGAGTGCCTGCGTTCCCGAATAGTCGAACTCACCGGCCTGACCGATCACGATCGGACCGCTTCCGACTATCAGAATGTGGTGAAGATCCTCTCTTCTTGGCACAATGTCTCCTGCTCTGTTGATTCGGACAGGTCGTCCCCGTCCCCCTCGTATTCCTGCACATATCCCTCGAGAAGCCCCTCCGAAAAAAGGGTCTCGAGTCCGTCTCCATATTCCCGTGGAGAGATTTTCCGTGACAGCGCTCCTCCACGGGAGGCACGATGGGCTGGAAAGTACTGGGCCATCAGGGAGAGAGCCGTAGCGGAACCAAGGCTCTCCCGAATGAAACGGGCTGTTTCGGGAAATCCAGAGATCCCTTCCGGCAACAGCAGATGACGGATGAGCAGCCCTTTCTTGGCCAGTCCCTCCCCATCGAGCTGAAGCGGCCCCACCTGTCGCGCCATGAGACGGACGGCCTCACGGTTGATCCTCACGTATGAAGGGGCTTTCGAATAGCGAAGGGCCCTTCGGTCGTCAGAGTATTTCATGTCCGGGAGATAGACATCGACCAGTCCATCGAGAAGCGCGATCATGGACGGAGCGTCATACCCGTTCGAATTATAGACGACAGGAAGGGAGAGGCCCTCCTGCCGGGCAAGGACCAGCCCATGAAGAATCTGGGGAACGACATGGCTCGGCGTCACCAGATTGATATTGTGGGCTCCCCGGATTTGAAGCGACAGGAAGATGTCCTTGAGTTCTTCAGGAGTGACCTCCCGACCGTAGCCGTAGGCACTGAGAGGGAAATTCTGACAATAGTCGCACGCCAGGTTGCAATAAGCAAAAAAAACAGTCCCGGACCCTCCGGTTCCCGTCAGACAGGGCTCCTCTCCAAAGTGGAGGTTCGCGGCGGAAAGGCGGGCGAAAAATCCCGTTCGGCAAGTGCCAGTCTCCCCCTCCAGCCTGTTCACGCCGCAATGACGTGGACAGGCGCAACAGGAGCGGAGTGCCTCATAGCCTTCCGAGACGCGAAGGCGGTCCCTCTCATCCCGGATTCCGGACAGGTCCGGGATTCCCCCGGAGTTCACGGGTTCTTCCCGGACATCATGTTTAAAAAGGAGCTGAAGACGCTCCGGGCGTCATGGGGACCCGGAGCGGCTTCAGGATGAAACTGGACGGAATAGATGCGGCTTTCTCGAAACCACAGTCCTTCGAGGGATCGGTCATAGAGGCTTTCGAAGGTCTTTGTCGCGCCCGAGGGCAGCGTATCAGCATCCACGGCATAGTTATGGTTCTGTGAAGTGATCAGGACCTTTCCTGTCAGTCGGTCGAAAACGGGATGGTTGACCCCGTGATGGCCGAAAGGCAGTTTGTAAGTCCGCCCTCCCACCGCCCGGGCCAGCAGCTGGTGTCCTAGACAGATTCCAAACAGAGGAAGACGCCCAACCAGACCCCGGATCTCCGCGACGATGTCGTCCAGGACAGCCGGATCTCCAGGACCATTGGAAAGAATGACCCCGTCCGGACGGTCCTCAAGGATCTGTCGCGCCTTGGTATCGGCCGGGACCACCGTGACCTCGATTCCGAGATCAAGAAGATTCTGGACAATCGACTCCTTGGCTCCATAATCCACGAGAACGGCCCGAAAAACGGCAGGCCCCGAAGGGAGCAGCGTCCGGGCTATGGATGATGACACCTTGTGAACATAGTCGATTTCCGAGATGGAGGGGATGACGCGGGCAGACTCGACCAGTTCGTCGGGGCTCCGGTCCTCGGTCGTCAGAATGCCCCGCAGGCTCCCCCTTTCCCGGATCCGGAGCGTCAGCGTGCGGGTGTCGATTCCGGAAGCCGCCACCACTCCTTCCTCCCGGAAATAGTCCGGAAGAGACATTTTCGCCCTGTGGTTCGAGGGGAAAGATTTGATTTCCCTAGCCACAAATCCCGAAAGATGGACCTTTCTGGACTCCGCATCCTCCCGGGTGATCCCGGTGTTTCCGATCATCGGAGCGGTCATGACCACAATCTGCCCGGCATAGGAGGGATCGGTGAGAACCTCTTCATATCCGCTCATCGCGGTATTGAAGACGAACTCACCCGCTACCGTCCCCGGGACACCAGCAGAATACCCTCCAAGGACCGTCCCGTCTTCCAGTGCGAGCGTGATTCTGCGGAAACCGTCCCGATCAGCCACACACCTCTCCTTCCGCATCAAACACCACACGGCCCCCGACAATCGTCCTCAAGACCTTCCCCTTCATCAAGGATCCCGTAAAAGGGCTGTTCCTGCTTTTGGAATAGTATTCAGGGCGACCGGCCTCCCATTCTCCCGAGAGATCGAGCAGAACAAAGTCCGCCAGCCCCCCCGGCACCAGACGGCCATGTGGCAGGCCGAAAAGCGCGGCCGGCCTGGAGGAAAGACGATAAATCAGCTCCGAGAGCGTCAGATGGCCTTCCCGGACAAGCACGAGGGAGAGCGAAAAGGCTGTTTCGAGGCCGATAATTCCGAACGGAGCCCGGTCGAACTCCTGCTCCTTTTCGTGAGGCGCATGAGGCGCATGGTCGGTAGCGATCACATCGATGGTCCCGTCCTTCAGGCCATCAATCACCGCAAGACGGTCGCGCTCTCTCCGAAGGGGCGGGTTCATTTTGGCATGGGTTCCATGGCAGCGGACCGCCTCGTCCGTGAGGGAAAAATAATGCGGACAGGTTTCGGCCGTCACCGAAAGATTCCTGCGTTTGGCCTCCCGAACCATCCGGACTCCCCCGGCTGTGGAAAGGTGTGCGACATGAAGGCGTCCCCCGCAGGTCTCGAGAACGGAAAGATCACGGGCCACGCAAACCTCCTCGGAGGCATTGGGGATTCCGGCCAGGCCAAGATCTGCCGAGACGGATCCTTCATTCATGACTCCCCGGTCGGAAAGGTCCGGATCTTCGCAATGGTCGATGATGGGGCGGTTGAAGAGACGGGAATACGAAAGAGCGCGCCGAAGCATCCGGGAGGTTGACACCGGTTTCCCGTCATCCGAGAAAGCGATACAGCCCGCCTCTGAAAGGCGGCCCATCTCGGTCAGGTGTTCCCCCCCCAGCCCGCGGGTCACGGCTCCGATCGGATAGACCCTGGCCAGCCCGACATCCAGGGCACGCTCGCGCATGGCCCGCGTGACATCGGCATTATCATTGACCGGATCGGTATTGGCCATCACGCAAACAGAAGTGAAGCCTCCGGCCACAGCCGCTTTGGATCCGGTCGCGATGGTCTCCTTATACTCGTAGCCCGGCTCCCGGAAGTGGGCATGGAGATCGACGAATCCGGGGCAGAGAAGCCCCCCGCCCCCATCAATCTCCCGAACGGATCCTGCCGGTCCGACATCTCCCATGGACTCGACCCTTCCGTCACGAATCAGGACATTCCCGAAACCCGACACTCCCTCAGAAGGATCGAAATAATGGACATTCTTAAGAAACAGGCTTCCCGTTTCCTGATCCCTCACTCTTTTCCTCCCCTGTCCGGAACAGCCCCACCTGCCAACACCTCTTCAGGTCCTCCTCCCATCAGAAGATAGAGGACCGCCATTCGCACAGAGACCCCGAATTCCACCTGCGACAGAATCGCCGAGGATTCCGTGAATTCTTCCTCTCCGGATATTTCGATCCCGCGGTTGACGGGTCCAGGGTGCATGACGAGCGCCCCTGGCGCCACCCGTGCAAGAAGGGCTGCATTCAGACCATACAATCGCGCATACTCGGCAATAGAAGGGATGAATCCTCCTGCGGCTCTTTCGAGTTGCAGTCTCAGTGCCATGACCACATCGCAGCCTTCGAGTCCCTTTTCGAGGCTGTGAAAAATCTCCACCGGCCAGTCTTCAATCCCGCGTGGAAGCAGTGTGGGCGGTGCCACCAGACGAACCCGGGCCCCCATCCGGGAGAGGGTCGTGATATTCGATCGGGCTACACGGCTATGAAGGATGTCACCGACGATGGCAACCGTCAGTCCAGCGACCCGTCCTTTTTTCCTCCTGATTGTAAAAAGATCAAGGAGGGCCTGGGTCGGATGCTGATGACAGCCATCTCCCCCGTTGATCACGTGGCAGCCGACACGGGTGGAGACAAATGCGGGAGCTCCGGAAGAAGGATGGCGGATTACGACTCCATCCGCACCCAGGGCTTCGATGGTCCGTACCGTGTCAATCAGACTCTCCCCCTTCGTGACGCTCGATTGCGTCGTGGAGATATTGATGACATCGGCGGAGAGACGTTTTGCGGCAATTTCAAACGAGGACCGGGTTCGGGTGGAGGATTCGTAGAAAAGGTTGACGAGAGTTTTCCCACGAAGGACTGGAACCTTTTTGACAGACTGGTGTCCAACCTCCAGAAAGGATTCCGCGGTATCAAGAATCCCGGTGAGAGCTTCAGGTGAAAGATCGACAACGGAGAGCAGATGCGGCCCGAATGAGGGCACTCCCGGGGCAGTGAGCCTATTGATCATGGACCTCTCCAGAGGGGTTCGAGCGTGTCAAATAGACCCCTTCGCTCCCAGGAGTCATCACGACCTCAACCTTTTCATCCAGGGCCGTCGGAAGATTCTTTCCGACAAAGTCCGCCCGAATGGGAAGCTCCCGGTGGCCCCTGTCCACGAGAACAGCCAGCATGATGCGTGAAGGACGTCCGAAGTCGATGAGAAAATCCATCGCCGCCCGGACGGTACGGCCCGTAAAAAGGACATCGTCCACTAGGAGGATCTTCCGTCCATCGACAGGAATGGGAAGGCGACTTTGCTTTAAGAAGGGGACAGGTCCACCGCGACCGGAAAGGTCGTCCCGGTAAAGGGTCACGTCAACAGCACCGACGGGAGGTGAAACGCCCTCGAAGGAAAATATCAACTCTCCCAGACGCTGGGCAAGAAGATCGCCCCCCTCAAGGATGCCCACGAGATAGAGATCTTTCGGCCCCTGATTTCTCTCAAGAATTTCATGCGCCATGCGTCGGAGGATGCGTTCTATACGCGGCTGGTCTAGCAGAACTCGGGCCGGAGAGGAACGGGAAGGTTCAGGATTCACCTGAATCTCACACGAAGGAAAGGATCTCGGGGAAAAAGATTGCAGACAACTTGACAGTACATGAAAAGGCCCCTTTCCAGGCTCTCAGACCCGGATTTAAAGGAGTTCGATACTTCGCGCCGTGTGGCGGCAGGAATCAGTGTGAAGGAGAGGAGGCAATACTCGCGGAATCGGGAAGTTTCGCCCTTGCCTCCTGCTTTTCCTTGAGGCCGTTGACAAGACCCATCTTCTGGAAAGACGGCTTCACGAGCTTCGTCATATGGGTCGACCCGTCTCCATGAACCTCGGGATAGACACAATAATTGGCCAGAATGGTGGCTTGGGTGTCCTTAAAAAAGTTACCGTAAAACGGACCACCCGTCAATATTCCCCCGGCCTTCTGAAGAAAGCCCCGAAACATGTCGATATTTCTGGGATAAATTTTTCCGTTGTCGATATCGAAGTTCGGTTTTCCTGTCACAAGGCTTTCTTTGTCTTGCTCGACGGTCCACAGCCATTCGCGGACCCCCTGAAGGTTTGTGAAAACCGCAGCCTCCCGCGTCCAAGGATGCTGATTGATCGGCATGAAGTAGGGATAAAGTTTTTTAAGACCGTCTTCCGCCGCGAACATTCGCCGGGACCAGTCCTTCTTCCAGGCATCATATTCGGCTACAGGGATATTACTCCTCTTCAGCATTCCATCCATCTCCAGGGCGAGCTGGCGATACTGGTCATAGAGTCCGGTAAGATTCGCCCTTACGGGAGCCTCAGGATAGTTCGGCTTTTCGTCTACGACCCAGGCACCGGCGGCACCGGGAAGAAGGAGTCCTCCCAGACCGAACGAAAGGAGCAATGAGGACACCAGGAAAACGCGCGTCACTTTTTTTGAGGATAGCACCCTACGCCCCCTTCCTTTTAAAGCGGATTCATTCATTTTACCCCTTCATCGGCATTAGTGCAAAGGAGGGTCAGAGGTCACGAAAAAAGGAAGGAGCCGATCGTATGTTTCCCTAAGATCTTCAGGAACCACCCGTGTTTCGTGAACTGTCGTCAAAAAATTCGTATCTCCCTCCCACCGGGGGAGAATATGGGCATGAAGATGACCGGCAATCCCGGCACCCGCGGCCTGTCCGACATTGATTCCCACATTGTAGCCTCCGGGGTGAAATGTCTCCCCGATGATTCGCTCGCACTCCCTGAGGAGGCCCGTCATCTCGCAGAGAGTCTCGAGGGGGTAGTCTGCCAATGAAGGGCCATGGGCCCTCGGAACGACCATCAGATGGCCGCTGGTGTATGGATAGGCGTTCATAACGACGTAACAGGTATTTCCGCAAAAAAGGACCAGTCGCTCCCTTGATACACCCTTCTCAGGGATTTCGCACAGGAGGCATCCTCCTCCGGGGGCGGTTCTGGACTCCCCCCGGATATATCGCATGCGCCATGGAGCAAAAAGATGTTCCAAGTCCTCTCTCCTTAAGGAATTCAGGGGAGCTAAGCCGGTTGCCGCATTCCGGCATCAGGACGATTTCCGGACAATCCTGCCATTCCCGAGAAAAATGAATCGCGCCATGCGGATGCGACCTCTCCTGTTTGCGAGGCCCATCTCATCATCAGACGTCGTCCATCCGCATGAAAAGCAATCGTGATATGCAGAACCAATGGAAAGGATTCCCTGAGGGATCGTGAAATCTTTTCCCCCCACTCAACGATTGTCACCCGATGAGACGATCCTTCGAGCAAGGATTCTTCGATTTCCTCGGAGGATCCTGAGACACGGTCCCAGTCGGCATGAAGAAGATCCGACCGGGCCCCGTCCTTCTCGCCTTCGTACACCTGGAGGTAGAGAAAGGTCGGACTGACGATCGTCGCCGATATTCCAAGCCCCAGTGCGACTCCTTTGGCCAGGGAGGTCTTTCCCGCACCTGTAGGACCGGAAAGAAGAAGCAAGGCTCCGGTGGGAGCGGTTCTTCCCAAAACCCGGCCGACCTCCTCGGTGCTCAGGGATTCGGGAAGGTCCAGGATGTTCTCGAAACTAGTCGATGAGGTCATCGCCTGTCACGAGAAGGTGAACCAGATCTCCTCGACCAACGACTCCGACAAGGCGGCCGGATTCAAGAACGGGGAGAATGTCCACCTCCTCCCGCTCGAGCAGGGAGACCGCTTCCCGGACCGGAGTGTCGGGGGTGACGGTCGGAGCTTTCGGGTTATAAAGATCCCCCACGGATGTCGCCGAGATTCTCTCCATTTCTTTTTTGAGAGAAGACGGAAGCTCCAGAGGGATCCAGGAATCGAACAGGGTGATGACGGTGGGAATATGCAGGGGCCTTTCGTGGCGAATGAGATCATGTTCCCCGACCACACCGAGATATCTGTTCCCTTCGTCCACCACTGGCGCCCCACCGATGTGGCGAGAAATGAGTATTTCCGCCAGATCTCTCAGTGAGGTTTCTTTCCTGACGGTAAGAACATCCTTGACCATTATTTCCCTGACCGATTTACCCAATGCACGCTCCTGCTACCGGTTTCACTCATCAAAGCAATTTTACGAGGTTCTAGCATCGTCTGATCCCGTTCGAAAATCAAGGGGTTTCCCCCTCCCTTTCCCCTGGAGGGCACTCCAGACGGAAAGCATCCCGAGCAGAACCGGTCCCGGAAGGAGGATCTCCAACGACCGGGAGAGTCCGATCCGGGAGGCGGCGAGCCCGATGACCGTAGCTGAAGGCAAATCCCCGAACAGATGGGCCACAAAGAGCACTCCTCCCAAAAGTGTCCCCCACATGATGGGAGGGGATTTTCTCAGCAGGGCAATCAAGACGGGAACATTGGTTCCGAATAGGCCGATACTGGCAACGAGCAGGCCGACAAAAAGCAGGGGCCTCCCCGAAGAGGCCATGACAATCCAAATCCCCGCGAGGGAGAGGGTCTGGCTTCCCTGAAGGAAAAGAAAGAGACCACGGACATCTTTGGGCGAAAGACGATCGCAAAGAAAGCCAGACATCAGAATTCCCACCAACCCTCCCGTAACGAGGGCCATGCCGGTCAAACCACTCGCAGTATTCATTGAAAGGTGTTTTTCTCGGGTCAGAAAGAGGGAAATCCAAACAGCCATTCCCCCCAGAACAAAAATGTTTGTCCCCTCGACGATCACGATGGCGTAAAGGGATCGGTCGGATCGAAACAGCGAAAGAAGCTCGCGAAGACGAACAGGCGAAGCCCCCTTCGCCGGGAACGGGAAGGCAATGACGAGCAGGAAGGCTGCAAGGAGGACGCCCGGCAGGACTGGTAGCATCAGGACATGCCGAAAAGTGCTTGTCGTCGCATGAGTCGCCGCCACAAACCCTGCGGCCCCCCCCAGGGGCATTGCAGAGAGAAAGATGGCCAGCCTCCGGCCAGCCCCCCGATCAACTCCCATGGACTGGGGGCCAACGACGAACAACGCCGCCTCCCCGACCCCTGTCAACATTCTCCCCAGGAAGAGTTCGGCCATTCCACCCGCCATGGCACACAACCACATGCCTGCAGAAAATACGAGAACCCCTCCTGCCAGAACGCGGCGCGGAGGAATGCGGTCCGAGAGGTACCCCGCCAGGGGAGCCGCAACAAGATAGGACAAGGTAAAGGCGGATCCCAGCGCCCCCACAAGAGGGTCCGAAAGCCGAAAGACCGGGACGACCACAGGAAACAGGGCGGAAAAAAGCTGGCGATCAAGATAGTTCAGGAAATTTGCAAGAAAGAGGAGAATGGGAACCAAAGCCGTCATCGTTCGACATCCTTGCGAACCCCGACGATCAGGCGAACTCAGCTGTCAGCGACAGGCTCGGTTTTTTCATGAACGCCATGAAAAAGCTGGCGGTTCCTAAGAAGGTATACGACAATGAGAATATTCAGAATGAAAACCCCGAATCTCCAGATGGAGAAATGGGAATGCATGGCATAGACCTCGACCGGGATCAGGGCAGAAATTTCGATGATCGTCATATATTCGGCCCACCGGAATCTCCGGTGGAGCCCCCATGCCACCGTGAAGTTCAAAAGCCCGTAGGCGATCCCCCCGACCGAAATGACCATGAGCATGTTGGGGCCTATCAGACCTGTCTTCCGAAAAATTTGGCCGGTCCATGCATTGTCGACATCGATATTGAAGTTCTGCGCCCACTGGTAGAGAAGGTGGTTCAGACGGACAGGACCGAGAGAGAGCCCCCCCAGTCCGATCAGAAATGCAAACATTCCCTTCGCAACACGCTCAAGGATGATGTATTTTAGAAAAAGGGGAGATCGGGAAGAGATAATCATTGTGCCATTGTACCAGAGAGGAGAAGTGATGGATAGCCGAAAGGCCAAAAGAAGGTCCGTGGCTTTTTCGACCCCCTTCATAGTGTTCCTTATAGCTCTTGCCTTATTGGTGATGACGAATGTTCGGGTATTTGCCGCTTCGCAGAGTTTTCGCGTCGTCTATCCGACCGAAATTCATGCCGGCGATCCGTTAAAGTTTCACGTCACTTTTTCCACCCCACCGCCCACCCATGTCTTTTACATGCTGGAGGTCACGGTCGATGGACAACCCGTTGCCATGGCGGATCTTTCGGAGGAACGGTCCACATGGATCACCGCTCCTCCCCAAAAACCTGGCCGTCACACCCTCGCCGTCATCTGGAGAAACCCTCCCGAAGGGTCGCCGGTCTCGGACCGGGAAGAACTTTTCATCCTCCCGAATAAATAAAGATCGCCTCCCGATCGGAGAATCTACCGTCTATGCGTCTTTCAAATGAAAGGATGGTCATGAGAAAAAACTTTTCCTCTCGCTCCGCACGATCCATCGCCCGTCTTTTTTCTGCTCTCCTTCTCCTGGCCGTGGCTTTCATTCTTCCGGCCTGCACCTCCTATGGGCCGGCACCGCCCATTCTCGTCCCGGACCCGCAGCCATTGCCAATCAGAAAGACTTTGCCGCTTTCAATCGCAAAGATTTATGTCCTTCCGGCAAGCCTCCCGCAAAACATGGAGGATGTCGGCACCTATTTCAAGAACGATGGCTCATACTCTCAGCTGGTTCCCGAAAATCCTCTCGGCCCATCGCTTGACTCCATTCTTGTCAGGCAGTTGCAAGCCGGGGGAATCGATGCCGTTGTCCAGCAGGGTCCGGTCGATCCTGGAAGTTCGACTCTCCGGATTGTCGTCAAGGAATTCCGGGACAAGGTCAAGGAAGGGATTCTCCAGACCACGCAGGAGGGAAGGATCCGGATGGATGCCGTCATCATTCTTCACTCCGGAGATCTGACTCGAAGAATTGACCGATCCATGGAACGCCACAGTTCCCCAAAGCCGATTCTTTCCTTCGAGCGGACCGCCCCGTCCAAGCTTCTGGGAAAGCTTTATTCGGAAAGTATCAGTAAAGACCTCGTTCCCTTTCTCAGAAAACAGATTGGAGAAACCCCTTGAAATCCAACCCTCCCCTTTCCAACGGCCGGGCCCTGCTCCTCACCGCAGGGTCAGCAGCTGCTTTTTTCGTGCTTCTCATGATGATTCCGGGTCCCCATAAAAACCCGACGAATTCTTCTTCCCCCTCCGAGGAACCAACCGGGTCGCCGGTGGCTCCCGCCGGACTCTTCGCAACCCGATGCTCTCAATGCCATGGGCTCCCGCCGCTCACTCACCGGTCTCCGGAAGACTGGAGGATTCTCGTGCTCAAGATGAACCGGTACATGAAGCAGACGGGACGTCTCTCTCTGACGGAAGACCAGACCCGGGAGATCACCCGCTATATCATCCAGAACCAGAAATAATCCGGACCTCCGGCTCTTCCTTTACAAGGGGGACCGGAGTCCTCCGAACCTGAATCCGGAGCGATCGCAGGACTCGCTCCCTTTCCTCATCATCAGGACTTTGAAAGCTCGCCCCATTTTCAAGGGATGGACGAGAATACCGGATTGAATTGTCTCCTCCGGAGTCAGTCGGTGGGCGTTTGCCTCAAGCCAGTCGGGAAAGCCCAACCCCATCAACCAGGACATCTGGTCCGTATATCCCTCAAGAGAGTAATCCATGGCAGAGAGAGTGCGGGCAACCCGGGTAAAATCGACATATGCCGTCAGGTCAGAATCTCCCGGGGTCCCATCAAAAAGATTGTCCGTCACACGGTGATTTTTGTAGGAAAGCAGTGTTCCACTTTTTCTCCGTCCGGAATACAGTTCCTCCCGAATATCTCCATAATCGATCCAGAGCATAAAACCGCGCTTTAGAAAACGGTCGAGGCGCGCCAGAACATCCTGGAGCACCAGACATAGCTCCGCCTCCTGTCCGCGCATTTTGGCATGATCCGGACCAAGTAGCTCCCTTACCTCTCGTTCGAGCGTTTCCGATGAGAGGGGTCCCCAGACCGGCTCGAAGCGATCTCCCGACTGCTCGACATAGCACTCCTCCCAACCCCCATCCCCGCCACGAACCCGATGCACAGGAAGAGCATCAAGAAATTCGTTTCCAAAAACGATTCCGCTTTCAGGAGGAATCTCTTCCGAGTCTCTCCCTTGCGATCCGGCCGGGAGGATCCACCGGGGGGGGTACCGCATGCTGAAGCTGGCCAGTCTTTCTCTCTGACGTTCCTGCAGCACGCCTGGAAGCTCGTAGAACAAGGGGGCGATTCTGGAATACAGATCCGGCGCAGCCGTCCTGAATACCGTCAGAAGCGCTACCGCGAGCGTTCCATTGCCCGGACCTGCTTCGATCATATAAAATGGATCGGGAAAGCCGAGGGCCCGGTCCGCTTCCAGGATCTGAAGGGCCAAAAGAGAGGCGAAGGCGCTGCTTGTCTCCGGCGCTGTGAAGAAGTCCCCTCCCTCGAATCCGATTTTTCCCCGAGAGGTATAATATCCCCCATTCTTTCCTCCAAGGGACTGTTTCATGAACTCACAAAATGTGATCATCTGGTTCCTTTTCAGCCCGGATCGGCGATGTTCATTCGTTTAATTCTTCTCGTGACCATAATCGGCTTGGTGGGGAAGCTCCTTCGCCCTCTGTTTCGATCCCGGCCCGTCCAGAAAAATGCTCCGCCTCCCCCTCTCGTTCAGGACCCGGTATGCGGCCTTTATATTGAGCTACAAAACGCAGGAGAAACTCTCGAAGTCGACGGGAAAAGGATCTACTTCTGCGGCTCCTCCTGTGCCCGGGAGTTCCGGTCCCGCCTCAAAACAGGCGAATCGACTGCGACAACCGAGAAACAGAATGGTTGAGGACATTGCCGAATTCTTAAGAATAAAGATTCCATCTTTTCTTTCACGCGTCTCTCCCGAACCCCTTGTGGAAGAGTTTTTTCGATTCCACGCCGTGCCACAGAGCATTCCCCTTCCCGAAGCGCTGATTTCCCTCGGCAAGGCCGCTGGAGGACTGACGATAAGCTTCGCCAACACCTTCAACATACCGCCGGACAAGACCCTCACGGTCCTTCCGGACGGCTATCCTTCTCCATCGCCAGACTTTCCGGCTCTTTTTGGCCCACACCCCTTTCCCAGCCAACAGAGTCTCCGGACACTCGGCGGCATCCGGAATTTCATCGAAAGCCTCCCCGGCCGAATGGCCGTCGCAGTCGCCATTTCCGGAGGAAGCTCGAGCCTCGTGGCCGATCCCGTTTTCCCGGTGTCTGTCGAAGAAAAGGCCCTTATGACACAACGACTGATGGAAGCCGGAGCGCCGATAGAAGTGATCAACAACCTGAGAATTCATCTGTCCCGAATAAAGGGAGGGGGATTGGCGTCCCTGCTTTTTCCCCGCCCTTCAATAACCTACCTCTTTTCTGACATTCCGGGCGAAGCGGCGGCACTGGTCGGATCTTCGCTCATGTTCCCCACCCAACGGAACGGCCCTCTCATGCTTCAGATCCTTGAAAGATGGCTCGACAGAATCATTCCCCAATCCATAAGACAGGCTTTGTCCGAGACTCCTCTTTTGGACTTCTCCGACCGAATCTCACCACAAAGTTTGTTTGGAGGGATCATTGCCAGTTCCGAAACGCTTCTTCCTGTTGCGATGAAAGTCTTTATCGAAGGCAGCGACTGGGAGAACCTTCCCCGCCATCTTCTGACCGGAGAACTTCGGGGAGAGGCCAGAGAGGCAGGAAAGGTCCTAGCCTCACAGATTCTATGGAACGCGAGAAGGACTGGGGAGGGATCTGTCTGGCTTTGTTCCGGGGAAACGACCGTCCGGATGGAGGGAAAAAAGATCCCCGGCCGAGGAGGACGATCCCTCGAATTGGGGCTCTCCCTTGCCATGGCCCTTTCGCCAATCAACGCCGCTGTCCTGAGTCTCGCTACCGACGGCTGGGACGGAAACTCCTCCCTCGCCGGTATGGTCGCAACCACACGCCCATTGGCCGACCCCATTCTGGCACAGGAGGCCTCTCAGGCGCTTGACTCTCATGACACCGCCCCTTTTCTGGAAAGGCGCGGAATGGCCGTGAAGACGGGAAAAACAGGATCAAACCTCAATGACCTGCTTGTCGTTGTTGTATCGGATCCTTGAAAGGAGTCACGATGAGCCGGTTCCCCTTCCTCCTTTTCTCAATCATTCTGCTTCAGGGCTCAGCGGCGTTTCTGGAACCACCTTTCGCCCTGGCGGACAGTCCCCCGCCAGGGCAGGAATACCCTATCGTCTGGTGGGCCCAAAACCATGTCTCTCAGGCCCTTGAAATCTTCCGGTTCACCACTGCGGAATCGTTGGAGGCTTCCTGTAAGTCCGGCCACCTAAATGGTCCCTCCAAAGTCTTCAAGGCCTGGCTAGCCTTTGCTAATGGAGAAAGGAAACAGTTCTGTCGACATTATCCGGGTCAGACGCATCACCTTTTGGGTGAGGCCCCCTACTTCATGGTCAGTCCACCCGCAGTCCACAGATAAAGCGGGGTCGGTCCCAATGATCGGACAAGGGCAATCAGTGTTCCATCGGAAAGGGCAGACCACCCCCCCGATGTCATTCCGAGCAAGGGAGGAGAACCGCCTCCCGTCTCCTGATATCGGACGAGCTTCACATGACCGAGTCTAAGTTTTTGCTTCAAACTCCTGACCAGGTCGGACCTATAGCCAATATGATCGATCAGGTTGGCTTTCTGTGCCTGGGAAGCCGTAAAAACTCTTCCATCCGCCAAGGCAGAAAGCTTTTTTCCCTTAATTCTTCGATTTTTTTCGACCACGTCCAGAAACTTCTGATAGAAATCCTGGACCAGTCCTTCAAAAATTTTCCTGTCTTCCGGGGTCATCGTTCTTAATGGAGACCCCATTTCTTTTTCTGGGCCTGAGGCAATCGTCCGGTCCGACACCCCTACTTTCTTCATGAGTCCTTCGAAACCAAGGTTTGCGATCATCACTCCTATACTCCCAACCACACTGGTGGGACGTGCCCAGACCTCGTCACTTCCCATCGCCGCATAATAGGCTCCGGAAGCCCCCAGGTCTCCAAAGAATGCCACAACCGGAATTCCCGTTTTTTTCCGGAATTCCCGGATCCTGTGATATAACCTGTCGGAGGCCGTAACGGTTCCCCCGGGGCTATCGATCCTCAGGATCACTGCTTTGACATGAGGGTCTCTGGAGGCTTTTTGAAATTCTTGCTCCAGAAGGTGAACCTGATCGATTTTCCCCCCCAGGAGCGGAATCCCCCCTCTTCTCGGCTCATCTCCAATAAACCCACGAATTGGTAAAAAAAGGATCTTGTCCTCAGCTCGGGAAGGTTTGATCACCTTCTCCTCCAACCCTTTTTCCTGGGGGTAGAGATTGACCGTCACACACCCTGGAACTGCGAGGAGAACGAGGGAAATAAGCACATAAAAAAATCCTTTTTTTCCATTCATGACAGGGATCACCATCTTCCTCACTTCATATCGAGTCAACGATAGTTGGTAAATTGCAGGTCTATCCCGAAATCCTTGTTTTTCAAGAGAGCGATCACGGCCTGAAGATCATCTCTCGATTTTCCGCTGACCCTTACGCTGTCACCCTGAATTTGGGGTTGAACCTTCTGCTTGGATCCTTTAATTTCCCTGATTATTTCCTTCGATATTTCCTGCGTCAACCCTTGCTTGAATATGACTCTCTGGCGCACTGTTCCCCCCAGAGCCTCTTCGATTTTCTTCTTGTCCAGATTCTTGAGAGGAATTCCTCGACGGACCATTTTCGATTCAAGGATGTCGATCACCGACGCCAGCTTGTGGTTGTCTCTTGAGGAGATGACGAGATCTTCCTTTTCCCATTCGATTTTTGACCCGCTGTCCTTGAGGTCGAACCGGGTCCCCATTTCTTTGATTGCCTGATCTACCGCGTTTTTAGCCTCCTGCATGTCCACCTTTGAAACGATATCGAATGACGCCTCTGAAGCCATGGAGTCCTCCCTGGTGAAATTGGTAAGCCGAGTTCTAATCAGTTTTGTTGAAGAGGTAAATTGAAAGGACACTCATCGCCAGCAAAAAGGACCCCATCGCCAGGAAATCCATCGTTACCGAATGGTAATGGATCCCTGTAAGGGCATTCCTCAGAAGATCAATCCCATAGGTCATGGGGTCGAGATGAGAAGCGATGGAGAGCCAATAAGGCAGACGATCGAGAGGGTAAAGGGCCCCCGACAGGAAAAACAATGGAAGGATGATAAAGTTCATGAGAACCATAAACCCCTGGCTGGACGTCATGCGTACCCCCAGGAAAATTCCAACCGATGTTTGTGTCAATCCGATTAGTATCATCACCAGAAATGCTCCGGCAATATCAACCAAAGGAGGATGGAGATGAAAAAGGGGCATCAGGGACAATATCAGACTTCCCTGAACGACAGAGTTTGTTGCTCCTCCCAATATTTTTCCGATGACAACCGCCGTGCGGGATAGGGGAGCCACGAGGACTTCCTTAAGGAACCCCGCCTCTCGGTCCCAAACAATGGCCACCCCAGCAAAAGAGGCCGTAAACAGAACACTCATCCCGACAATTCCCGGAAACATGAAATCCTGATAGCCTATCGGCTTCCCGCCGGTTCCCCCCCCGATTGCCCCAAGCCTTGGGGACAACCCTCCTCCCATAATAAAGAGAAACAGCAAGGGCTGAACGAAGGAACCCACAAGTCGAATCCTGTCCCGCCAAAGGCGTATGACGTCCCGCAACCATAGGGTATATATTCCCCGAAGATCTCTTGTCATTCTATCCGCGAGCGGGGTAGTCGTGGTTGGCAAGACGAGGGACCATTGCTCCTGGAGGTCCATCGCTTTTTCTTTCATTGGACAGCCTCAGCTTCTTTATGTGACCCCGAATCGTACAAATCCCCCCCCGTATATTTTATGAAGACATCATCGAGATTCGGCCGCCTTATCGAGGCCTGTATGATTTGAAAAGGAATCTTTCTAAGCATTTCCCATGGAGATTCGTTTCGGTTTGACGGCATGGGAAAAGAGATTGCACCATCCGGTTCTTCTCTGATTGAACCGGCAAGTACCGGATATTGAATGAGCAGGTAATTTCGAAGCGCATCTTTGTCTGAAACTATTACGCTCAGGACTTCAGGTCCCAGACTTTTTTTCAGCAGGTCTGGAGTATCCAGTGCGACAATTTTTCCGTAATTGATGATCGCCACCCTGTCTGATCCATCTGCCTCCTCAAGGTAGTGAGTGGTCAGAAAAACCGTCATTCCCACTTTTTTTCGCACATTATGGATATATTCCCACACATTTCTTCTCGAATGTGGATCCAGGCCCAAGGTCGGCTCATCAAGGATAAGAAGACGCGGTGCATGAACAAGTCCGCGTACAATTTCAAGTCTACGCTTCATTCCTCCCGAAAAGGTCCTGACAAGGTCATTCTTTCTTTCCGATAATCCCATGACATCGAGAAGGAACCCTGACCTTTTTTTTCTTTCCGATCCCGCCAGACCATATAAACGACCATGAAATTCAAGATTTTCCCATGCTGTGAGGCGATCGTCGAGGCTGGGGTCCTGAAAAATGATTCCAATCCGTTGACGCACTTCATGGGGGTTACGGGTGACATCAAGACCATCGATCGAAATATGTCCCGAGGTTGGGGCAAGTAGGGCAACCATCATCCCAATCGTGGTAGTTTTACCCGCTCCATTTGGTCCAAGGAACGAAAAGAATTCCCCTTCGCCCACATGAAACGAGATTCCATCAACCGCAGTTCTATGGCCGGATCTGGAGCGATATATTTTTACGAGATTTTCCGCGTCGACCACTTAGCCCTCATTTGCGTATTCTGACTTTATCTTATCCTAGTCGACATGATTCACAAACCCAAAACAAAAAACGGCAGGATTTCTCCTGCCGTTTCGTAAAATTTTTGCTGATTGTCTTTCAGTTCGCCATAGAAACCTTTTCGAGACCTGGAACAAAAACTCCCTTGTAATTCGTAATCGGAATGGGAATAGGTCTCCCATTATCCCGGTCGATCGGGAGGAATTTTTGCGGAATGGTAATTACGCTTGGATCATCAAGCCCCAGAACCCAGGTCGTCAAGGCAGTCGTCTGAAGGTCTGTCAAATGAAAATTCGGCATAATAGTCGGCGGAACTTTGAACGCCGGAATCCCGGGAGAAATTTTCCTGGGGTTCTTGAAATGTTCCCATTCCCACTCTCGTTCAGAGTGAAGCCCCCCGACATGATTGAAATCGTGCACATTGTAGAAACCTAACTCGGTTCGGCTTCCAAATCCCGAAAGGTCCGGTGCAAGAACTCCATGCAGGTTGAACTGGGTCATGGTATGGCAGGATCCACATCCTTTTTGCACAATCGTTTTTTTTGCCAAATTAAGGAATGGGGTCATCGGCGGATTGATCCCGGGTTTGAAAAGATCGGTATGACATTTCAGACACGAAGCTTCCGCAAAGGCCCCTCTTTTGGGCTGGTAATTGAGGCTGACATTAAACCCATGCGCTTCAGAAACTTTGGTGGATACGCCCTGACCGTCATGACATACGGTGCACCCAAATTTTTCAAATGGATGCTTACCGATGTATCCGGCCAGGTCCGGATGAGTCGTAAAAGGTTCCGGCGCTGTCTTGAATGCCGGAATGGCGATTGCCATATGGCATGTCATGCAGCGATCCGGCTTGTTCATGATCGGGTTCCAGATCTGGACCAGAGAAAGCGAAGAATTGGCCAGTTCAGGTTTTTTTGTAATCTTTGCCAACAACTGATAATACTGACGCTGGTAGGTCATCCATTCCGGATGCGTATCTTTATACATTTCATAAAAAAAGATTCCGCCCAGCAAAATGGTCGAGAAGAAAAAGAGAACATATATCCGCATTTTCATTCTTTTCTTCCCCTTTCCGTTGCCTGGGCTGATTTTCTCAAGGGATGCCCGTCAGGATAAAAAGAACCTTCCTGCCACTTCTGAAACCAAATGACAAGATAATAAAAGATAGCCGTCCCAATGACCAGCGTAACAGAGATTCCAATTCGGTAAGGGTATCCGAAATACTCTTCAACCCATGGGGCATTGAGCAATTGGTGAAACTGGTCCATTGAGCCTCCTTGTCCGGGGATTCGGACAGAAACTTAACCTCCGCGTTTATTCAGGAAGCCCCGACCTTGAGGCCGGGGCTTCCTTTTCACACAAATATCAGATATTGATCCATGGGGTGACGAGAACATACTTGATATTGAAGAGAAGTCTCAGGATGATTTTAAGCGCAACCCCCATCATTGACAGAAAGAAAAAGCTGAAAGTGAGATATCGCCAGAGTCCCATGGCCTTGTACATCGGCTTCCATACAATCATCGGAATGAGTGTTCCCAATGCGAAGTAACCGATAAAGATGATATCGGTAAATACCTTACCGACTCCTTCACTGACATGAAACCAGTTGACAAAAATAAGATGGAGCGGAATAAGCGTGACGAGAGCCGGATTCATATGCTCGAGATGGTTGCTCCATGGCCAATACCACTGCCAGTCGAGACCGCGAAGATAGGTTCCGATGATGATAGTGATCCACCAGATTGCAAACCCGAACGAGTAATTGAAGAGCGCAAACTTCCTCTCGCTGTAAGTGTAATAGCCCACGCCCTTTGGATTGACGTCGAGATACGGAAAGAGCATTAGACCGACAATGATCATTCCAGGCAGGACGACTCCGGCATACCAGGGATCAAAATAGACGAGCAATTCCTGGAGCCCGAGAAAATACCATGGAGCCCGCATCGGGTTAGGGGTGGTCGAAGGATCTGCCAATGACCGCAACGGGGCATGTTCAAACTGTATAAGAACCATCAGGCCAACCGTTACCAGAATTGCGCAAATGATTTCGATCATCAGAAGATTCGGCCAAACATAGACTGTATCTTCAGGCTCCTTTCGTACGATTGGAGCCGTTTTTTTCATGAGCTCTACGAGCCCATAGGATTTTCGGGAGTCCCGGGGAAAAATCTCCCGGGTCACTTTTTCATCCATGCTGTCCCACCTCTCGGTTAACACTCCCCATATGGATCTTCAACATAGTTTTATTTTTGTGAAACCCTCTCATAGCGGACCGGAAAAACCATCCTTGCGTATCCGCCAGAAATGGACCGCAAGAAATATCGTGACAACCAAGGGCAACACAACGCAATGGAGAACATAGAAGCGGATAAGAGCATTTTGCCCGACTACTGTTCCACCAAGTAACATAAACATGATGTCGTTGGTTGGAAGGAAGCCGAGCTGAGGTCCCCATGGCCCATTCTGACCAATGAATGGAGTATACGAGGCCATCTTGGCCCCAACTGTCACCGCCCAATAGGCCAGCTGATCCCAAGGGAGAAGGTACCCTGTCCAGGAAAGCACCAGGGTATTAACGAGAAGCACAACCCCGACAATCCAGTTGAATTCGCGGGGGGCCTTGTAGGCACCAGTCAGAAAGACACGCGTCATGTGCAGCCAGACAAACAGAACCATTCCATGGGCCGCAAATCGATGGAGGTCACGCATCAGGTTTCCACCAAAAATTACGAACTGAAGATCCTTGATATTACGGTAGGCCAATCCGGTATAAGGTGTGTAATAGAACATGAGCCAGATTCCGGTGACCGCCAGAATGATGAACAGGAGAAGAGTGATTCCTCCAAGACAGAATGTATAACGCATTCTCAGGGCAGACCTGCGGACCTTGACCGGATGGACGTGCAGGAAGACGTTGCTGAAAATGGCGTAGGCACGATCAAGATCATTGTCTGGATAGCCATGTCGAAACACAGATTTGAATATCTGGGAATCAACGATCCCGTTCTTTAATTTTTGAAGCATACCTTAAGTCCCTTTCGTTAAAAAGGACCACTCCCTGAAGATCGCCTTGGAGATCGCGCAGGAAACGAGGATCCTTGCGTGG
>DAHWGX010000045.1 GCA_027335985.1 Nitrospirota bacterium | reverse complement strand
GATGAGGTTTCCTGACCTACCCGTTCTTCACAGTTCGAGTGCTCCTTGTGGAGCCGGTACGTTGTCCCCG
This sequence comes from Nitrospirota bacterium, assembly GCA_027335985.1. The sequence goes on along the minus strand of DAHWGX010000045.1, from coordinate 3,228 downwards.
GGGCTCCGTACAGCTCCGTTACCAGAACCGCACGCCCAGGTAGGTTACTTCCCAGAGGAAGGAAGGTTCTCTACGACACAGAAGTGTCGTTGAACAATTTCTGACGAGCCTTTGCTCGTCGCACCCAGCGGATTTTGGCACAATATTCCGTGTAGCCTGACAGATTCTTCTCAAGGAACGCTTCTTCATCGAAGAGCCGCCAGACGAGACCGAAGATCGTGAGAACGATGGGCATGAGTGTCCAGTAGGAGCCATCGCGTCTTGGGATTCTTCATGGCATAACGATAGCAGTCATGTGCAAAGATTTACAATTCCAATGCCAATCATGAGAATCTCCTAATAAAGTTGACCTTTCCAACTTCCCTTGCCCATAAAGTACAGAGAACAAGAGAACGGAAACCGCAAAACATCCCCGGGGATACTCCCCGGACCCCTCTTTGAAGATTTGGGACACCACGCACCCTGGCGGATGTCCCGAAAAACATTGGAAAGCGTTGTCCGGAGCCGATCTTTCATGGGCATATGCCCATGCTATGCCAATGCCGGAACGTAGGCACAGTCGTTGGCCAATGACCCGCTCGCAGAGGGGCCTTCGGATTGGCATATGCCAATCCGGGAACGGTTCCGGTCCTCGTGATTTCGTTGGCATATGCCAACGGTGCTCTCCCGGATCTACGGATTGGACAAGATGGAGGAATCGGCTAAAATAGAGGCATCAAGGAGGGACCGATGATCACAAAAGAAAAAGAAGAACCTTCTACCCTTGATATCTCCCTTTTGGTAGTCAAGATCAAGGACGAATCGATCTTGGCCCCTGCCATGTATTCCGTTTCCTTCACTCCATGCGAGGCAAGAAGTATCTGGAGGGGGCCTCTCAAGACTATCTCCGTCTATGGGGAAACCAAACTCCGTTCCTTTCTGTCCACGCTCGGAGTCCCCGCCCAGGAAATTGACCGGATCCTGAACGAAGTAAAAGATTTGGGCTCTTCGCATCTCACACCTTTTTCCCTGGACAAATCCGGGCAGGAACTCTTTACTGTGGGATTTGCGGAGTCTCTTCGACGCTACATGAGCGCCCTCTGATTATCGGCATGTGGTGGTCTTGGCCTAAATTCTGGTGGGGAGTGGCCGGAGCCTTCGTTCTGGAGGTTGTGCGCATGTACCGGATTCTTTCCGGAGGATCCCGGTTCCAGTTCCCTTCTTTTAATCCGCCTATCTTTTGTTTGCAATGGTCTTTTCAATTGCGGGAGGTTTGACGGCCGTCGCCGTTGCTGAAGACACACCTTATGCCTGTTTTGCCGTCGGGGCTGCTCTTCCGTTCGTTCTTTCGAGACTGGCGGAAGGGAAACCTCCGAACAATTCCACCTGAAACGGAGACAGCCCGGATCCGGGCTGTCTTTTCCTGAAGCGAAGGGCCGTTTTCCGCTCAATACCCGAGTCCCGCGTCCAGAGTTCTCTCGCGCGCCCGGTACTCGGCCCAGCAAGCTTTTTTCAGAGCTTCCCATTCCCGTTTTTTGACCGCGTATTCGCCGGCGTCCTCCCCCGGGATCAGTTTTTCCAGCGTATCCAGTGCGGAAATCATGTGAAGCAGCATCGATGCGTCGATCATCTTTTCTCCCTTGTCAAAACCCCATTCCGTCTCGTTCTCGGCGGCGCTGTGGCCGTTCCTTGATCTGCTCCTGCTCTTTTTCCTTCTCCCGATCCCGGGTATTCTCCTCCCGCTTTTTTTCTTCCATCGGCGTCGGAGTCCGCTTTTCCGGTTTTTGAACATCTTCCCGTATTTTCTCCGCCTCGGCTCGGATCTTTTTCGCCCCTTCCCGCGGATCCGGGGACAACTCCCGTTCGGAGACTTTCTCCTTTCGCTCTTCCCGGATCCGTTCCCGGGCCGGCTCCTCCACCTCGAGGGCCATCGTCTTGTCTTTTTCTCTCGTCACGGCCTTTGTCAGCCGCTCCCGGTCGTCCGTAAAGGCGATCACGACTCCCTTGGTGCGCGTCAGGTTGGTATAGAAACTTCTCCGGTTCAGGGTCTGGGATCCGGAAGGAAGATCCAGAATGACGGTCCCCGCCCCGAGCCCCTGGGCGGAATGCCCCGTCTGGGCATAGCCGTGATCGATCTCCAGCGGCTTCGTTCCCGACACGGGAAGAGAGGCTTCCAGCCCGCTATCGAACCGAATCATGATGCGACTCCTGGAAACATCAATGATTTCCCCGCGCATTCCGTTGGTGATCCCTTCCTTCTTCCGTTCGTTCCCGGTGATCCGGATCCGGTCTCCACGAGACAGTTCGATCTTCTCGACCGACCCGATCTCGTGTCCCTTTCCGCTCATGTCGCGCGGGGTCATCGCGACGGTCCGGCTGTCTGACATCCGGAGAATCACCGTTCCGTTCTCCTTGTCCACACTGGCAACCTTGCCGACCTCTCCGGACGTGACCCGCATCGACCGGTAGTCTTTTCCGAACCGGATCTCCTGACCGGTCTCGTACGATCCGATCCGCTTTTTCTGGGCTTCCGTGAAATCTCCGGCCTCGAAGCGGTTAAATTCCAAACCGGAGCCGGCGAGTCCCAGGGATGTCCGGACATGCTCGTTCACCGCCTTCCGGGCGTCGTGAGTCCCGGTCAGAACCAGTGTGTCGCGTTGGTCCGGGGACTTCATAAAGGCTTCGGCCAGGGCTTTGGTGCGCGCCTCGGGATTCCGGATCTCGGTGATGTTTCGTTCGAGCAGTTCCAGGGCTTTCGCGGGGTCGGAAACCGAAGCCTTTGCCGCCTCCCGAACGTTCTCCGGGGCGTTTTTCTGCCGCTGCATCTCCGTCACATAGACCGTTTCCATCCCGTTTTGCTGAAGTTGCCGGAAAGCCGGCCCCGCGGCCACGCTTTCGTATTGTTTCGCATCTCCGACGAGAATCGCCCGGGCCCCGGTCTTTTCAATCCGTTTCATGGCCGATTCGAGATCCTTCGCATTCGCAAGACCCGCTTCGTCGATCACGATCACGGTCTTTTCGTCCAGTTCCTGGCCGGCTTTCCGGTTGGCGAGCCAGGCCTGCAAGGTTTCCCCCTCGATGATTCCCGCATCTTTCAGGGCATGGACTGCGCTATGCTGAGGACCCAGACCGATGACCCGATATCCGGCATCGGACAGAATTCCTCCGATCCTGGTCCCCTTCAGGGATTCGATGGCAGGTTTCAGCATCGTGGTCTTTCCGACGCCGGCGAATCCGTTGATGCCGACA
>DAHWGX010000046.1 GCA_027335985.1 Nitrospirota bacterium | reverse complement strand
ATACTACAATGATTAGAAAATACATAGTCCCCGTTAATAAGGATATCGAAGCCCATATCGAAAACTGAACTATAGGAAGCATAAGCTTAGGGTTTGGGTTCTTTTCTAAATATGTAAGCAAACCAAGCGCTCTAGCCCCATTTAATAAAATCATACTGATACTTTTCCAAATCATAAATCGTTCGGTAATCCCGCAACGGATGTTCCATCCTTACTCCAGCGTCTCGTAAAGATCTTCCCGAAGTCGTCGGTCAACGCAAATTTCCCTGAAGACCTCTGCGATCACCTCATCTTTGTCCGGCCAGTTGATCCAGAGAAAATCCTTCACCAAAAACCCAAAGTTCGTTTTCCAGACAGTGTTTCCTTCCGGGCCTTCACGCCAAACACGGATCGATCCGTCGCTCACGTTTTCTCCACCAAAATCTTCAAATGGGAGGATTCGGCAGACAAATCGGGGGAAACAGGTGTGGGTCAGATATTCACAGTCTTCAAAGTCAGAGCCGGCCCGGCTGGTGATGGCTTCTCCCCAGATGAACTTCGGAAGCCAGTGGGAGAAATTCAACAAGGATCCTTTCATCAAACGTTAGGGCTTAATGATTGAAATATTCGATGATTTTATCCAAAATCTCTGGATTCGAAAATGGGAACCCTGACTGAACCCATCGAAAACAAGGCCCCATTTCCAGCCAAGTGTTGGGGACATCCCGGACCATCTCGTGGTATTTGAAATTCTCGTTTCCCATCGCCTTCCTTGCAAAATCCACGATCGGAAGGTCTTTTCCTATATAGTCCTTTTCAAACAAGGAAACCATCACGATTTTTCGATTGGTTCCATGCACCCTCGCAAATTCCCTGATCCATTCGTTGACATGCGGATCCCTCGCTCCATAACCAATGATCAGAAGATTGGGAACATGGACCATGGAACGGGTAAACGACTGATAATAATAGCCAAATGGGGACGGGTTCAGGAACAGTTTGTCGAGTTTGTTCAGTCCGGAGATGATGGGATCCTGGGAAACAATTTGACCATCGACGAGGATCTCTCCTGGGAACGTTCGCGCATAGGAATCCCAGGCCTCCATTGGGTCATCGTATTTGACAACTGTCCCAGGATTGACTTGGCTTCCACGAGGAGGAACAGGAAAGCCAAACCGGATGCTTCCATGAAGATGAACCAGAGAGTTTGATTCAGTATCGAAACGTCTCAGAAATTCAGCCCCATCAAACCTTGAAAACGACTTTCCATCATCTTTTTCAATAAATCCGTCAAACCAGGTATCGTACACAAGGTCGATGAGGTCATCATAATTCAAGGTAAAGAGATGAAGAGTAAATTGCTGTTGAAGCCTTTCAATCAAACCTTTGAGGTAAAGGTCCTCAGGATTCTCCCGCAGCTTGGTCAAATCGAAGACCATTTTTCCGAAAATGTATTTGATTAGTTTTCTACGATTTTGACTGACATTTTGACGATCAAGCGAAAAACCGAGATCATTTCGCATAGCTGTGAATACCGAAATGACTGGGTCAAACTGGGCTGATCGCAAATTTCCTTTGATCTCTTTTGACATGAGGAAAGATTCGAGGTTTTCCAGAGCAAAAAGAATATCCTCAAAATTGACTGATGGATATTTCGTCCGAAGTTCATCATGGATTTTCGCGGCCAGATCATGATCCCTATAGACAAAGGAAGTGAGCGTTTCTGTCGAGTGGGTTCCGCGAGGAACTCCTAATGGGGAAGCCACGAGTGTCGATCCCGCTCCCAAAAGAACGGTGAGCCGTTTCACCGATTCGCTCCTTCGGCCGCGATCATCGCCAGGAGCGCTTCCCGGTGCTGCTTCGAAACCATCCGGAGATAGCGGATCTCGGATTTCAGACTCTCTTCCATGGCGATTTCCCGGCGGAGCGTCGCCGGATGAAGAGTGTGGAGCGAGACCAACCACGGAGGATTGCCCCACCGTTCCAGAACCTGGCTTGACAGGTTTCCCATGAAACTCACAGCACCCGGGGTCGGAGGAACCCTCAGGGCAAACAGATTCGTGAGGATATGCCGGATCAGGCTTTCCCGTGCCAGAACAGTCTGGGGAAGGACAGGGGATCTCGTATGGACTTTCGTCCGGGAATCAATCGCGTGACCGGTCGAATGGGTCAAAAGCCAGATCGTCCGGATTCCGGAGGAAATCTCCTGGGGAGTGAGGGTGTCTCCACCGGCGCCGAAAAGATCGGATGCGTTGGGTTCCGGCCAGGAGGAAGCAGAGGAAAGGATGAGCGATCCGGGAAGTCCCTCATCCACCGCCAACAGGGACGAGTCGATGGTTCCGGCCGTCTGGGCGACGGAGGCCAAGGCAGGACCGTTCCCCGCTACCGTGGCCGACCTTGCACAGAGAGTAGTCTTCGGCTGATATTCCCGATCCATCCGGAGACGCTCCCGGATCAGCCCAAGATGGGTTTTGGCGCTGTCGACCAGCCGCGCGGTATTGTGGAGATCGCTCGAAAGTGCGGAGCTTGCCGCAGAAAGGGCAGTGTCGATATTTTGGCCGGCCGCGCAGAGGGCGCCGTGAAGGGCGACCGCGTAGGACTCGAGATTCAAAACGAGGCCTCCGGCAACAGGAATCCAGTATCCGGGCCCCGACAACGGTTCCACGATCCCCATTCCCCCGAAAGCTCCGGTCGCCACTCCTCCCGTTGTCTGGGCAACAGGCGTCAGAGCCGCTTCGGCGGATCCGTACAGTTCGGGAAATGCGGCCGCCGAGGCCCCCAGGGATGTCGCGATTCCACATGGCACGGCTCCAAGACATCCGGCGGTTGCCGAAGTTGCCGCGGCCAGATCGCTGGCCAAGGCCGCCGCTCCTGCCGCAGCAATTCCTGACTCGGCTCCGGCCGCGGCAGACAAAGTTGCCGCCGTCGCTGGCGCGTAGGTCACCTCTCCTTCGGCCACACAGGCGGCAAAGGAGGATCCGGTCAGGGCTTGGGCGGGAGAATGAAATAGAATCAGGATAAGAAAGGCAGTCGGGCTTTGTCTTAAAAGGTAGCCCATCCTTACGCTCCGGGTTCCGGATCCCTGGGCGATTCGGATTGAGAAAGATTCACAGAGTGAACTTCCGGCCAGGCTCCACCGAGGGAACCATAATGGGGTCTGACAGATGTCAGATGATTTGGATCAGGGGTCACAGGCTGTCCCGTCTGATCGAGATACAAACATCCGGCCTGTTCCGGGGGAAGCGACCTGATGAGACTCTGAGCACGGTCCAGGATCTGAAGCCATTGAATCTTGAAATCCCTGACTGTATAGTCTGGGCGCAATTTCAATGCCGAAAAATGTTCATCCCTGAAACGGACACGCATGACGATCGTATTCAGAAGCAATTCGGGGGTCCATCCAGGATCCTTCCCAACAGCCGCCCAGCACAGGGTTCCCAAGGAAAGAGATGTCCGGTCGATTTCCAAAATGTCCAAAGTATCCCGAAGAAGGTCCTGTTCATTGACCCGACCGGCAAGGGCAAGAACCTTATTGACGCAAGCATCCCAGAAGTTAAGCCGGTATCCGAATACCGGATCTTCTTCGATCGGGAAGAAACGAAATGCCGAGTCAATTCCCCAGTCCAGCCGCGTCGCGAGATTTCCCCTTTGGGCCACTGCCCGGACAAACTTGTCCGAGACTATATCCATTTCCACAGAAATTCCGTGCTCACGCAGACAGGCGGCATCCTGCATGGCAACTCCCGAAACCGCCATGGTTTCGCTATGAAAAATATCGATGTCGTTAGAATAACGGGGAGCGGATTGTGATTCATTGAGAACTAATCCTCCCGCGACATAACTGTCAGGATTCCGGTTTTTTGCAAGAAGGCCGAATATTTCCTTCTGAAAATCCTCTAGCGGCATTTGTTTCCCAACTCTTTTTCGATCTCTGCGGCAATTCGAAAGGTTTTCATATTTCCTTCACTCCGAAGACGGCCCAGCACAAAAAACACATTCTCTTCCGTCACCCTGAAATCGTCACGAATATCGAAGAAACACAATGCCTTGTACTTATTGAACGCTTCCTGTGCCCTGGCGAGCGGGGTCTGCATAATTGGTTCCTCATAATTGCAACTCGACACAACGGAATGTGACTTTCTTCAGTCAGTATACACTTCTCTATCCTTTCCTCTTCGAAGAGAAATGCCAGAACCCTACGTTGAAGGGGGGTAAGCATGATGGATCCCTCTAATCCAGTAGGAAAGGGCCGTCTCCAAAGTTCTTTTTCTCAATGCGGGTCGAAAATGGATGTAGGGCAGAACATCGAGAATTTCCTGAGGAGTAAACATTTTCTCGATATTTTCCAGATAGTCGTAGTTCAGAATCTGATCCATGGCCCATCGGTAACGAGAATTTGATGGATCCTTCGCGATCTTATAGATCTCCTCATTGGTAATCGCTCCACTCCACGAAAGAATCGGTCCCATATCGGTCTCCATAATGTGACTTTCCTTAGTCAGTATACACTTCCCTCCCCTAAAGATCGAAGCCAATGGAGATCGGAAAGAAGAACGAACTTCCCCCGAAGGCTCCCGGAGCGGGCAGATAGGCCACCTTGGCCTCGAGCGTCAGGAGCCGGATGTTGACCCCGACCCCCAGGTCTCCATAGAAAGACCCCCCCTCGACGGCCGTGAAACTCGATACCGCCCCGACGGTGGCCGGGTTTCCGGAACTTGCGGCCGTGATCGCATATCCCAGGTCGACCGGAGCGTAGACGAAATAATTGGTCGATCCGAACAGCTTCAAAACCGGGCCGACCGTGGCGGCGGCGTAACCAAAGAACGGCCCGTTCTTGAGATTCGTACCCCACCCGTTGGCGAATACGTTCCCCTGCAGGAGGAGTCTCGCGGCGATGTTGTCGGTGAACCAGACCTCGGTTCCGAACCCGAATCCGTACCCAGGGGAAGTGATGGGCTGGCTTCCTTTGTAGACGGTCGTTCCAGCACCATTCGTTCCCAGGGTTCCGGCGTTGAATGAGCTTCCCATGTCGAGATTTCCGAACAGAAGAAAATCCCAGACTCCGGGACCGGAGTCGGCGGCCTTGGCGTTGGGGACGGACAGTCCGAATGTTGCCGCAAGAACGAGAGCCAGAAAGACGCTTTTGATTTTTCCGGTCATGAGTTTTCTCCTTTTTTGGTGTCGTTCGATCGTTCTCTTTCTTTCAGGACGTTTTCGAAGGACTCCCGAACACTATTCGTCTCCGGAGAATCGCTCCGTCCGTCTTCCCGCACCGTTGCGACGAAGATTTCGTCGTCGATTCTTCGATTCCGGCATACCCCGCAGGGTTCACGTTCCTTCGCCCGTATTCTTCCGGGACGCCCGCACGCCGGGCCGATAACATAGACCGCTTCGCCATGCCCGCAGGATCTCCGGATGAACTCCCGGCTCATGGCCCGGTCCTCCGGATCCTCACCTGCTTGGAGGCGATCGCAGCCAGAAGCGCCTCCATCCGCTGATCCGACAAGAGCTGCTGCCATTCCAGTTCGATTTCCAAAGCCTCCTCGAGGGCGGTCTCCCGAAGGACGCCCGTCGAGGAAAGGGTATGAAGTTCCGAGAGCCACGCCGGATTTGAAAACCGGCTGGAGACATCTGTTCCCAGAACGCTCATGAGACTGACCCCGGCCGTGTTCGCGGGAAGGGGAGGCAGCCCCGACTCGCTGGCCAGGGCGTTCTGCCAGGAGACGAGAGACGGGTTGTTCTGGGCGGTCCGAAGCGCCAGCTGCTCGTTTAAGGTGTGGCGGGAAAGGGACAGGATCGCGTGGTCCCGGAGATTGGCCACCGCTTCCCTTCGGCCTTCCGAGGTGTTTGGGGCTGTCTGAGATGTGGCCACGTAGGGGACGGGATTGGTGACGTTCAGGACGAAATTCTGTGCAGCCGTGGCCTGAATGGTCGAAAGAGTCGATCCCCCGGCCAGGTCGTTCGTCCCGAACAGGTTCGACGCGTCGAAGTTCGTCTGGGGCTGGCTTGCGATCTTCGTCAGGGCCCGGGTTTTCGGGATATCCTGTTGCATCCACTGATTGGCCACAGCATCCGATGTGGCGGCGGTTCCCGCGGCACTGGCCAGAACGGGACCGGCCATCTGGATTTCGGCGCTCCGTGCGCACACATGGGCCACGGTGGCGTGAGGTCCATATTCCCGTTCGGTCCGGAGCCGTTCCCCGATCAGATATTTGTGGGTCAGGGAGGCGTCCATCTGACGTGCCTGATTGTGGAGATCCGAAGACAGGGCGGCGGTCAGGCTCGTGAGCCCCGCGACGATGTTCGAGCCCTGGGCACAGATCTCGGATCCAAGCGCCAATACATAAGGCTGGAGGTTCAGGTTCAGGGTCGCCGTGACCGTTCCGGCAATGGCGGAAGGGGTGGCAGCTCCGGATGCCAGGAGGGCCGACATCTCCGCCGTCACAACCGAAAGGCACTGGACATAGGAGGATCCCCCGACCGCCCAGGATTTTCCCTGAAATCCTGCCGTCATTCCCAATATCAACATCATTGTAAATACCGGAAGAAAATATCGTTTCATGCAGTCCCTCACTGGAACAGTTTCTGGAGCGTCCCCGTGACCCCTTCGTTCGGTCCGATGGCCTGACCAGCACCCGACGTGCCTCCGGCGGTCGAATTCTGGATGCCCTGCCCGGGGGTATAGGTGCTGCCCGCGTTATAGGACGAGTTCCCCTGGGAGGGACCCTGTGCCGTGTTGACGTTGGGAGTGGCGTTTCCCGAGACCCCTCCGGTAAAGGAGGTGTTTCCGTTCGATGCCATTCCGGACAACTGGAGTTGCCCCGTCTGGGGGTTGACCGTCATCCCTCCGGAAAGGGACGTATTGATCACGTACCCTCCGCAAAATCCGAACGGCTTTCCGGTAAGAGCCCCATAAAGGGCCCCGTTGATGAGACACATGAGCGCATCGTACATCGCCTGCCCGACTGTGCTGCAGGCCATCGTGACGATCTGGTCGAGGAGGGCTGTCCACCCCGGAAGGGAGGATGAGAGGCCGAAGGCGAATTTCAGAAAGTTCTTCGCGCAGACGTCCAGCTGGTTCGCCAGCGTCTGCATCACCCCCTGGTGCTTCGAGACGGCTCTTCCGGCCTTGTTCAGGTAATCGCTCTGGGCGCCGGCCATGGCGTTCATGATGGGCTGAGCCGCGCAGTTGTTCGGAGCGGTATTTGCAGGAACCGACTGGTAACCTCCACCCTGGGAAGGGGAGGGAGCCGGATTCGATGAACCCGAAACGAGATCGTTGGAAAGCGCGTTCTGGATGCTGGTCACCGATTGCGACTGGGGAGAGGGAACGGACGGAGCCTGTCCGGCAAAGGCAGGAGGCGCACCACAAGGCGAAAAAGGAACCACCATAAGGAGAACCAGAAGGGAGACCAGGACCCTTTTCACCGGATCCCTCTTCCCGATCGGGTTTTGGATGGGGATCTTCTCCTTGTTTGTTCTTTCCCATTCCCCGACGGGGTCCGCGATCTGGGGGTTTTCGACCCGGGGGTAAAAGGAGTCCATTCTTTCCCGCAGCCTTCTCCCTCCATCCAAAAGGATGCGGTGCAGACCGGACACCGAAGAAAGGGTTTCCCGGTGGTGGTCATCCTGCGGACGAGATTCTTCCCGCATTTCGGACACGGAAGAGAGGTCGCCACCTCCGGGACCGGCCCGGAAATCCTGGGGGTTCCGGGTTTTCCCCGTTCGTCGGGACAGGTCGTTTTGCAGGGATTGGCCGGATCCCGAAATCCCGAGCATCCCCAAAAGAACCCGGACGGCCCTTTGATCCGGGAGAGCGGCCGACCGCAGGAAGGACAGGGAGATGTCTCCGTCCTTGCGAAGCCCTCCGGCAACCCGGCGGAGCCTCCCTTCCGGTTCTCGTCGACCACTTTTTTGACAAAGGCCCCGATTCTTGAGACGAACGCCTCGCAGTCCGTCCGGGAGTTAATCCCTTCAAGATCCCGCTCCCAGAGCGCGGTCGTTCCCGGAGACTTCACATCAATGCTCACGAGATCGACAAGCGCCCGGCCCGAAGGAGTCGACACGAGATTCTTCTTTCCCTCTTTTTTCAGGAATTCCCGCTTCAGAAGAATCTCGATGATCGCCGCCCGGGTGGCTTCCGTCCCGATCCCTTCGTTTTCCTTCAGCACCGCGGCAAGCTCCGGATCGGAGACGAACCGGTGGACCGATTTCATGGCGAGAATCAGCGTTCCGTCGGTAAAACGCGCCGGAGACGTTGTCTTCTTTGACTGGATTTCCGTGTCCGAGACGGTTCCGTTGTCTCCATTCGAAAGATTCGGGAGACGGGGCTCCCTGTCCGTCTTGTCCCCTTCCTCATCTTCTTCTTTTTTCCCCGTGGAGAAGACGGCCTTCCATCCCGGATCGACCGGAACCCGTCCCCTCGCCCGGAAGGGTTCGGAGGCAAATACCGCCTTCACTGTCGTTTCGTCGTAGGAGAATTCCGGATAGAACTGGGCGATGTAATGGCGGACGATCAGATCGTACAGGTTGGAAAGACAAGCCGGTCCCAGAGAGGAAGGATCGGTGACCTGGGAGGTCGGGATGATGGCGTGGTGAGCCGTGACCTTTTCCGTATTCCATGACTTCGACTTTTTCCGGGGATCGGCGGACTTCGCTTCGGGGAAAAACCGTCCGAGGGATCCCAGGATTTCTGGCGCATCACCGTGCTGATTTTCCGGAAGATAGTCGCAGTCGGTGCGCGGATAGGTTGTCAGCTTCCGCTCGTACAGCGTTTGCGCGGCATCCAGAACCTCTTTGGCCGAATACCCCCACTGCCTCGAGGCGGCCGCGGTCAACCCGGACAGGGAAAACGGGAGCGGGGGGGCCTCGATTTTCCGCTTCGTCTCGACGTCGAGACGCGACGATTGGCCGTTGACCTTTTGCGCGACCTCTCTGGCCACGTCGGACGAAACGCAGCGCCCCTCGGTGTCAAGCCCCGCATGATCCGGAAGGGGAGTCCAGGTCATGGAAAACGTCCCGCCCGGGACTCGGACGCGGGCCGTCACCACGAAGAAATCCCTGGGAACGAACGATTCGATTTCCCGATCCCGGGCCACGACGAGCGCCAGGGTCGGGGTCTGGACGCGACCGACGGAAATCACCCCGCTCCCTCCCCCCCTCCTGGCCCGGGCGGTAAAGGAGCGGGACAGGTTCATTCCGACCAGCCAGTCGGCGCGGGAGCGAGCCAGAGCCTGCTCCCGGAAAGACACATATTTCGGGTCCGAATTCGGCGCCATCCTGGACAAGGCGTCCCGGACGCTCTTCGGATCGAGAGCCGACAGCCAGAGGCGACGAACCGGCTTTTTGTTCCCGAGATACTCCAGGACCTCGTCCACGATCAACTGCCCTTCCCGGTCCGGGTCGCCGGCGTTCACGATCTCGTCCGCCTGGTTGATCAGTTTCTTCAGGATTCCGAACTGACCCGCCATTCCCTTTCCGACTACGAGCTTCCAGTTCGGAGGAATCAGGGGAAGATCCGCTTCGTTCCATTCCCGGTATCTCGGATCGTAGTGGTCCGGGGGAGCCTGCGAGAGAAGATGGCCGACGCACCATGACACCACTCCGTCCCGAACCTCGATGAACCCCTCCTTTTTTCCCCGGATCCCGAGCTCTTCCGCGATGGCCCGGCCCATAGAAGGTTTTTCGGCGATGTAAAGCCTCATGACAGAACCTTTCTCATGATTGCTCCAGTGTCACGGTATCCTGTTTGCCTTTTTCATTCCGGTCGAATATCATTTATATATGGTAATAAACAATAACATATTAATATTTTAAAACCAAGACGGAGGCGTATCATGGCAGACAAGGAAGAAAAGAAAAATCGGACGTTCCATGCCAACAGGGTGTACGAGGTCGCAGGGTATGAGCATGACGACAAGGGGGGGACGACGGCTGTCCTGGGCGTGCCGTATCCGCCGAAATCGGAGAATCCTCCCACTGTCCGGATCGCCCTGACGACAGAAGGGGATGCGGCGGAAGACAAAAAGCGGCCGACACTCGCCCAGATCGAAAAAGGGAAAAATCCGGCCCCGCCGATGAAAATCGGCGGCCTGATTTCGGTCGATTTTGACAAGAGTCCCGGTGAAGGCACGGACCTTCGGGCCCGGTGGATCAAGGGGATCGCCTTCGATCCGGAGGACACTGCCGCCAAGAAGGTCCAGGCGATTCGCGGCCATGTGTTCGCAAATCCGAAGGACGGCGCTGAATTTCCCTACGGTCTGACCGTTCTCTCAAGCCAGGAGACCCTTCCCGATCTCAAATCCCTGGAAAATGTGAAGAGCGCAGACAAGTGGATGACGGGAATCTTGCGGGTCGTCGAGGACGGAGGCAAGGTCACCAAAACGTTCACGGCCTCTCTTCTTCCTAATGAGACCGCCTCGCTCATGGACAAGCTCGCGGGCAGGGAGGACTTCAAGACCTTTCTGGAGAAGGGACTTCCGGAAAAGTCCCGACTGGATCTCGTCCTTTTCGACAACTACAGCCTTTCGAAGGAAACCTTTCCAAAAGGGGACAAGCGTATCGAGTCCCTCGCTTTCCGGACAGTGCCGGCGAAAGACGGCGAACCGGTCCGTAAACCGGAGAACCGGCTTTCCGAAATGGTGATCGAATTCGATCCGGGGTCGGGCAAGTTCGTAACCGGGATCCACTCCATGGGACCCCGGCTCACCCCGTCTTACCTCGTTCCCGTGGTCGACGGGGAGAAACTCGCCTGGTCCCCGGAATCTCCGTCCGCTCAGGAAAAAAAGACGCCGGCCGAGGTCCGGGAGACAAGACTGGAACCTGAACAAAAGGGGGCCTCCGAACCTCATTCGGAAGAACACACTGTCGAACCGGCCCCCTCCCTTCCCGGCCTATCCGAGCCGGATCCGGTCGGGACGACTGCGTCCCTGTATAACGACGACGATCTGAGCATGAACTGATGTTCGGACTGTTCGGAACAAAGGGGCGGAAGGACGGACATTCCTCCGCCCCGTCCTCTCCCAAAGAGTCTCATCCTTCCCGCGAGGGAGGGGCCCAGTTGGTGGGGCTCCGGAACGACTGGTACCGGGACCAGTACCGGAAAATCTCGGCTTCTCTCCGCATCGGCACCGTGGCGCTTGCCGTGTCCGTGGTCGGCAACGCCTTTCTCGGATGGGCGGTGCTCCACAAGCGGCCCATCTACTTCGCCGCCACGAACGACGGACGGATTCTCCCCCTTGTCGCCCTGTCCCGCCCCGCCATGGAAGACCGTCGGGTCGTCTCCTGGGCGACGGATGTCGTGATATCGGCCTACTCCTACGATTTCGTCAACTGGCGCAAGGCCCTTTTCGGGCTTTCGCGGGACTTCACGAAGGAAGGATTCTCTTCATTCATCGGATCCTTGAAGGCCTCCGGCAACCTCGATCTCGTTCTGAAAAACCGGATGGTGACGAGCGCCGTCCCGACATCGGCCGGGGTCGTGGTCGCCAAAGGAATGCTCGCCGGCATCTATGCCTGGAAGATTCAGGTCCCCGTCCTGGTGACTTACCAGGCGGCCAAGTCGAGCGTCTCCCAGAGCCTGGTCGTGACCCTTCTCGTCGTCAGACGAAGCGTCCTGTCCCATCCGAAGGGACTGGCCGTCTCGCAGTTCCTGGCCGTGGAGAAAAAGGTATGACCGGATTCGCGCTCGACCAGATGATCGGACAACTCCGGAGAAACGATCCCGCCCTGTCTCCCGACCCTCCCGTTCCGCTCGAGCTTTCCGGATATGTCCTGAAAGCTCCAGGGGATCATTCCGTGATCTACACCCGTTCCGACGGAACGGATCCCGTCTTCCGGGTCTTTGCGAACCGGATCGAAGCCTATTCTTCCCGGGAAGAGGACATCCAGGCGATGGTGTCCGTCATGTCGGCCCTGGGATGGGGGAGGGCCTGCCTTTCGGGTCGTGAGGATTTTCTTCATGTCGCGTTCCTGAAATGCCGGATCGCCAATATCGAAACAAGCGGCTACGACCCCACGCCTCTGGAAGAAGAGCACGCCGGAAGAATCGGAAAATCGCTCTTTCCGGAACTTGGATGAAAGGAGAAAAAACGATGTGCCTGGAACCACTCACACCCGAACTCAAGGAAGAACTCGAAAAGGAGGGAATCTGCGTGATCGAGAAAGACGAACTCGCCGCCTTCGATTCCTGGAACAAACACTTTGAAGGAGATCCGGACAATGGCGACAACGAATAACCGCGGAAAAAAGGAACATCGCGACCTGCACAGAGAGGTGACGGAGCGGATCGTCGCCGAACTCGAAAAAGGCGTCATGCCCTGGAAACGTCCCTGGTCCGCCGGATCGCTTGACGGGACGAGGTCTTTTCTCCCAAGAAACGCTGTCAACGGCCGTCCCTATCAGGGGATCAACACTTTGCTCCTTCTTTCCAGGGGGTATTCGGATCCCCGGTGGTGCACCTTCGAGGCGGCGCGACAACAGGGCTGGCAGGTCAAAAAAGGCGAGAAAGCCACAGAAATCATCCTGTCCAAACCGCAGTTGCGCCAAAAAACCGTCATCGAGACGGATCCGGAAACGGGAGAGGCAAGGAACGTCAGCAAAACCTACAAATTCTGGTTTACCAAGGCGATTCACGTGTTCAACGCCGAACAGATCGAGGGTCTCCCGGAACTCGAAAAGACGGAAGGCAACACACCGAACAAAATCATCCTCGACAGGAAAGTGGAGGAAATCCTCTCCCGCCTCAAGGAAACGGGGCTGACGCTCAGCCATTCCGTTGCCCAGATGTCCCCGGACGGAAGCGACGCCTGGTACCGTCCGTCGGTCGACAGGATCAACATGCCCCATCCCGATCGGTTCCCGGACATGAACTCCTATTACGGGACTCTTCTTCACGAATCCGGACACGCCACCGGTCACGAGAAGCGGCTTTCCCGTCCTTTCGCGAATTCCTTCGGCACAAAGGACTATGCCCGGGAAGAACTGGTGGCGGAAATCGCCTCGGCCCTCGTCTGCGCCGAACTGGGAATCGACAACGACCTCAAACGGAACGCCGCCTATATCGACAACTGGCTCGAGGTCTTGAGGTCGGACAAAAAGGAGATCTTCCGGGCGGCCGCCCAGGCGCAAAAAGTCTGTGATCTTCTGATGGGGCGGTCTCCGGGATGGGAGATGGAAGAAGAAAAATCCGCCGAACATAGCGGGACAACGGTTCCGGCGGCTTCAGGTGTCCCGTTTCCCGGTACCCGCCTCGTGAAAGAGGAGTTCCAGACGCTGTCGGGGATCCCGGAACCAGTCCGTTTTTTTACGTACGAGGAAACTCCTCCTTCCGGCCGGCTTTTCGATAGGAACACTCCCGGGGTCATGGACGGGGGCCGGAGATATCAGGCCGTCACCTCCGATTCCCGCTTCGCCGACATCTGCAATCGACTGGGGCCTCATGAGGAAGACAGGAACGGGTTTCTAATCCCTCACGGCTGGATGGTCCATCGGGGACATTACCCGAAAGAACTCGACCGGGAGTCCCACCCCGAAGGATCTGATGAGACTGCGGGAGAAATCGATTTGCCGGGAATTTCCGATACTACCCGGATCGCCCCGAAGTCAACACTCGAACCGGCCCTTTGAATGTCCGCCGGATTATTCACCTCCGCCTCTGTGGGCAGAACAAAAGAAGGATGAAGATCAATCGTTTGATCCCTGTGGGACTTCTTTCCGTAGCTGTTCTCGGGGGATGCACCCTGGCCTTTCCCGAAGCCCCCATGAGTCCGGATGTGTCGAAAAGCGAACCTTCCGGACTCAAGACGACAACGGTGTGCAACGGGACATTTGCGGCCGACACGACGACCGGAACTGGAAAGACGATCCTCGATGCTGCGAAAAAGGCGGGGATCCACAAAATCGTCTCTATCCGTTACGAGACCAGGGACTACATCTTTTTCACCCGGCTCTGCGCAGTCGTGAAGGGAACGTAAAAGGAAAAATCAGAAGATTAGGAATGGCCACGGCACCTTTGTGTTGTGGTCTTTTTCGCTTTACAAACTGTTTTGAATCTCAGATTAAAGACATCGCCCGTTAGCCTTTGCCAGACTAGTAGAATTGGCAAGAATAAGTTAGAATTGCCAACGTATATACACGAATCTGAAGGTGTAGGTAAACGACACACCTATGAAATCCATTCAGATGCGTTGATTGAACCATCCCCTAAAACCCATCGTCCGAGCCATGGGAGCCCAGTGACAGAAAATATTGCACTGAACGGCATTTGTCCTTATTTCACCATGTTCCCGCTCGCCTTTCCACTGAACATCCTGCAGCGTCGGGCAAAGGAAGGTGAAACAATACTCGACCCATTTTGTGGGAGAGGAACTACCAATTTCGCCGCACGACTGGCTGGCCTCGCTTCGATGGGCGTAGACTCCAGCCCAGTCGCTGCCGCAATTTCGTCGGCAAAGCTGGTCTCTACCACAGCCGAGAAAATATGCAATGAGGCGAGGCAGTTGCTCGATACAAGATCGGCCCGAAACGTGCCAAGAGGTGAATTCTGGTCGTGGGCCTTCCATCCAGATGTACTGAATTCACTCTGCCAGTTGCGCGAAGCTTTCCTTGAGCATTGCACTCCACCCGAGCGAATCGCATTGCGCGGCATCGTGCTTGGTGCGTTGCATGGTCCCAAGCAGAAGATCATTCCGAGTTACTTCTCCAATCAATGCCCTAGGACCTACGCCCCCAAGCCCGCCTATGCAACCCGATTCTGGAAGGAGCACAATCTTCGACCCGATCAAGTAGACGTCATTGCGTTGATCGAACGGCGTGCGAAACGGTACTACAGCACTCTCCCGTCGATCAATGGTGTTGTGCGTCACGCTGATAGTCGTAAGTCTGACTCCTTACAGCCCATTGCGCCGGAGAAAAAGTTTGACTGGATCATTACCTCGCCCCCTTACTATGGGATGAGAACATACATACCAGATCAATGGCTTCGCAACTGGTTCGTCGGGGGTCCAGACATCGTGGATTACACAACTCGAGATCAAGTGGTTCATTCTAGTCCTGATGAGTTTACGGAGGATCTTCGAATGGTATGGCGAAACTCTTATGTTGTCTGCTCCGATGACGCCAAGATGGTCATTCGCTTCGGTGGAATTACGGATCGGAGTGCCGATCCACTCAGTCTGATCAAGGCATCACTCATAGACAGTGGCTGGCGCATCATGACTCTTCGAGAAGCCGGCACCGCTATGAAAGGTAAACGTCAGGCTGATACTTTTCTGCGAAACAGGAGCAAGCCACTCCTTGAATACGATATTTGGGCTGTGAAGCATTGAGCAGATCAAGAAAGTTCAGAGAAATTTAGATTATGGGATTTCAAGATCAGGGCATATTGACATGAGTAAGTTATGATCGATCATTTGACCTGAACCCCTTTCAAGGAGCCCATACGTGAATCAAAAAAAAAAGGAAGGAACCCCACGGCGGAGGTCTCATCAGAAAACGGATGAACCCATCTCAGAAAACCTGCTAAAGGACGAGAAACTCTCTTTTACCAACAAAGCCACTGAGTCAAAAGCGACTGATGAAGAACTGAACAGCCGGTATGCAAAGGGTGACGTTCGCATTGTTACCGAATCGGCCCGCTACTCCTTGGCAGGCATCCTTGCGATGCTCCAGGAGACTGTCGAAATTGAAGGTGATTCAAGTGGGAAGAAAGAGCCTCGTTACAAACTCGACCCAGAATACCAGCGCAGGCATCGTTGGAGCATTGAGCGCAAATCACGACTTATCGAGTCTTTTCTAATGAACGTTCCCGTCCCCCCTGTTTTTCTGTACGAGCGAGACCTCGCCCGATTCGAGGTAATGGATGGTCGCCAACGCCTTACGGCATTAAGTGAATTTTATGCCGACTCATTTGCGCTTCATGGCTTGCAATATTGGTCTGACCTTGATGGGCGAACATACTCTCAACTGCCATCGAAGGTTCGTGACGGGATCGACCGAAGGTACATTTCGTCAGTCATTCTCTTGAAAGAGACCGCTGCGAACGAAGAACAGGCAACGATGCTCAAGAAAATTGTCTTTGAGCGCCTTAATTCAGGGGGGGTTGAACTGAGCAATCAAGAGACACGCAATGCTATCTCCAATGGAGCTCTGAATCGGCTTTGCCTGTCTCTCTCCGAGAACGAAAAATTTCGTCGGATGTGGGGAATCCCACTCGACCCAATAGCGGAAGAACAATACGAGGAAAACTTCTCGGAATCTATTGATGAATCAACAAATACAGGAAAGCGTATGTTTGAAAAGATGGAGGATGTAGAACTCGTTCTTCGGTTCTTTGCATATCGACAAATAGAATCGTTTAAGGCTGGACTGAACAAGATTTCTGAGTTCTTGGATCGATTCTTAATAGAAGGCAACAAATTCTCTCAGGAAATTCTCGACAAGTATCGAGAGATGTTTGAATCGACAGTCATATTTCTCTGGACAGTTCTTGGCAATGAAGCATACTGTGTCATAAGTTCCTCGCAACGGCCTACCAAGATCGTTTATGACCCAATAATGTATGTTGCAAATAGCAGAGAAGTAATACTTGCACGAGAAAAGCTCCTTGCACACAAGAGTGTGCTACGTGAAGAACTCACGGCGATGTATCAACAGAACCAAGAGTTATTCTCTGGCCGACGTACCAACTTCTCAGACACGCAGATAAGAAACAGGGTAGTCAAGGAAGCCTTTTCGGCCGCAATTGAAAAGGCCAACAAAGCCTGAGGAGCTGCATTTGCGATCAATTGTCGATGAACTCACCAACGAGTTGGCGGAATTACAAACGCTTGTGAATTCTATTACTCCCGTTAATCAATTACTTGCAGAGCACCACGACTCCTTGGTGCGTCAATATCTCACGATTCGCCGCCGCTTCGACTATGCTGCGTTTATAGTAGCCACTTATGCGTCATTTGAGAAATTCGCTGAAAACCTCGTCTCGGCATATGCCCGACTTGCTGCATCAATAAATAAGTACAAAGCACTTCCTGAAAAATTAACTCGGAAACACATAAAAAAGTCAGCGGAAATTCTGTTTCGAGGTCGTTTGGGTGAGGGACGCTATGTAGGGATTCAATCGATCGATGTGGTGAAAAATCTGTTCAACTGTTTATCAGAAGTTCCCGGCTATGTTCTAAACGAGCCTGCTGTTGTAGCTCATGATCTCAATCTTCGGTACGATGAACTCGTGAGCCTTTTTTCTGATGTTGGAATTGATCAGATTCGAAATTTTTTGCAGAGAGGGGACAATATCGTTAAGTGGTACTGTGATTCAAACAATCTTGAGGCGCCTCCAGGCAGTGGAGTGCCCATAGATATAATTCAAAAACGTCTGGATGATCTCGTAGAGCGACGAAACCAAGTAGCACACCGAGGCGGAAATCCAGATGAGATCCTTGGTCCAAGCGAGATGACTGACTTGGTGAATTTCATCGATGCTTTAGCCAAATCCATCTATGCGTTGACAGTGGAAGTTTATTTGCGCAATCACCATGTTAAACAGGGAAGCGCTATTCGCCTTCAACTCAAAGAAGGACCTTACAAGAACGGTACAGTCGTAGTGGTACAGCGTCCGATGCAAACTCTTTATGTTGGACAGCCACTCTTTACATTTGTCGATGGATCTGGAGCGCGTTGGGGTCGAATACTCGAACTTCAAGTGAATAATGCCTCTACTGACACCGTAGATGGGACGCCGACAACGAAAGAAGAAACGGTTGGAATATCATTTAATTTTAAGTACCCTAGGTCTGCAGAACTCTTTGTACTAAATGCTGATGACGATGTTATTTGGAGCCCCCTCCCTTCTTCGCAAAAAATCGAACGGAAAAATGCTGAAATAGGGGCAGTGTAGTCACCATTTAGGACAGTAATTTCTAGTCTAGCCATCCTTCCGACCTCTCGCCCTCACCCAAGTCTTTCCCGTAGATGGATTCTTAAAAGTTTCCCAAGCTTGGCTCTGGTGCCCATAAATGCTGTTCAATACCTTCGGTACAAGATTATAGGCGAATTGCTGTCGATCATCGAGATGTTCAGGAATTTGGTTCAGAAGAAACTGCTGGACACCATACCAGGGAATTCCATAATCCGATTCCAGTTTTACTCTGATTTCGTTATCAGCACGTAATGCCTGAATCGCCTTTTGCTCGATATTTGCCATAACATCCACTGGTTCAATTTCTTCTACTTCCATGGAGAGCAAGGCATCCATACCCTCTCTTCCAGGAATATGGCCTGACGCGG
>DAHWGX010000044.1 GCA_027335985.1 Nitrospirota bacterium | reverse complement strand
GCGGTGAGCTCTTACCTCGCCTTTTCACCCTTACCGGACCGGAGTCCGGCGGTTTGTTTTCTGTGGCACTGTCCTTCCTGTCGCCAGGACTGGGTGTTACCCAGCGCCCTGCCCTGTGGTGCTCGGACTTTCCTCCCGGATCCCCGAAGGGTTCCGGGCGGCCACCTGCCCGTCTTTGGTCCGGATCCGAATTCCGGAGGATGCCGCGCCGGCTCGGCCTAGTTCCCGCCCGGGATCTCCTCCATGAAGAGCCATCGCTGGCAGTGCAGGCATGGAACGATTTTCTGCCGCTTCTTGACCTCGGTCAGCGTGCGGGGCGGAAGGGTCATTCGGCAGACCTCGCAGGTCCCGTTCATGATGCGGGAGATGACCAGCCCGTTCCTGTGGGACTGGCGAAGGCGGGAGTACTGCTGGAAAAGGGGCACGGGAAACTGCTCCGTAAGAGCGGCCTTTTCCCCTTCAAGGCCGCGGATCCGCTCTATGCGGCCAATGGTTTCCTCCTCGGCCGTCGCTCTCAATGCCTCTGTCTCCTCCCGGCGGTCGGTGAACTCCGTTTCCCGCTCCTTCAGCGCCTTCTCGAGGGTCTCCTGGGTCTCCATGATCCGGAGGATGTCTTCCTGAAGCCTTTCCACCTCGTCCCTGCGGAACTCCATCTCGGCCAGATAGGCCTGGATTTCCCGGGAGTGCTTGAGCTCCTTGTTCTTCTTCTTGTTCTCGGAGATGATGTGCTCGTTGGTCCGGAGCTCCTCCTCCCGATCCCGACGATCCCGGCTTAGTCGGAGGATCTCGTTCTTCTCGGACTCCATGACCTTCGCCAAGGTTTCGAGGCTCTCTTCCTTTTTGCGGAGGGTCTCCCGGCTCGCCTCTATTTCCTGGGTGATGTGGGCCATTTCGCTGTCGATCGTCTGCAACCGATAAACCAGGGCCAGCGTATCCTGGACCGAAGGTCCCACGTCCAAGTGACCTATCCTTTCCATCTCGTTTTGGTTGTATGGTGGGCCCACCAGGATTCGAACCTGGAACCAACCGGTTATGAGCCGGCAGCTCTGCCGTTGAGCTATAGGCCCCTCTTGTGAATCTTTCCGCCTCCTACCAGTCCAGGAAACTCTTCAGATGGTTGCTGCGGCTCGGATGGCGAAGCTTCCGCAACGCCTTCGCCTCGATCTGGCGGATCCGCTCCCGGGTCACGTCGAAGTCCTGGCCCACCTCCTCCAGGGTGTGGTCGGTGGACTCCCCGATTCCGAAGCGGAGCCGGATTACCTTTTCCTCCCGGTCCGTGAGCGAGGAGAGGGCCTGGCCGATCTTCTTCACCAGATCGTAGCGCACCGCCGAGTCGATCGGGGAGATCGTCTTCTTGTCCTCGATGAAATCCCCCAGATGGCTATCTTCTTCCTCTCCGATCGGAGTTTCAAGAGAAATCGGTTCGCGGGCGATTTTCAGCACCCGGCGGACCTTGTCGACCGGCATCTGCATCTCCTTGGCCAGCTCCTCCGGGAGCGGCTCCCGTCCGAGTTCCTGGACGAGATGGCGGCTCGTCCGGATCAGCTTGTTGATGGTTTCGATCATGTGTACCGGGATCCGGATGGTCCGGGCCTGGTCGGCGATCGCGCGGGTGATGGCCTGGCGGATCCACCAGGTGGCGTAGGTCGAAAACTTGAATCCCCTCTTGTATTCGAACTTGTCCACCGCCTTCATGAGGCCGATGTTGCCTTCCTGGATGAGGTCGAGGAACTGGAGGCCCCGGTTGGTGTAGCGCTTCGCGATGGAGACGACGAGGCGGAGGTTGGCCTTGATGAGCTCGGCCTTGGCCTCCCGGACCTTCTCCTCTCCGCGGAAAATCTGCTGGAGGCTTTCCTTGGCCTCGGAGGGGGAGAGCAGGGTCTCGACCTCGAGATGGGCGATCCGGTCATGGGACTGGGCGAACTGCTCGTAAAGATCCTTCTTTTCGGGCTCGTAGGTCGGCTCCTCCGATCCGTCGCCCAGCCGGCGAAGGATTTCGTCGCGGGTGTGGCCGATCTTCCGGCGGGAGTGCTCGAGCTGGCGTTCGGCCTCCTCGAACTGACCCACCACGTCCCGGAGCTTCTCCACGAGGATGTCTATCTGCTTCTGCTGGAGGTGCATCTCCAGGATGACCTCGACCACCTCGTGGCGGATCTTCCGGAGGCGGTCCCGGAGGGCCCGCTTCTTGGACTGGTCCTTGAGGACCGACTTCATCTCCTGGGAGATCTCGTTCATCTTGTGGAACTGTTCCTCGATCCGGGAGGACTGGGCGATGAAGGTCTCCGTGGCCTCTCGAAGGGCCGGAGACTTTCCTTCCTCCGTCTCCTCCTCCTCGTCCACGTCGATTACGTCCCGGATCCCGATCACCCCGGTCTGGACCCGGTCCCGAAGGCCCAGGATGCTCTGGATGGAGAGGGGGATGCCGAACAGGAAGGAGAAAACCTCCGTTTTGCCCTCCTCGATCCTCTGGGCGATCCGGATTTCCCCGTCGCGGGTGAGGAGAGGAACGGAGCCCATCTCCTTGAGGTAGAGCCTCACCGGGTCGTCGGTCCGGACGGCCGCGGACAGGGCTGCCTCCTGGGCCTCTTCTGCGTCTTCCTCGGACTCGAGACCGAGGGTCTCGAGTTCCTCGAAGATCTCCTCTTCCTCGCCCTCGATCTCGCCGAACTCGCCCTGCTCCGACTCGTCTCCCACGATGTCGATGTTCATGTCGCCGAAGTAGGTCAGAATCGAATCCATCTCCTCGGAATCCACCGCTTCGGTGGGAAGGGCATGGTTGAGTTCGTCGTACGTCAGATATCCGCGTTCCTTGCCCAGATTGATCAGATCCTTCATTTCGCTGATGCGTTCGTTCTTTGCCATTCAATCTCCCTTAATACGCGTTTTGCATGTCCGCGCCCTGTCCTTCCATCCGGGACGGTGCTCGGCGGGCATTTTTTCGAGACAGGCGGCGAATCGCCACGGTGATGTCGTCGAGGCGCACCTGCCGGGACCCCGGGTCGGAAGGCAGGTCATACCATTGGCTCCAGAGAAAAGGATCCTTCCTGAGAAGATCGTGGAGACCGTCGGAGGGAGATTTTTCAAGGGCCCAGAGGCCATCGAGAACCTCCGCGAGGGACGGATCGTCGATAAAGGAAAAGTCCTCCCGTTTCCAGAGATCCTTCGGATGAGGGACCCCCCCGTCGAGCCAGAGTCGAGCCAGTTCGACGAGGATGTTGCGCCAGGCCAGCCCCCGGTTGTTCAGGGCCGCCGGACCGTCTTCGGCCGGTCTGCCCTTTTCCCGGGAGGGGACGGATTCTCCGGAGAGAAGCTGCATGGCCAGAAGGTCCTTCATGGTTTCGAGAAGGATGGCGCCTCTCTCCAGTAGCTGTTCCTGGACCTCGAGGTCCGGGAAGGCCCGCACCATGGAGAGAAAATCAGCGACCAGGGCGGCCTTGCCCTCTCCTCCGGGGTTCTTCCGGACACGGTCGAGGGAGGCGGCGAGCCAGTCGAGGACGAAATCTCCCATGGGAAGGGCTCCGTCGAGGGCCCTCCGAACTCCGGAGCCCCCCTCCCGGCCGACCCACTGGTCGGGATCCACGCCATCCGGAAGCCAGATGGCCCGGAACTGGAGGTCGGGATCCCAGAGGAACCGGCTGATGATCCGGACGGCAGCATCCCGGCCTGCCCGGTCGCCGTCGAAGAGAAGGACGACCTCCCGGGCGTGCCTCTTGAGCGTCGAGACATGGGCGGGGCCGAGCGCGGTCCCCAGGGGGGCCACGACGCCTCCGACGCCTTCCTGGGAGAGGCGCATCACATCGAAGTATCCTTCGACCACCAGGGCGCGTCCCTCCCGCGTCAGGGTCTCCGAAGCCTGGTCGAGGCCAAAGAGGATCTCCCTCTTACGGAAGTAGGGAGACTCGGCCGAGTTCAGGTACTTGGGGAAGCGCGACCCGGCTTCGATCAGTCGGCCTCCAAAGCCGGTAGGCGCCGCTCCCGGCCGCTCCCGAATCGGGATCATGACCCGATTCCGGAAAAGATCCCCCGTTCCGGAGACACCCTTTCGGATCATTCCCGCCTGCTCGAAGATGGTCGCCAGACCTTCCGGAGCCGGTGGGAGTGTCTTGTCGGCCCTTGAACAGGCGGCGGAGAGGACAGACGATCCACCGGCCCATCCGAGGCCGAAACGGTCAATGGTCTCTTCGGTCAGGCCGCGGTCCTTCGTAAGGTAAAGGCGGGCCTCCTGGCCTTCGGGAGCGGACAGGGCCCGGCGGTAGATCCTCTCGGCCAGGAGCATGGCCTGCCGGAAACGGTCGCGACGATCCCGATCCTCCGTCGTCCCCCTTTCGGGCACAGGGATGCCGGCCTCGGCCGAGAGGAGGCGAACCACCTCGCCGAAAGACTTGTGCTCAAGTTTTTCGACCAGGCGAAAGACATCTCCTCCGGCGTGACATCCAAAGCAGTAGTAGAGCTGTTTGTCTGGATCGATTTGAAACGAGGGAGATTTTTCGTCATGGAACGGGCAGAGCCCCACCCATTTTTGGCCGCGTTTCCTGAGGTTGACATAGCGCGAGGCGATCTCTGCCAGATCGGTTGCGCGCCGGACCGACTCGACCCACTCATCCGCCATTGTGCGATCCGATCGATTGGGGCCGAAGGAAGCAGAAGCCCCTTCCACCCGACCCTCCGGGCGGGATCATACTCAGGATCCCAGCGCCGCCTTGACTTTTTGGCTGACGACCCGGTTGTCAGCCCGACCCTTCGTCCGGGGGGCGAGCCACTGCATCACCGCCCCCATCCCTTTGGGACCGGAGGCCCCGGTCTCCCTGACGGCCTCCGAAACCAGCCGGTCGAGGTCGGAGTCGGAAAGCGGTTCTGGAAGATAGGCGGAGAGGATGGTCTTTTCGGCGCGTTCCTTCTCCGCGAGATCCGGGCGGCCTCCCTTTTCGAATCCCTCGATGGATTCGTCCATCTTCCGGATCATGGAGGCGATGGTTTCGACGATTTCCTCATCGGTCAGGACGGCGCCCTTTCCCTTCTCGATCTCCCTGTTCTTGATCTGCGCCATCAGGAGACGAAGAACGGAAAGACGGGCGGAGTCCCTTGCCCGGAGGCTTTCTTTCTGGTGATCGAGGATCTGTTCGCGGAGTCCCAAGGCGAGTGACCTTTCCCTGTGTGAATCCTGAAGGTCGTCGCTCAGCGAACGGCCAGACGGGCCCGCTTGAGGGCCTTCTTCCGGGCGGCCAGAGCTTTCTTCTTCCGGCGGACGGAGGGTTTTTCGTAGTGCTCCCTTTTCTTGACGTCCGAGAGAATGCCCGCTTTTTCGCACTGCTTCTTGAAGCGCTTGAGGGCGCTCTCAAAAGATTCGTTTTCCTTGACCCGTACACCTGTCATAAATAAAGCTCCTCCGTTTGTGGGATAAACCAAGACTGTTTATTCTATCCCTAATCACGCCTTTTGTCAAAGAACCTCACCCTGGCGGCCAGCCCATGGGACGTCCGGCCAGGAGATGGATGTGGAGGTGGCCGACCGTCTGCCCCCCGTCGGATCCGGTGTTGATCGCCAGCCGGTATCCCGTCCGGTCGATTTTTTTTTCCTTCGCGAGGGCCAAGGCCTGGGCGATCAGGTCGGCGAGCTCCGCCTCCGCGTCCGATCCTGCCATGAAGGCTCCGATGTCGACGGCATGGCGTCTGGGAATGACCAGCGCGTGAAGGGGGGCCTGGGGGGCGATGTCGGCGATGACCAGGGAGCGGTCGGAGCGGCCGAGGACGGTGGCGGGTATTTCGCCCTGGAGGATGCGGCAGAAGAGGCAGTCGGGATCGGACCGGGTCATGGGGACTCCTGTGTGTACGGGGTTTTTTTCGTGCGGTCCCTTTTTTCGGCCAGCCCGCCCCTGCCGGTCCGGTTATCGAGCTCCTCCATGACGGCATCCCATCCAGTCCCGGTCCGCTCCATGGTGACCAGGAGATGGAAGAGAAGGTCGGCCATTTCGGAGCGGACGGCCGCCGTGTTTTCCTCGTAGACCGCGGCGAGGACCTCCGCCGACTCCTCCACCAGCTTTTTGAGGAGGGCGCTTCTGGGACCGGACAGAAGGCGGCTGACGTAGGAGGTTTCGGGGCTTTCCGCGCGCCGCGCCCGTATGACGGCCGCGAGGGTGTCGAGGGTTTCGAAGGAGGGCTTGGGCCCTTCCCGGCGGAAGAGGACCCGTCCGTCGAAGCAGCTCTCGGTTCCGGTGTGGCAGGTCGGTCCCTCCGGACGGGCCAGGACCAGGAGCGCGTCGGCGTCACAGTCCCAGCGGATTTCCTGGAGCCCGAGAAAATGTCCGGAGCTCTCGCCCTTGGTCCAGAGCCGGCCCTTCGAACGGCTGAAGAAGGTGACCCGTCCCGTGTTGAGGGTGCGGTCGAGGGCCTCGCGGTTCATGTACCCCACCATGAGGACCTTGCCGGAGGAAGCGTTCTGGACGACGGCCGGGACGAGGGAGTGGTCGTCGGGGAAGAGATCAGGGGTCTTGAGGTCGGCGCTCATGGGAGATCCTCCGGGAGGTCGGGCAAGGGGGGCCTTACCGGCGCTCCGCCATTGTAAAGGGTCCGCCTGAGGTCCCGGAGATCGACGGTTCCGAAGTGAAAGAGACTTGCCGCGAGGGCCGCGTCGGCTCCGGCGTCGAAAGCCTTTCGGAAATCGTCCATCGTTCCCGCCCCGCCGGAGGCGATCAGGGGGACCTCCGCCGCCCGGCTTACCGTTTCGAGAAGGGCTATGTCGTAGCCCTCTCCCGTTCCGTCCCGGTCCATGGAGGTCAGCAGGATCTCCCCGGCCCCCGCACGGACCCCCTCCACGATCCATTCGATGGCGTCCCGGCTGGTGGGGCGGGTACCCCCGTGGGAGTAAACACGCCACGATCCTCCCTCGCGCTTCACGTCGACCGCC
Organism: Nitrospirota bacterium; assembly: GCA_027335985.1. Next base: position 44,885 of record DAHWGX010000044.1, on the reverse strand, counting down.
AGGACGATGCACTGGGAGCCGAAGCGGAGGGCGCCCTCCGTCAGGAGGGACGGGTTGGCCAGGGCCGCCGAATTCAGGGAGACCTTGTCGGCCCCGCAGTTCAGGGCCCGCCGGATTTCTTCCACGGAGCGGATCCCGCCGCCCACGGTCAGGGGAAGGAAGACACGGCTGGCCGTCCTTTCCACGATTTCGAAGAGGGTCCCCCTGTTTTCCACCGAGGCTCCGATGTCGAGAAAACAGAGTTCGTCTGCGCCCAGGCGGTCATAGAGGGCGGCTGTCTCGACCGGGTCGCCCGCATCCCGGAGCGCCTCGAAGCAGACGCCCTTCACCACCCGTCCCCCCTTCATGTCGAGGCAGGGGATGATCCTCTTCTTCAGCATGCCGGATCTCCGGGGACGGGGGTTCCGGTCAGGGACAGCGCCTTTGAAAGGTCCACCGCTCCGGTGTAGAGGGCCCGGCCGACGATGGCCCCCGCGACGCCGCTTTCCCGGAGATCCCGGAGGTCGGCGAGGCTCCCGATGCCGCCGCTTGCCACGACCGGAACGGGGAGTGTTCGGACGAGTTCCCGGTAGACGGGAAGATTGGGGCCAGAGAGCATGCCGTCCTTCAGGATGTCGGTGTAGACGAATCCGGCTACCCCCCGGTCGGCCAGGTCGGCCATGGTGTCGCGAGGATTTCCCTCCGCCTCTCCCAGCCATCCCGAGACCGCGATCCGGTCGTTCCTGACGTCGAGACCCACGTAAAAGCGTCCGGGGTGACGGCTGAGCATGGCCTCGAGAAAGGGAGGGTCGGTCAGGGCTCCGGTTCCCAGGACGAGCCGCTCCACGCCCCGCTCGAGATAGAGTGCGGCGGTTTCGGGCGTCCGGATGCCTCCTCCCAGCTGGACTTTGCCGGGGAAGGCGGCAACGATCCGCTCGATGGCCGGGAGATTGGATACGACGCCGGTCTTGGCTCCGTCGAGGTCCACTACATGGAGCCACCTCGCCCCCTGTCGGGCAAAGGAGGCGGCGACGGCCGCCGGGTCGGTTCCATAGACGGTGGAGCGTTCGAAATCACCCTGGGTGAGCCGGACGACCAGCCCCTCCCTGAGGTCGATCGCGGGATAGATCTCCATCAGAGGGCTCCAAAGTTTTTGAGGAGGGCCAGACCCGTCCGCTGGCTCTTTTCCGGATGAAACTGGACAGCCGTGACGCGGGAGCGTCCCACGAAGGACGGGTATGGGTCCTGGTAAAGGGTTTCTCCGAGGATGATCGACCGGTCGGAGGTCCGCACATGGAAAGAATGGACGAAGTAGAAATCCGGCTCGGGAGGAAGTCCCCTCCAGAGGGGATGGTCGATGGTCCTCCGGACCTCGTTCCAGCCGATCTGTGGGACCTTCCCCTGCCCCGGATCGAAGGAGACAACCGATCCGGAGAAGATTTCCAGGCCCCGGTGGGTTCCGAACTCGTGGCTTTCTCCGAAGAGGAGCTGCATGCCGAGGCAGATTCCCAGAAACGGCTTGTCCTCCCCGATCCAGTGGCGGAGGAGGGGGATCCATCCCGCCTTTTCGAGGCGACCGAGCCCTTCCCCGAAGGCCCCGACCCCGGGCAGTACGAGGTGGGAGGGGGCGAAGTCTTCGAAGGCCGCATCGGGATGGCTGAGGATCCGCACCTTGTGTCCGGTTGCCTCAAGGGCCTTGGAAACGGAATGGATGTTGCCCATGCCGTAGTCGATGACCGCTGTGCGGGGGGCGGCTCCCATCAGAGACGGCCCTTTGTCGACGGGATTCCCGGCTGGCGGGGGTCCTGGGCCACGGCCATCCGAAGCGCCCGAGCGAAGGCCTTGAACACCGCTTCCGCCTTGTGATGGCTGTTCCGGCCAGAGAGGAGGTGAAGGTGCATCGTGAACCGGCCCTTCTGGGTCAGCGCCTGGAAGAAATCCTCCAGGAGGTCGAGGTCGAAGTCCCGGATCCGTTCTCCCCGGTCGGCCGGCAGGTCATAGACCAGGAAGGGGCGCCCGGAGAGGTCGATCACCACCCGGGCCAGAGCCTCGTCCAGAGGGGCGTAAAAGAAGCCGTAGCGGTTGATTCCGGCGCGGTCTCCCAGGGCGGAGTCGAGCAGGCTTCCCAGGAGAAGTCCGGTATCCTCCACCGTGTGATGCCAGTCCACTTCCAGATCTCCTTCGGCGCGAAGGGTGAGGTCGAAAAGGCCATGGCGGCCCAGCTGGTCGAGAAGATGGTCGAAGAAGGGCATTCCGGTGGCGACCTCGGCCTTGCCCGTCCCCTCCAGGAGAAGGGTTCCGTCGATTTTCGTCTCCCGCGTGTGGCGGGAGAGGGAGGCCTTGCGCTGATCCGGCTCCCGGGAAAGGGTGTCGCTCATGGAATTCCTTTCAGGATGAGGGCGAGGGCCCCGGTGAATCGCTCGTTTTCCTGGGCGGTGCCGATCGTGACCCGCAGGCAGCCCGCCAGGAGGGGGTGTTGCCGGCTGACGTCCCGGACGAGGATACCGCGCTCCGCCAGGCCGCGGGCGACCTCGGCCGGATCCTTCCCTTCGATCCGTATGAGGAGAAAGTTTGCAGAAGACGGAAGAGGCTCGACCCCCGGAAGGGAGGAGAGGGAGCGGCGAAGGTCTTCCCGGAGGACGACGATGGATCGGACCTGGGCTTCCAGGACCGGAAGGAATTCGCGGCAGACGAGGGTGGCCGCCCTCTGGGTCAGCAGATTCAGGTTGTAGGGGAGACGGACCTTCTCGAGCTCGGCCACGATCCGGGGGTCGGCCGCGAGGATGCCGAGCCGGAGGGCCGCGAGTCCCATCTTGGAAAGGGTCCGGAGAATCATGAGGCGGGGGTGTCGCCGCCGGAGGGAGAGGAGCGTCCGTCCGGAAAAGGGGAAGTAGGCCTCGTCTAGCAGGACGGCTCCGGAAAACTCCCGGCAGAGCTGGTCCACCGCCTCTTCCTCAATCTCCCGGCCTGTCGGATTGTTCGGGCTCGAGAGAACGATCAGGGAGGGACGGTGCTCCCGGGCCGCCTCGATCAGTACCTCCGTTCCGAGGGTGAGGTCTTCGGACTGGGTCGCGGTGGCGACCGGCCTTCCCGCGATCTTCGCGATGATGCGGTACATCGAGAAGGTGGGTTCGGAGAGAAGTATGGGACCGGGCGTGGCCAGGAAAAGATTCTGAAGGATCTCGTCCGAACCATTGCCCAGGAAAAGGTGGTCCGGGGGCAATCCGAAAAGGGTCTTGCCGAGGAGCTCCTTGAGCTCGCTGGCGGATCCGTCGGGATAGCGGTTCAAGGGTATCCCGGCCATTTCCTCCCCCATCTTCCGGTGGAAATCCGGAGGAAGGTCGAAGGGGCTCTCCATGGCGTCGAGCCGGAGGGCCCCTTCGGGGACTGCTTCGACGGAATAGGGGGAGGCGGCCCGGATCTCGGGTCGGATCCAGTCCGTCAGGACGTCGCCGGTCATGGCCTGGATCCTGTCCGGCGGAGGGCTGCCGACCTCGCGTGGCCCTCGAGCCCCTCGGCCCGGGCCAGGATCTCCGACACTTCGAGTATCCGGTCCCGGTCGTCGAAGCCGGTTCCTCCAATCAGGCTCGTCCGCTTCATGAAGGTCTCGACCGAGACGGGAGAGGAGAAGCGGGCCGTTCCGTTGGTCGGGAGGACGTGGCTGGGGCCAAAGCAGTAGTCTCCGGCTGCCTCGGGAACGCCGGATCCCATGAAAATGGCTCCGGCGTTCCTGATTCTGGCAGCGAGGTCGCCGGGGTTGGCGACCGCCAGTTCGAGGTGTTCCGGCGCCAGAAGATCCACGAGGCCCGGGGCAAGGTCCAGCGAGGGGAGAAGGAGGATGGCCCCGAAGGAAGCCAGGGATTGGCTTGCGATCTCCCGCCGGGGCAAGGTTTCAAGCTGGCTCGAAAGCTCCGCGGCCACCCTCTGTGCGAGGTGCTCCGAATCGGTCAGAAGGACAGCCGAAGCTTGATGGTCGTGCTCGGCCTGTGCGAGGAGGTCTGCGGCCACGAAGGCCGGATCGGTGGATGCGTCCGCCACGATCAGGACCTCGGTGGGGCCGGCGATCATGTCGATGGCGATGGTCCCGAACAGCTGGCGCTTCGCCTCGGCGACATAGCGGTTTCCGGGACCCACGATCTGGTCGACGGCGGGAAGTGTCTCCGTGCCGAAGGCCAGGGCGGCGATCGCGTGGACGCCCCCGACCTGGAAGATCCGGTCCACGCCCGCCACATGACAGGCGGCCAGGACGACCGGTGCGATTCCGTCAGGTCCTCCCGGAGTGATCACGACGATTTCGCGGACGCCCGCCACCCGGGCGACTGGGACCGTCATCAGAACAGTGGAGGGGTAGAGGGCCGTCCCTCCCGGGACGTAGACGCCCGCGCGATCGACGGGAGTCCATCTGAGGCCGGCCATTTCCCTGGACGGTGGAAAGTCCCGGAGTCCGTCCCGAAGGCGGCGGTGATAGGCCGTCACCCGGTCCCGGGCAAAGAGAAGGGCCTCCCGGACCGATGGGTCGAGTCCTTGCCAGGCCTTCTCCGCCAAGGATCCGTCAAGTTCCACGTCGCTCGCCTCTCCGGAAAATCCGTCGAGCGTCCGGGCCCAGGAAAGGAGGGCTCTGTCGCCGTTTTCGCGGACCGAGGCAATGATTTCGGAGACCCGGGCCCGGACCTGCCCGGCCTCCTGGTCCCGTCCACGGGAGAGGACCCTGGCGAGGGCGGTCCTCCCTTCATCGACCGTGGCAATCCTTGATATCAGGTTCTTCAATGGAGGATCTCCCCCTTCCCCGGGCCGGTCATCCCGAGATGACCGGCTGGCGGGGAATGTGCGGTTTCAGGCGGCCGACAAGATTCATGACCGCTTTGTTCCTCAGGGACCAGGAGGCGCGGTTGACGATCAGACGGGCCGTCGAGGGGAGGATCTCCTCGACAATTTCCAGCTGGTTCTCCCTGAGGGTTCGGCCGGTGGCGACGAGATCGACGATCTGGTCCGCAAGCCCCGTCCGGGGGGCCAGTTCGAGAGAGCCGTAGAGTTTCAGGATCGAGACGGGCACGCCGCGTGCCAGAAAGTGCATTTCTGCGAGACGGGGGTACTTTGTCGCGATCCTGAGAGTCCGCTTGCCGGATTCGTCAAGGGAGGATCCTTCGGGGCGGGCGACAACCAGTCGGCAATACCCGACATTGAGGTCGAGGGGCTCGATCATCTCGCGGTTCTGTTCCTCGATCTGGTCGCGGCCCACGATTCCGGCGTCGGCCCCCCCGTTGTCCACGTAGGCGATCACGTCGCTCGATCGGACGAGAAGAATGCGCAAGGACCCGTCGTCGGAGAGGCAGGTCAGGGCCCGCGGATTTTTCCGGTATTCGGTGAAACCCCATCCGCCTTTTTCGAAAAGGACAAGAAGATCGTCGAACATCTTTCCCTTGGGCAGGGCGAGAACGAGGGAGGGAGCTTTTATGGCTGATCCTCCTGTATCCGCTTGATACGGGCTCCGAGCGATTCCAGCTTCCTTTCGATCGCCTCGTATCCCCTGTCGATATGGTACACCCTCTTGATCTCCGTTTCCCCTTCGGCGACGAGACCCGCCAGAACCAGTCCCGCGGACGCCCGGAGGTCGGAGGCCATCACGGTGGCTCCCTCCAGGTGGCTTTCTCCCCGGACCATGGCCTGGGAACCGTGGATTTCGATCTCCGCACCCATCCGGTTCATCTCCATCACATGGGTGAAGCGGTTTTCGAAGACCGTTTCGATGACCGAGGAGGAGCCGTGGGCGATGGCCATCAGGGGAAGAATCTGGGCCTGCATGTCGGTCGGGAACCCCGGATGGGGAAGGGTCCGCACTGTGGTTCCGATGGGATGGCGGATCGCCCCCATCGTGATGGAGGAGCCCTCGATGCGGGGCTCGGCGCCCATGGCGAGCAGGACATCGAGAATGGATCGGAGGGGGGCGGGATCGATGCCGTCGATGCAAACCCTGTCTCCAAGAAGGGCGGCGGCCACGAGAAAGGTTCCCGCTTCGATCCGGTCGAACATGGTGGTGTAGTCTGCCTTTTTAAGCTCGGAGATCCCCTCGATCCGGATGGTCGAAGTTCCCGCCCCTTCGATTTTTGCGCCCCTGGCCGTCAAAAAGCGGGCCAGGTCGGTAACCTCGGGTTCTTCGGCGGCATTGGTGATCGTCGTCGTTCCCTTGGCGAGGACGGCGGCCATCAGGATGTTTTCTGTCCCGGTGACCGTGGGATAGGGAAGCGCGATCTCGGCGCCCTCGAGACCGTTGGTTTCGGCGTCGATATAACCGTGGTGAATGGTGATCCTGGCCCCCATCTTTTCAAAGGCCCGGAGATGCATGTCGATGGGTCGGGCCCCGATCAGGCATCCTCCGGGAAGGGAGACTCTGGCCCGGCGTTTGCGCGCCAGAAGGGGTCCCAGGCAAAGGACGGAGGCCCGCATCGTCCGGACGAGATCATAGGGAGCTTGGTAATCCGGGGTGTCCTGGTCCGAAAGGGCGAAGATTCCGTTCCAGTCCTCCTGAGGGCTGGGTGAAAGAGGGGAGCCTTCCGGAGGATCGATCCTCTCCGTATGGACTCCGAGCTGACGGAGCAGGGACAGGGTGGTCCGGATGTCCCGGAGGCAGGGAACGTTTGCGAGGGTGAATTCCCCCCCGAGGAGCGAGGAAAACAGGATCGGGAGGGCGGCGTTCTTGGAACCGGAAATCCTGACCGCTCCCCTCAGGGGGTGGCCACCCACTATTCTGAATGCGTCCAAACAGGTTTCCTCATTTCTTCCAGGTGATGATCCGGTCCCGGCCTGAGACGTCCCTTTCGACGGTGAATGGACCCGGGAAGCCTGATGGCAATCCGGACAGCGCTGCCCCTCCCGGCTGAAAGGCCTCCGCCTGGTCGGCCCCGATCTCGAAAGCCAGGAGGCCTCCGTCTTTCAAGAGACCGGGCGCAAACTCCAGGATCTCACGATAACAGGAGAGGCCGTCGGGACCCCCGTCGAGTGCCGGGATGGGTTCATGGTCCCGGACCTCCGGATCGAGAGTCGCCAGAGCGCCGGTCGGAATGTAGGGCGGGTTGGAGAGGATCAGGTCGAAGTCGGGCCGCTTCGACAGCATCTCTCCCCAGCTTCCCCGAAGAATCGCAAGGCGATCTTCGAGGCCGAATCGCATTCTGTTCTCGGCGAGAATCCGGATAGCTTCCGGTTCGCGTTCGACCGCCACTCCGATGGCTTCCGGCCATTCAAGCAGGAGTGTCATGGCGATGGCGCCCGATCCGGCTCCCAGGTCGAGAATCCGGGGCTGCCCCTCCCGGTGGTGCCGGCTCAGATGGTCCAGTGCAGAGGCGACAAGGTGCTCCGTTTCGGGGCGTGGGACAAGGACCCCCGGTCCGACCCGAAAAAACCTGCCGAAAAAGGACACGCTTCCCACGATGTATTGAAACGGCTCCCGTGCCGCCCGGCGTTCAACCCAGGTCCGAAAGGTCGCCGACTGTGCGTCCGGCAGTTGCTCCGGCCCCCTTGTCCAAGGAGCTGTCGACGACCCGAGAAGCGCCCCCATGAGGGCCCGGGACTCCGTGGAGGGATTGTCCAGGCTTGCCAACCGACCCTGCCCCCAGAGGATCCAATCGGACACGCGGCCCGGGGTGGGGTCCGGATCGGGGAGGGATGGCTCCATCAGGCGAAGTTCTTGATTTCCTCGGCCCTGTCGTGGGCCCGGAGGGCGTCCACCAGGGGTTCGAGCTCGCCCTCCATGACGCGGTCGAGCTGGTAGAGCGTGAGTCCGATCCGGTGGTCCGTCACCCGGTTCTGGGGGAAATTGTACGTCCGGATGCGCTCGGACCGGTCCCCCGAGCCGACCAGACTCTTCCGGTGCGAGGCGATTTCCTGGTTCTGTCGGGTCACTTCCTGTTCCTGGATTCGCGAGCGGAGGACGGCCATGGCCTTGGCCCTGTTCTTGAGCTGGGAGCGTTCGTCCTGGCAGCTGACAACGATTCCGGTCGGAATGTGGGTGATTCGTACCGCCGAATAGGTCGTGTTGACGCTCTGTCCTCCGGCGCCGGAAGAACAGAAGGTGTCGATTCGCAGGTCCTTCGCGTCGATGGCGACTTCGACCTCCAGTGCCTCCGCCAGAATGGCGACGGTGACGGTGGAGGTGTGGATCCTTCCTCCGGCTTCCGTCAGGGGAACCCTTTGGACGCGGTGGACGCCGCTTTCATATTTGAGACGGCTGTAGGCGTTCTTTCCCTGGACATAGAGGATGAATTCCCTGGCGCCTCCGATGTCTGTCTCCGTCGATTCCATGACCTCCGCGCGGTACCCCATCCGCTCGACGAATCTCAGGTACATCCGGCCCAGCTCCGCAGCGAACAGGGCGGCCTCCTCTCCTCCGGCGCCAGCCCGGATCTCGATGAAGAGGTTTCTGTCGTCCCTCTGGTCCTTTGGGAGGATGGCGTCGACGAGCCGGCCTTCCAGTGACGCAAGCTCCTCGCGTAACCGGCGCTCCTCTCCCGTGACGAGATCGGCCATGGAGGGGTCACCCTTGATTTCTCCCAGGTCATCCTGTTCCTTTCTGAGCTTTTTCCATTGGTCGAAGAGTTCTACGACCTGGGAAAGCTCCGCCTGGTCCTGGGCCAATTTTCTGTACTGGTCCGGATGGGAGGCGATCTCGGGACTTGCCATCTTTCCCGACAGTTCGTCGTAGCGGTCCCGCATGGACTGGAGCCGAGGAAGAATCTTCCCGAGAATTTCAGGGGTGACGTCCATGGTAGCCATGGTGTCAGGCCTTCTTCCCGTCCTCTTTCCGGTATTTCTTCATGAAGCGCTCCACGCGGCCTTCTGTGTCAATGATCTTCTGCGTGCCGGTAAAGAACGGATGACACTGGTTGCAGATGTCGAGATGCAGGTCTCCGACGGTGGTCCGCGTTTCGAAGGTGTTGCCGCAGGCGCATATGACTCTCGCCGGGGCGTAATCCGGATGAATTCCCTTTTTCATGTCGCTCTCCTGAATGCGGGGAAGGATCTCTCCTTCACCCTTTCATCATTTTTTCAAGGAAGTCCTTGTTGCTCCGGCTTCCCTTCATGTTGCTCAGAAGGTACTCCATGTCCTCCTGGGCATTGTTGGAGTTCATCGCCTTTCGGAGTATCCATATTTTATTGATGTCATCCTTGTCCAGCAATAGCTCTTCCTTGCGGGTCCCGGATGTTGTTGCATTGATCGCCGGAAACATGCGGCGATCGGCGAGATTCCTGTCGAGATGGAGTTCCATGTTTCCGGTTCCCTTGAACTCTTCGAAGATGACGTCGTCCATGCGGCTTCCGGTGTCGATGAGAGCGGTGGCGATGATGGTGAGGCTTCCGCCCTCCTCGATGTTCCGGGCCGATCCGAAGAACCTCTTGGGGCGCTGGAGGGCGTTGGAATCGAGACCTCCAGAAAGGACCTTCCCCGACGGGGGGGTCACGATGTTGAATGCCCTGGCGAGGCGCGTGATGCTGTCGAGCAGGATGACTACGTCTTTTTGGGATTCGGCCAGCCGCTTGGCTTTTTCCAGGACCATTTCGGCCACCTGGATATGCCGCTGCGGAGGCTCGTCGAAGGTGGAACTCACCACCTCGCCCTTTACCTGGCGGATCATGTCGGTGACCTCTTCCGGCCGCTCGTCGATCAGAAGGACGATCAGGGAGATCTCCGGATGGTTTCTGGCGATGGCCTTGGCGATCCCCTGGAGAAGAACGGTCTTGCCTGTCCGTGGAGGGGCGACGATCAGTCCCCTCTGTCCCTTGCCGATCGGCGTGAGGAGGTCGATGACACGCATGGAGAGGTCCTCGGGGCTGTTTTCGAGGCGTATCCGCTCCATGGGATAGAGGGGCGTGAGGTTGTCGAAGAGAATTTTTTCGCGCCCGACCTCGGAGTCTTCGAAGTTGACCTTCTCCACCTTCAGCATGGCAAAGTATCGTTCCCCTTCCTTCGGGGGGCGGATCTGCCCCCAGATGGTGTCGCCGGTCCGGAGATTGAAGCGGCGAATCTGCGAGGGGGAGACATAAATGTCGTCGGGGCCCGGAAGGTAGTTGTAGAGGGGAGATCGAAGGAAGCCAAAGCCGTCCTGAAGGATTTCCAGCACACCTTCGCCGTAGATTACGCCGTTCTTCTCCGACTGGGCCTGCAGAATGGCGAAAATCAGGTCCTGCTTGCGGAGATTGACGGCGCCCTCGATGTGGTAGCCCTTGGCGACATCCGTGAGTTCGGCGATGCTTTTTTCCTTCAGGTCCGCCAGATTAAGGCAGTTTTCTTTATCTTCCATCTTTTTGAAAGTCCTCCGTTTTCGTTTCGCTTTTGTTCCGGACCCAAATTTGTCCTCAGTCCTTGCGTTGGCATGGAGAGTGCCGCAACGTCTTCAGGGCGCCCCCCGGGGGCGGCCCATTGGAGGCGGAATCCCAGCCGCATTGTGTCGGGGCAACAAGGACGGTGATCTCATCGGATTTCATTGTCCTCCGATGAAGTCCGGAGATCGCGGGCGCTGTTGCCACGGCGGTATGGATTCTGTCAGTGTCCGTCAGTTTTTTTTCAAATTCTTGTCCAGGGGGGTGAAACCGGTTGGGTTGGTCGATGGGGTTGTCTCTTGGAGTGGGCGACCGGGATTATGGACCGTTCCAGCAATCCGTCATTCAGGAACCGAAAATCAGGCGCTTCGGAGTAGGCGTTCAACTGTGGGAAAAAGACGGATGCCCATTTTCCCTAATCTTTCTGCCGATTAGACCTCAGATTTCTTTTTTTGTCAAGTGGCTTCATCTTGAAAGCCGGGAAAGAATCGATCCCTTCCCGGCCATCGTTTGGGAAAATCGTCTTACTTCGCTGCGGTGTTCAGGAACTCGGGCTTCAGGTTTCCTGCCGCTTCCTCGTGGACGGGCTGCTTGGAAACCCAGTCGGCTGACCCTTCGACGCAGGACATGTCGCCGCCGCATCCGAGGCTTCTTTCATAGATCACGGCTTCCCAGGCCTGCTTTTCGGTGATCTGGCCTGCGGTCACGAATCCGACCATTGCGGGCTGAAGAGGGGAGCCGTTGGCGACAACCCAGAACATTTCTCCGGCAGTGCGGGCCTGCTCGAACTTGGAGTTGGTGAAGTTGCGGGGAGCGGGATCCATTCCGGCCGCACCGGGGCCGTTGCCGTCTCCGGCCGCACCGTGGCAGGTGTAGCAGGTTCCGGCACCGTTGAAGACATCCTTGCCCTTGGCGATCATGTCCTGGGTCACGGCAAAGGGAGGCTTCATGGCCTTGGCCGCCGCGATCTGATCGGCAGGGACCCGGGGTTTGAGAATGTCGAGCTCGCCAGCATTGGCGGACATCGCGGAAAATCCGATGGCGGCCACGCCCAAGACTGCCAGTTTCCATGTTTTCATAAGACCGACCCTCCGTAAGAATTGACCAAAGTAAATTGGCTCACATCGCGGGTTGGAAGAGCGCAAAAAAGCCGGTCCCGGACAGAATCCGGATAAGATCTCTCCATTAGGAGAGGCCATCAACCCGCCTTGGAGACCGACATTGCCCGAGTCTTCCTGTCCTGCAATGAACTGTTTGAGAAGCAAGCCCATTAAATCATTGCATTCTTGACTTGTCAAGAGAACTGGACGAATCTCGGAGTGCCAGGCTGGATCCGGTGCTGTGACCGAATTCCCCGATTGCCCTTTTCCCTGGACTCTAGTAAGATCCGCCCATGTCTTTCTTGCCTGGGGAACCCCTTATCCTTTATATGCCCAACGGGCGCGTCGTCTCCATAGCCGCCCTTCGCCCCGGCTCCAAAACCCATGTGGACGGGACCCCCGTTCCGCACTCTTATCTGATGGAGGAGGCCAGGGAGGGTGTTCCTCTCGTTCTGGAGAAAGGGGGATGGGTCCTTCCACTTCGTCCCACCCACGCCGAATCCCTGTCGAATCTCAAGAGGCGCACACAAATCATCTATCCCAAGGACCAGGGGCTGATCCTTCTCTGGGCCGACATTCGCCCCGGCCAGCGCGTCCTCGAGTCCGGGATCGGAAGCGGAGCCCTGACAGTCTCCCTCCTCAGGATGGTGCGTCCCGGAGGATGCGTCCTGTCGGTAGAACGGAGGGCGGAACATGCCGAGGAGGCGGTCCGGAATGTCGCCATTCTCGACCCTGCGGGACCTCCGGATCATGAACTCAGGATCGGCGACATGTATGACCAGGATCTCTTCGGCTCCGGAGAGCGCCTCTTCGACCGCGTGATCCTGGATCTGCCAGAACCCTGGAAGGCGATCGACAACGTGCGAAAGATCCTTCGTCCGGGAGGGATCCTTCTGACCTATGTCCCGACCCCCCTTCAGGTCCATACGCTCTCTCTCGCGCTCCAGGAGACGGGACATTTTCACCTCATCCGGACCGTCGAGTCGATCGTCCGGGACTGGGAGTTCGGTCCGCAGAGCGTCCGGCCGGCCCATCGCATCATCGGCCACACCGGGTTCGTGACGACCTGCCGATTCGCATCCGAACCGCGTCCGTACATACCCTGGGAAGCCCCTTTTTAGTCCAAGAGGGAGGTATAGAGACCCGGCCGTCTCTGCTCGAAGAAATCGCTTCGGGAGGAGACTTTTTTGGACAGGGCCTCCTCCGGCTCGACCTCCGCGACGAGAAGGGCCGGAGAGTCGGAGGGGGCACGGGCGATGATGTCGCCCCGGGGACCTATGATCTGGCTCTGGCCGATAAAGGTCAGCGGAGCCCGGCCTCCCCGTTCCTCTCGTCCGGTCCTGTTGGCCGTCACGGTGAAGACCCGGTTTTCCACCGAACGGAGAATCATCCCCTGGGGGCCGAACGGAAGGACCCAGTTCGAAGGATGGGCTACCACGAGAGCCCCCGAAAGGGCCAGGGAGCGAAGGGCTTCCGGGAAGAGCCAGTCGAAGCAGATCATGAGTCCGAGGGGACCGAAAGGAGTCTCCACTACCGGCAGGGGGCGGGTTCCCTCGAGGAAGAAATCCCGCTCCTCGTCGAACAGGTGAATCTTGTCGTAGGAGGTCAGGAGTTTCTTTCCATAGACGACAAGGGCCCCGTTCGCGGTTCCTCTGTCACGCTTTATGGGAAGCCCGGCCACCACAACGGCTCCTGTTTTGGAGGAAATCTCCGAAAGGAAGCGGAAGGTCGGACCGTCCTCCGGCTCTGCGAGGTCTGCGACCTCGGCGGGTGAGTCGAACTGGTAGCCCGTGGCGAAGAGCTCGGGAAGGACGATCAGGTTCGCGGAGGGATCGGGGCGGCCCAGAACCTGGCGGGCGACCGACTCCCTGTTCTTTTCCGGATGGCCGAATTCCGGCTGGTTCTGGACGACGGCGATCGTGATCTTTTTCCTTTGATGCTGCATTCTGTCAGTCCCCGGATGATTGTCGTTTCAATTCACTCATGCTAGCATGGGGCGATTATAACATGGCTGTTCGCGGCAAGATCTTGAGGGCGGCGGGTGTCACGTGCCAGGGGAGGAGTTCTTTGCAGGAAAATATGAGCCAGACGCCAGGGCCGGCCGTCGAGGGAGTGTCTCCCTCTGGTGCATCCCGACTCTTTTCTGGTGCGGCTGCTTTTTTCCTGATTTTCATTCTTTTCTCTTTCCCCGGATCTGGCTCCGCCTGGGCGGTCGATATCGACAACCAGGACGGACTCCCAGACTTTTCTGGGCAGGCTGACGTCTCTCCCTCGGAATCGGTCAACCCGCTCGGTGCCCCGGGCCAGATCCTCTTTCAGGCCGATATCGGGTTCGTCCCGGCCAGCGGGCCGACGGTCACGGGGGCGATCGGAAACGAAGGGCTCGGGACGGGCTTTCTGGTGGGAATCGAAGGGGGGTATACGGTTTACAAGAACCTTGCCCTGACTGCCAGCATCTCGGTCCACGCTTTCGGCAACGACACCAACGTTCCGGTTCTGATCGGAGCCCAGTACTTTTTCGCCAACGGAGGCGGGTTTCCGATGACGGTGGCGAACAACCCGATCAATATCGTTCCCTACCTCGAGTTTGCCTTCGGACCGGCCTTCAACTCATCGACGGCCAGTAACGGAATGGGGGTCGGGACGACGGGCTTTGCCTTCCGGGTTGGGCCCGGCATCATGATTCCGTTCGGAACCGTTAAACACCAGGGCGTTTTTTTCGAGATCGACTATGAAAATCAGTCGGGCCCCTTTTCGGGGGCGGGCCTGTCGTCCTCTTCCATGGCGCTCGTACCCGTCAAGATCGGGTATATCACCCTTTTCTGAGCGGAATGATGATCCGAGTTTCCGGGCTTGACCATGTGGCCATACCAGTCTCCGACATGGAGCGGTCGATCCGCTGGTACCGGACCATGTTCGGGCTTGAACGGCGGTTCGAGAAGGAGTGGGGGACAGAACCGGCTTTTCTCTGCGCCGGAGGGACCTGCATTGCTCTTCTGTCCAATGGAGGCGGACTCCCTGAAACGAGTCCTCCCACCGTGAGGCATTTCTGCTTCCGGACAGATGAAGAGGCCTTTGGCCGGGCCCTCGCGGAGCTTGAGTCCTCGGCGATTCCCTTCAGTCTCGACGATCATGGAGTTTCTCGGTCCCTTTATTTTCAGGATCCGGACGGGCACTGGATCGAAGTGACTGTCTACCATGCTGGAATGGAGCCCTGAAGGGCCCGTCTTCCTTGACAATCATCACGGGTGAAGCTTATCTTATGAGCATGAATCCACTTATGACAACCGGCGTCAACACGATATGGTCCGCCTATCAGGCTCAGATGGAGGCGGTGGAGGAGCGGCTTCGCCTCATCCTGAAGGATGTTCTTCCCCTGGCCAGCGAAATGACCTCCTATATCGTGAGTGGGGGAGGGAAGCGGCTTCGGCCTCTCCTGATGATCATTTCCTCACGGCTTTGCCAATCGGAAGGGGATGCCTCCATCCTGCTCGCGGCTGTCGTCGAGATGATCCATACGGCGACCCTTCTCCACGATGATGTCGTCGATAGCGCTGAACTTCGGAGGGGAAAGCCCGCCGCCCATCAGCGATGGGGAAATCAGCCCGCCATTCTGGTGGGTGATTTTCTCTATGCCAACTCCCTCTGGCTTGCCATGGGGCTTCACAACGACGAGGTCAATGACTCTCTGACCCTCGCCTGCAAGAAAATGTCCGAGGGTGAAATCCTCGAGCTCTTCCTCGACCGGAACCTTTCGGCCTCCGAGGAGGACTATTTCACGGTGGCAGCCTGCAAGACGGCGACCCTCACTGCGAGCACCTGCCGTCTTGGAGGGATTCTTGGAGAGGTTCCGGAGTCCGGTAAAAATGCCCTTGAACAGTTCGGATATTTCGTTGGCATGGCCTTTCAGGTCGCCGATGACGCCCTGGACTACATGGCCAGCGTCGAACGCCTCGGGAAGACCCTGGGCCGCGATCTGGCCGAAGGGAAGATGACGCTTCCCCTGATTCACTGTCTTGCGAATGCGCCTTCATCGGTACGGCCCCTCCTGCAATCCAAGATTGGTTCCGGGGTATCACGGAACGAGGATCTTGAAGAGGTTCTTTCCCTGATGCGCGAAACCGGCTCGATCGAATATTCCCTTTCCAGGGCCAGGGAGTTTACCCGGCTGGCCCAGGATAATTTGTCCGCCTTTCCGGACTCTCCGGCCCGACAGCACCTGTTGGCTCTTTCCGACTTTGTCATCGCCCGGGACATGTAACCCGGGATCAATCCTGTCCCCTCAAAACGGAGGCATTCTTGGCAGATCTGATTCCCTTTAAAGGGCTGGTTTACGCGGATTCTCTGAAACCGTCCATGGACCGGTTGACCACTCCACCTTACGACATTATCTCGAAGGAAGCCCAGAAGGCCTTCTACGACAAGAATCCGGACAATGTTATCCGTCTCGAGCTTCCGATTCCCCCGGATCCGGAAACCCCGGAAGACAACCGATACACCAGGGCCCGTAAGGATCTCGACAGAATGATATCTTCGGGTGTCCTCAAGATTGACGAATATCCGGCTCTTTATCCCTATTCCATGACCTTCCGTGATCCCCTTACCACCACAGACCGGACGATTCGCGGGTTTGTCGGTCGAATCCGGCTCGAGGAATGGGAGAAGAAGATCGTCTATCCGCATGAGCGGACTCTGCAGGGGCCCAAGGAAGACCGAATGGCCCTTTTCAAGGCGACGGCGTGCTCCTTCAGCCAGATTTATCTTCTGTATCCCGATGCCGACCGGGAAATCATGGGTCTGCTTGAAAAGATGGCCAAGGAACGATTCCGGTCGACAGATGGAGACGGGGTTGTTCATACGCTTTCTGCGGTTACGGACAGGGCCACTCTCGACGCGGTTGTGAGATCCTTCGCCAGAAAATCACTCTTCATCGCTGACGGCCACCACCGCTATGAAACCTATCTCGCCTACCGGAACTACCGCCGGTCTCTCGAGTCGTCACCCAACCCGAGTGCCCCTTATGAATTCGTCACCGTCTTTCTCGCGGCTCTTGAAGACGAGAATCTATCCGTTCTTCCGACGCACCGGCTTGTCCGAAATCTGTCCTCCGGGGGGCTCGCGTCCTTTCTGTCGGCCCTTGAGGGACGTTCGACGATCACCCGCTTCCCGGCTGCCGAATCCGATCGGTTCCTTGCGGCTCTTCGGGAATCATCCCCGGCGGAAACCGTCATCGGTGTGGCGGTGCGCGATACCCAGGAGCTCCTCGTTTGCCGTCTCAAGGTCGAGCGGGGCGATGGGGTCAAGGGACTCGACACCTATTGGCTTCAGGAAGCCGTTCTCTCTGCGATCCTCGGAATCACCCCGGAGCGTATCAGGACCGAGGATCT
Source organism: Nitrospirota bacterium (assembly GCA_027335985.1). The sequence goes on along the minus strand of DAHWGX010000044.1, from coordinate 28,108 downwards.
TTTGCGGTACGACAAGTCGGCTCCTTCCGTTTTAGAGAAGGTCTTCACTAACCGGGAGTACCCCCTTGGGTTCTTCATTCGGCCCGTTGCGGCCAAGGTGATCGAGGAAGTCTCCTTGCGAGGGGAGCTTATGCCCCAGAAATCCACCTACTTTTATCCGAAACCGCTCACCGGGATGGTGATGGCGACCCTGTAACGGGCCAGTGCGGCGCTACGGGGCAGTTTCGGTCAGGGTATCGATCGCCCCCTGCATATCTTCCGGAATCGGGGAGGAGAATGCCATTTCCTCTCCGGTGACCGGATGGGTGAAACCCAGCCGCGCGGCATGCAGCATGATCCTCGGGAATTGCGTCTCTTCCTTCCCGCCTCTTTTCCGGTAGACCGGATCTCCGGCCAAAGGATACCCCAGATGCTGAAAATGTACCCTGATCTGGTGTGTCCGTCCCGTCAATAATGTAATGTCCACGAGAGAATATCCCTCCCTATAGGTCTTCATGATCCTGTACCGTGTCAGGGAAGGTTTACCCGAAGCCGTCACCGCGAATTTCTTCCTGTCTCCGCTTGATCGTCCGATGGGGGCGTCGATCGTCCCCCTTTTTGAGGGGGGGACACCGATGACGAGGGCGATGTAGCTTTTTGAAACCTGTCGGTCCTTGAACTGTCCCATCAGGTGATCGAGGACCTCTGGTGTTTTCCCCACCACCATCAATCCGGAGGTGTCCTGATCCAGCCTGTGGACCAGTCCAGCCCTAGGAGGACCTTCCTCGTTGTCCGGAGGGGTTTCTTTCAGGAGGTGGCCGAGAAGGCCGTTCAGGAGTGTTCCCGAGCGGTGGCCGGGGGCGGGATGGACCACGAGCTTGGGTGGTTTGTTGATGACGAGGAGAGTCTCGTCCTCGTAGACGATGTTGAGGTCCATCTGTTCGGGGTTGTCAGCGCTCGGGGCCGGGGGCGGAATGAGGACAGTGATAAGGTCTCCCCCCCGGATCTTGTATGAGGCAGCCTCTTCTGCCCCATTGACCGTGACGAGACCTTCGTCGATGATTCTCTGTATCCGGGAACGCGAAAAAGGGAGACACTTCTGGGCAAGATATTGATCGAGCCTTTTTTTTGATTCTCCCGGATCGACCTGGAACATGCGGCAGCCCCGATCCAGTGATTCCGGATCATCACCCTCGGAAGCGGATAACCCTTTGGATTTTTGCCGGATTATCTCAATGCCGACTGACGGATCGATCCTTTTCAACTTTCTCCCGCGCTTTATCCAGGAAGGATTTGATCGTTGTGTTACCAGGATCCTGCTTCTGTGCGATCTTCCATTCATTGATGGCGCGGTCGTAGTCCTCCTGGTCCATGTAGATCGTTCCCAGGTCGATTCGTGCCTGTAGATTCATCGGATTCATGTCCAGGGCTTCTTCAAGGACGCTGATTGCCCCGTCCCTGTCTCCGACCATGTTGAGGGTCCATCCCAATTCCCTCATCGTTTCGTCACTGGGTTCGATTTCGATTGCCTCCTCGAGTTCCATGATCGCTTCGTCCCATTTCCCTTGCTCCGAATAGAGCAAGCCCAGGAGCTGGTGAACCCGAGGGTGGAGTGGGTCGATGTCGGTCAGAGCAAGGAAGTAGCGCTCGGCTTCTTCGAATCGGGCATGCTCGAAGTAGATTTTTCCGATCGTTTCATAGGCGTCTGTGTTGAGCGGGTCCTCCTGAATCAGGTCGTTGAGAAGGAGCACGGCACGCTTCGGGTCCGAAAGTCCATGGGCCGCGAAGGCGAGATGTAGCAGGATGTCCCTTTTTTCGATAATGTTCTGACACCCTTCGATCAGGGTGTTGCCCAGTGTCTCAGCCTCCTCGAACTTCTTGAAGTAGATGAGGAGATGCAGGGCATATATCCCGAGCTTCCGGTCGTTGGCATTCGATTCCCGCCATTCGGAGACCCGTTTAAGGGCTTCGTCCAGACGTCCCCCCTGGATCAGCGCATCGGTCATAAGGTAGCGGAAGGGGAGAACTTCCGGCTCGTCCTTGATGGCGGACTCAGAAAGATGGAAGGCCTTGAGCCATTCATTGTTTTCGAGAGCCAACTGGATACGGGTGATACGGCTTTTTGAGGTGGGTTCCATGCCGATCTCCTCCTAAGCTCTTTTTATCATGATGGACGGTGAAACATCAGTGTTCAACGGTTGCCCTTTTTTGTTTTTGCTCCTCCCCCCACTGGAGAAAGAGCAGAAGGCCGACTCCCACCACGATCCCGGAGTCGGCAATATTGAAGGCGGGCCAATGATAGTCTCTGACATAGAAGTCGAGAAAGTCGATGACACGCCCATGAAGGATCCTGTCGAGAAGATTTCCCGACGCTCCCCCGAGGATGAGGGCGAGCGGGTAGAATTCAGGAGATCCCGTCACTTTCTTTTTATGGCTGTAGTAAAGAATCGCGAACAGGGCCAGCGCGGTAAAGAGGATGAACCCTCCCTGATGGGATTCGTTTTGGGTCTGTGAAAAGAGGCCGAACACGATCCCGGTGTTCCTCACGGACACGATCCGGAAAAAATGGGGAATGACGTCGGTGTCGGTTCCGATCGGAATTTTTGAAAGGACATAATACTTGCTTGCCTGGTCGAGAGCGAACAGGCCCGCCCCCGTCAATCCGTAAAAGAGCCATGAATTTTTGATCGGCCATCCCCTTTTGATTGGAGGCAGGCGTCCGATGGGGACCTGCAACCTCGACAAAAATTATATCATAAATCGGGTCCGTATGGCCCGGCGACTCACTCGATCCCCTGGAGTACCCTGTGGCACCGGGTGCATACGGGACGGTTTTCAGGATTTTTTCCCGTTGTGATTTTTCTTAGCCAGCAGCGCTCGCACTTGTCTCCTGGGGCGTGGAGGAGTGCGATGGTCGTACCGGGTGCCGGGCCTTCCGCACGGGCGAGGACCTGGCCATGATCCAGGAGGTCCCCTGGTTTCTCCCAGGAAAATTTCGACACGATGAAAAATGTCTCAAAAAAATCGTCGGGCCACTGGTCCGAATTGAACCCTCCTGGATCCCCCGTAATTCTCATATGGAGCTCGAGTGTGCTTCCTACACGCTTTTCCTTCTTGAGGTCGTCGGTGAGTTTTCCCAGTATGGCGCGCAGGCCGAGAAGAGTATCGATCTTCTCCTCCAGGTTTTGGTCGATCCTCCTGGGGTCTACTGCCGGGAAGGATTTCACGAGAATCCCCACCGATGTTTCGAGGAGAGAGGTTGCCGCGTTCTGCTTCGCATGATGGAGGATCTCGGTCGTGGTGAAGGGGAGGAGGGGGTGGATGATGGCCGAGAGCTCCTCCTGAATCCGGGCGATTGTTCCCTGAGTGTTTCGTCGAAGGGCGCCTCCCGCCTCCTCCGCATACAATCGGTCCTTGATCATGTCGAAATACTGGGCGGAAAGGGAAATCGAGCAGAAATGGTTCAGTGTCTGGATGATCTGGGCAAATCTGTGGTGGTCGTAGGCTTCCAGGATCGTCGCCTTCGTCCGTTCCCAGACCGAGAGTATCCACCGATCGAGAATCTCCGGCGAATCCGGGAGAGCCTCTTTTTCCGGATAGTCGTAGAGGTTGCTCAGCATATACCGGAAGGTGTTGCGGATTTTCCGGTAGCCGTCCACCAGGTTATTCATGATCTCAAGCGAGAGGCGGGTGTCTTCCTGGTAGTCCGATGCCGCTACCCAGAGCCTCAGGACATCCGCTCCGTACTTGTCGATGATCTCGGACGGAGCGATGACATTTCCCAGGGTTTTGGCCATCTTCTTTCCCTGGCCGTCGACCACGAATCCGTGGGTCAGAACCGAACGGTACGGGGGCGATCCTTCGAGCGCCATGGAGGTCAGCAGAGAGGAGTGGAACCATCCGCGATGCTGGTCCGATCCTTCGAGATAGAGGTCTGCCGGCCACGCCAGATCCGTCCTTTTTTTGAGAACGGCCTCATGGCTGACTCCCGAGTCGAACCAGACATCGAGAATGTCCTCCTCGAGTGACAGGTCTGTTCCATTGCAAGCCGGACACCGGACACCCTCAAGAAGGGAGCTTCGGTTATCAGGGTCGAACCAGAAATCGACGCCCTCCCCTTCGGTCCGGTCGGCGATTTTCCGGATGAAAGAGCTTTCCAGTGTGCACTTCCCGCATTGGTTGCAGGAGAAGGCGGGAATCGGAACCCCCCAGGCGCGTTGTCTCGAAAGGCACCAGTCCGGCCTGGTTTCGATCATTCCTCGGATTCTGTTTTCCCCTTTCTCCGGTATCCAGGAGATATCGCCAATGGCCTGGAGCGTTTTTTCGCGCAAATCTCCGGTTTCAAGCGAAAGAAACCACTGGGACGTCGCGCGGTAGAAAACGGGATTCTTGCATCTCCAGCAATGGGGATAGGAGTGTTCGAGGACTTCCTGGTGGAGCAGTGTCCGGGTCCTTTCGAGAAGGGCGATTACTTGGGGGGCGGCATCGAGGATTTTTAGCCCCACCCAGTCGGCGTCGATGAAGGCGATGGCAGTTCCGAAGCGGCCCTTCCCGGTGACGGGGGTTTCACTGGCGAGATTGTTCGCGCGGCCCACATCGAAGTCTTCTTCCCCATGGCCGGGAGCGATATGGACCAGACCGGTTCCCTGGTCTGTCTGGACAAAATTTCCGGCAACGAGCGGAACTGTCTTGCCGGGGATAAAAGGATGTATCAGGCGCGGAAATTCGGCCATGAGCTCTGCGCCGGATTTCGACTCCCGGATCTTCGAGACACCCAGGATCTCCTTCCAGGGGGAGATGTTCTGTTTTTGCAGTCGGGTCAGGATTTCCTCCGCGATGATGAGGCGGGATCCCTTTTCGAGGTTCAGCGTGTCGTGGGTAAGAGCAAGGATCGTGTAACGGATTTCCGGATTGACGGCAACGGCCTGGTTTGCCGGAAGGGTCCAGGGGGTTGTCGTCCATATGGGATAGTATGTCTTCTCTCCCCCTTCCTCTCTCGCGAACAGAACGGTCACGGAGGGGGATTTGTGGGGGGCGTATTCGACCTCGGCATCGGCCAGGGCCGTTTCGCAGATTCCGCACCAGAGGACCGGTTTTTCCCCCTTGTAGACGCGTCCTTGACTGTTCATGCGTTCGAGGGAGCGGAGGATCTCCGCTTCGTAGGCGAAGGCCATCGTCAGATAGGGGTGATCAAAATCCCCGATAATACCCATCCGGATGAATTCTTTTTTTTGAATTTCAGAATAGAGTGTGGCCGACTCCCTGCATTTTTTCCGGATTTCCAGGGCGGAGAGATCGCTTCTTTTTTTCCCCATGTCTTTGAGAACCTTGTGTTCGATCGGCAACCCATGGCAATCCCAACCCGGAACATACGAGATCCTGAACCCTTTTTTGAGGGCGACCCGGTTGATGATGTCCTTCAAAATCTTGTTCATCGCATGGCCCATATGGAGATGGCCGTTGGCATAGGGAGGACCGTCGTGCAGGACGAAGAGGGGCCTGGATTCCGTTTCCTTTTTCACCTTTTCATAGAGATTCTCCCCTGTCCATACGGAGAGGTAGTCCGGTTCTTTTTTCGGAAGGTCGGCCTTCATGGGGAAGTCGGTTTTGGGCAGGTTCAGCGTATTCTTGAATTCCACAAAGGCTCCTTGTCTGGGAGGGAAATGTGAATCTCTTGATAATCAATCAGATTTGCTCTAGAATCAGGTTTTCCCAATCGGGCGATTAGCTCAGCGGTAGAGCACTGCCTTCACACGGCAGGGGTCACAGGTTCGAAACCTGTATCGCCCACCATCCTCCTTCCAGCGCTCATTCTGACATCCTATCATAATTCCGGATCTCCCGCTCGGACCTTCATGAAACAATGCGGTAGACCTCTGCCCAGGAGAGGGGGTATCTTCCCTTATCCCTGAACTCGCCCAGTCTTTTTGCCGATGATCCCGGATTGTCGAGGTGGATTTCCTCCAGACGCTTTTCTGTTTCGTCTTCTCCCGGCGGTCGTACGATGATGACCGAGAGCCCCGATCCATTCTGCTGGGCCCACCAGAGGCTGTCCCTGAAATACCGGTGCGAAGCCAGCCCGCCCCAGAGGGCAAGGTCGACGCCCGTGCTTTCCGTAAGAATTTCGATAGGCTTTTGCATGGCGATCGCCAGAACCTCCTCGAGGGCCATGACGTCGTCCTCCGCCCGGTGCACGTTCTGATGACGAACGCCCAATGCCGAGGCGAGGTTGCGAAGCTTGTGGCTCTTCTGGTTCGGAAGAAGCTTCTTGAGGACCGGGACGGTGTCGATCCCGGGATTCCCCAGAGGGGGCTGCTCGAGTCTCATTATTTCCCTGTTCATCATCCCCATATCGAAGGATAGATTGTGGGCGACCACGGTTTTTTCCCTGAAGAAATCCCGCATCTCCCTCCAGTACTCGGAGAAGGTTGGCGCTTCGCGAACCATGGCGTCATCGATCCCATGAATGTCTGTGTAAAGGGGAGGGATCGGTTCCTGGGGATTGATCAGGGAGGTATGGCGTCGGCCAAGACCCTTCCCGGACCATGCCGAAATGCTGATTTCGACGATCCGTGATGATGGTTGCATGAGTAAACCGGTCGTTTCCACATCGAGGAAGAGGAGTTCCCTGAATCTTTCAGTCATGCGGGTCTCGGGATGGAAGTGTGTCTGGTGTATTCAGACAAGGCGGCCTGAACCGATCAAAATGCCGGTCCTGTCATAAAATGCGGCGATCTGTCCGGAGACGATACCATCGTGGGGTTCGTCGAGGGAAAATGTTGCAGAGTCGAGAGGGTGAGGTTTGCAGGGAACAAGACCCATGGTCGACCGGAAACGGACGAAAAGCGGAGGAGCGGTCTCCAGGGTCGCTGCGGCCACGACCCCCTGTGGGTCGTCGATTTCGAATGTCCGCCTCAGGAGGTCCTTTCTTGATCCCATGAGGACCTCTTTCTTTACAGGATTTACGGAGAGGATATACAGGCGTTCCCCTCCCGCGATTCCGTGACCCCTTCGTTGTCCCCTGGTGAGACCGACTCCCGTCCTTAGGGATCCAAGGACCTTTCCGGCTGGGGTGACGGCCGTCCACGAATCGCTGTCCGGGTCGAACGGTTTACGAGGATCGAGGTATTCCGAGACCCTTTTTTCCGATACAAAGCAAGCCTCCTGGTTCTCCAGCATTCCGGAAACAGGAAAACCGGCCTTCATCGCGAGATTTCTGACCTCATTCTTTGTTTTTTCTCCCAGTGGGAGCAGAAAATTGTCCGGGGTGATCCCTTCCGTTCGTGAAAGGAAATAGGATTGGTCCTTCTGTCTGTCCGGGCTCATTTTGAGACCGAAGCGCTGGAAATCCTCCGAATAGCTCCAGGCGGCATAGTGGCCGGTGGCGATGGCCGGGATTCCTGTTTCGCGGGCGATGTCGAGGAGAGTCCTGATTTTGATGTCGGCATTGCAGGATGTGCAGGGGTTTGGAGTTTGCCCGGAGGCGTATCCATCTTTGAACGGTGTGACGACTTTTTCCTGAAAGGCCTGCGCCGATTCCCTTATTTCAAGAGGGATTTCAAGAATCCGGTCGCATAAATACTGGACCATGGGAACATGGCAGCAGGTTCTTTCAGTCCAGGGTCGATCGAGTCCTGTTTCATCCTCCCAGAGCTTCAAAACAACGCCCAAGACCTCATAGCCCTCATTTTTCAGGAGCCATGCACAGACGGCGGAATCGATTCCACCGCTCAGCCCGACCAGGGCCTTCTTCTTATTCACCTTTCCCTGTACCCTCCGGTTCTTTCCGGACTCCGGTGTCCATCTCGCACTGTCCGTTGAAAATGACCCCCTCCTCGATGACCAGGGCGGGCGTTTTTATTTCTCCCCGGATATTCGACGGTTTTACGAACTGGATCGATTCGGTTGCCGTGATCTTTCCGGAGACTGTTCCACCGCAAACCACCTTCCCCACATTGATCGTTCCGGTGATCGTGGCTCCATCCCCGATGATCAGTGTGTTTTCCGAATGGATCTCTCCCTCGAGAACACCATCGATTCGGACGGTTCCCTCGAACTGGAGGTACCCCCGGAAGAGTGTTTCTTTCCCGAGGAAGGCGATGATGTTTCCTTTGGAGCCGTCCTGACCGCTACTTCTCATCCAGAGATCCTTCCTGTTTTTCATCTGCGTTGTCCGCGAGGCGGGTGATCATGGCTTCGAGTCCCTCCATCTTATTAAAACTGAGCTCGACCTTCCACCCTTTTTTTTGTTTTGTGATACGGGCACGGCACGGGATGGAGCGCTCCAGGGACTGACTGTTCTCCCGGATCCAGACCAGCATCGATTCGTCCGTCGTTTCAGGGCGTTTCTTCTGTATTCGCGCGAGGCGATCCTCCAGGGCCCTGATCGAGAGATCCTTGGCGATGATTTCTTTCATCCAACGGACCTGGTCCTCCGGGGGGAGAGGAGAGAGGATCTTGGCATGGCCAAAGGTCACCTCCCCCATGGCTACGGCCGAAAGGACCTCCGTCTGAAGGTCCAGGATCCGGAGATAGTTGGCCACCGTTGATCTCTTGAATCCGATATATTCCGAGAGATTTTCCTGTGTCCATTGAAATTCTTCGGAGAGACGCCTGAGTCCCGTCGCAATTTCGACCGGGTTGAGGTCGCTCCTTTTGAGGTTTTCGACGAGGGCGATTTCAAGGAGGTCCTGGTCGGTGAAGTTCTTGACGATCGCCGGGATTTCGGACCACCCCAGGGATTCGGCGGCTCTGAGTCGTCTTTCACCTGAAACAAGGGTATATCCGTTCCCTTTTTTCATGACCATTACGGGGTGCAATAGGCCGTGGCGCTTCATCGAGGACGCCAGTTCCTCCAGCGCCTCCGAGGCAAAAGACTTTCTGGGCTGGTAGGGGTTGGGATGGACTGAAGCCACTGGAATTGAAGACGAGGGCTCCTCTCGAGGCTCTTCTCCATACAAGGAATCAATTCCGCGTCCCAGACTGATCTTAGCCATAGGCGAGTATCTCCTTCGCAAGACTCATGTAGGATTGGGCCCCTTTTGACATCACATCGTAGAGGATTGCCGGTTTTCCGTGGCTGGGAGCTTCCCCCAGAGTGACATTACGGGGTATCGTGCTCGAAAAGACATCCTTTGGAAAATGCTTTCGGAGTTCGTCCAGAACGGAGGAGCTGAGTCTGTTTCTCTTGTCGAACATCGTCGGCAGAATTCCCTCGATGGAGAGCGTTTCGTTCCATCGTTGTTTGACCCGCTCCATCGTTTTCATGAGCTGACCCAATCCCTCAAGAGCGAAATACTCGCATTGAACAGGAATGAGAACGGAATGGGCTGCTACCAGGGCATTCAGGGTTATAAAACCCAGTGATGGAGGGCAGTCGAGAAGGATGTACTCAAATGACGAGATATCCGTTTCAGAAAGAGATTCTTTCAGGAGTCGATGGCGGATTGTCGCATCGATGGTGGCAGCTTCCGGTTCGAATCCGGCCATGGCAACCGAACATGGGATTGCGCTGAGAAAGGGGAGGTCAGTTTGCTGGACCAATTCCCGGAAAGGATGTTTTCCGGAAATGAGTTCATAAGAGGACCGTGGAGGCGTTCCGGCCAGGACCCCCATGCCGCTTGAGGTGTTTGACTGGGGATCAAGATCGATCACCAGTATTTTTTTTTCCTCGACAGCCAGGGAGGCGGCGAGATTGATCGTTGTCGTCGTTTTTCCGACCCCACCTTTTTGATTCGCGATCGCCACGATTCGTGTCATTGGGTTCTCCATGAAAATGTTCCACGTGGAACATTCGGGGATTAGCCTTGAAAAATGGACTCCGTGAGGGAGATTGTCTTTGGTTTCCCCCATGAATCGACGCACCCTGTTATGGCATAAGAGGAAACAGGAATGCAAGCAGGATGAGAATCATTTCCAAACCGAAAGAGTGTGCAGGGAGGGGAGGCGTTTTTCCTGATGAAAGGATCGGTATAAAGATCGTCCAGAGTAATGGCCTTCATGAGTATGAAAGGGGATGCAATCGGGTTTGTCAGAGAAGGCAGTATCCGAACGTTGGAAGCCCCGAGCCGGGAGGCGGCATATTCAATGAAAAAACGCTTCTTCGCCGTTCGCTCCAGGAGTATGAAGGAGCGGGAGGGGGCCAGGAGCGCAAAGATCAATCCGGGAGTTCCGTTCCCGGATCCGAAGTCGATGACCTCGTCCGGGAGGCGGTCGCGTAAAAGTTCAAAGGCGAGAAGGGAGTCCAGAATGAGATTCTGTCGGATCTCCGTCAGGGTGCTGTAACCCGTCAGTCGAATTTTTTGATTCCATTCCAGAAGGAGCGTGGCATAAAGATCAAGCTGTTCACGTATGGGGGCGGGAAGCGTGATCCTTCCATACTCGAGTGTGAAAATCATGACCTGTTTTTGTGCTGAAACTTGAGGATGGATATCCGGAGAAGGTCGATCGATCCCGGGGTTATCCCCCTGAGAGATTGGGCCTCCGAAAGTCGGGAGGGCCGTTCCTTCTTGAGGCGATGATGAACTTCCCGCGAAATGCCAGGCAATTGCAGTTCGAGGATCTCCGGGGGGATCGGAAGATCATCCATCCTGTTCCAGCGATCGTTGGAAATTTTGACATACCCGTCATATTTGACCTCCTGCTCCAGGGAGGAGAGCCAGGAAGGCGGGACATGGGAAAAATGGTCGGGAAGCGCTTCGCCGATCAGCAAAGCCAGGGAGTAGTCCGGAGAGCGAAGGAGGTCGAGGAGGGATTTCCCCTCCTTCCGGGTTGATGAAAGGGCAGCCCTGAGCTGCCGGTGAAAAGAGTCCCTTCGGGAATATTCCTCCGCTTTCTGTGGAGGGAGGAGGCCAAGAAGAAGAGCCTGGGGCGAAAGGCGATCTGCGGCATTGTCGTTCCGGATGTAAAGTCGGTTTTCAGCACGGCTGGTAAACATCCGGTAAGGCTCGTCCACGCTGTGTGTAACCAGATCGTCGACCATGACCCCCAAGTAGGAGCTCTGCCGGTCCGGAGCCCAGGATGGCCGCCCGGAGGCCAGCAAAGCGGCATTGATGCCGGCGACAAGACCCTGGCCGGCGGCTTCCTCATAACCGGTTGTTCCATTGATCTGCCCGGCAAGAAAAAGATTTGATAGGGTTTTGGTCCGAAGGGTATGATCCAGCTGGTCCGGGAAGACGAAATCATATTCGACGGCATATCCCGGTCGCAGGATCACGGCCTGCTCGAGACCGGGAATGGAGGAGACGATCTTTTCCTGGACATCCAGGGGCAGGCTCGTAGAGATTCCATTGGGATAGTATTCGTCGACGTCAATCCCTTCAGGTTCGACAAAGATATGGTGGGTCGCGCGTTGGGGGAACTTGACGATCTTGTCTTCGATGGAGGGGCAGTAGCGGGGGCCGATGCCGTGAATTTTCCCGCTGTAAAGGGGGGATCGGTCGAGGTTTTCCTCGATGACCTCCCGGGTTCTATCGGTGGTCGATGTCAGAAAGCAGGGCTTTTGCGGTCCTCCGTAAAAAAGGGTATTCGGCGGAGAAAAAAGGGAAAAGAATGGAACGGGATTGTCGCCTGGTTGGGGGACCATGCGTTCAAAGGCGATGGATCGCCCAAGCAGGCGTGGAGGCGTCCCTGTCTTCATGCGGCCAAGGGAGAGGCCGCATTTGTCGGAAAGAACGGAGGAGAGCCCTGTTGTTGCGCGCTCCCCCCCCCGGCCACCGGAGGTTGCATCGAGGCCCACATGTAGACGGCCGTTCAGGAATGTCCCTGTGGTAAGGACAATCGAACGGCCATGGATCCGGGAGCCATCCTGAAGAACGATATGGTCGATTTGTCCGTTGACGATTCCGAGATCGACGGTTTCCCCCTGACGCAGAAAGAGGGAGGGTTGGCTGTCGAGGAGCTTTCGGGCTTCGACGCGGTAACGAGACCTGTCGCATTGAGCGCGAATGGCTTGAACGGCGGCTCCCTTCCGGGTATTGAGCATCTTGAACTGAATTCCCGACCGGTCGGCCAATTCCCCCATGGCGCCCCCCATGGCATCGATCTCCCGAACGAGGTGGCCTTTGCCGATCCCTCCAACCGAGGGATTGCAGGACATTTGCCCGATCAGATCGAGATGCATCGTGACAAGAAGGGTACGCTGACCCATTCGTGCAGCGGCGTAGGCGGCTTCGATCCCGGCGTGCCCGCCTCCTACGACAAGAACATCAAATATTGTTGCTGTAGTCTGACCCATGAGGTTATTTTCCCAGACAGAAAAGGTTGAAGACACGATCATAAATATCGGAGGCAGGTATGGCGCCCACCCCATCATCCAACACCCGACGCCCCTCTTCAAGAGCGGACAGGGCCAAGTCGATCCTTCCCGACTCAAGAAAGGATCGCGAACGACGAATCGACAAACGGAGGCGTCGAAGAGTCTTGATCTGTCGATCGGAGTCGAGGGAGGAGGATCCAGGAAGGGATGAGGAATAATAGGTTTCGGCCAGCCTGCTGAGACGTTCACAAAGGGAGGGAAGACCCCTTCGGGTTCGCGCCGATACGAGATGATCGTAACGGGAGGGGTCGGAGGGAGTCGTCAGGTCGACCTTGTTCCAGAGAAGGAAGAAGGGAATTCCTTTCTGAGAGGGAAGGAAGTCGGGGGGAGCCGGAAAATCCGGGCAGGCGATCCAGAGAACGCAGTCCACGCGGGATAAGGATCTCCGGGCCCTCCGGATTCCTTCCTGCTCGATTCCGTCCTCTGAGGGGCGGAGCCCTGCGGAGTCGAGAAGGACGAGATCCCCGAAGGGAAAGGAGAGGCGCCCCTCCAGAAGATCTCGGGTGGTTCCGGGAAGAGGGGAGACGATAGCCCGGTTGTCCTTGAGGATCCGGTTGAAAAGAGAGGATTTCCCCGAATTCGGATGGCCAGCGATCAAGACGGTGAAGCCGTTGAAGGGTTTCTTCGCTTTGGCGGTCCGGTTGATGACCTCTGAGATGGATCGCTCCAATGTCTGAATGCGGTCCTGGAGAACATGGGGGGAGAGATTCGAAAGCGCCTCCTCTTCTTCTTCCGGATGGTCGAGAAGGGTGAAAAAGAGGGCAAGGAGATTGAGAAAATCGTCACGAATCCCATAAAGTGGGTGGTTCTCCGAAGAGGTGTAGTGATGGTGGGCCACCTGAAATTCGGCATAGGAGGGGGCCAAAATCATGCGGTGGAGGGATTCGGCTTTCAGAAGGGAGATTTTTCTGTTCTGATAGGCCCGAAGGGAAAATTCCCCTGGCCTGGCAAGCCGGATCCCGAGGCCATGAAGGAGTGCGAGAAGATGCCGGATGTTGTGCGGGTTTCCATGGGCTTGGATTTCGACGAGATCTTCGCCGGTAAAGGACTGGGGGGCCTTAAAAAAAAGAAGGAGGCAATCGTCGACAGGCGATCCCCTCTCGATGGCCGTTGCCCGGTAGATGCGACGGTGTTCGAGTGTAGAGGGAAGAGAGGGAAAGAGTGGCTTGATCCGGTCGGAGAGGTTGTCTCCGGAAAGACGAAGAATACCGACCGGTTGGGAAACAAGGACAGTGACGGGAGCGACGATTGGTTCCATGTGGTGTCACCGAGACCGATCCTAGCGCGGCTGGGAGGTCTTGAATAGGTAGCGCATGGTGAAATATTGCTGTCCGATTGTCAAAACATTATTGACGATCCAGTAAAGGACCAGACCGGAAGGAAAATTCAGAAAGAAAAATGTCATGACGACTGGCATAAACATCATGATCCGCTTTTGCATGGGATCTGGTGTCGATGGAGTCAGCCGGGTCTGTATGATCATGGAAATTCCCATGATGACAGGAAAAATATAATAGGGATCTTTCTGGGACAGGTCGTGAATCCAGAGAAGAAAAGGAGCTTGTCGAAGTTCGACGGTGTTGTTGAGAATGTTATAGAGGGCCACGAAAACGGGAATCTGGACGAGAACGGGAAGGCACCCCCCCAGCGGGTTGATGCGGCGTTCTTTGTATAGCTCCATCATGGCGGCGTTGAGTTGTTGGCGATCGTCCTTGAATTTGGCCTGCAGTTTTTTGATCTCGGGCTGAAGCTGCTGCATCTGGAACATGGAGCGGTAGGACAGGTAGGTAAGCGGCGAAAAAAGGAGTTTGATGAAAAGGGTCAGAATGATGATGGCAAATCCGTAATTGGCCATATGGGCATAAAGATTCGAAAGGATCAGGAAAAGAAACTTCGCGAGGAAACTTACAAGGTAGATCCTGCCAAAAAGAAACCATCCGAAGTCGACGGTATCGATAAGGCCCGGGTCGGCATTTTTAAGAAGGGTGTATCGTTTGGGGCTGCCCGTGATGGAGAAAGTCGCATCCCCCGGAGGAAGATCGAGGCGGATGAGGGAGGAGGATTTGTCCTTGATGATTTCGGTGGTGGCCGAAAGTCCGGAGAGGGAAATGAAGCCTATGAAATATTTAGTTTCATTCCCCACCCAGGATAAAAGTCCCGGGCTGAAGGATTCGGCCTGATCCTTCTTGAATTCGCTGAGTTTTCCGGCGGCGTTCCCATAAATGGGGCCCTGGAATTCGGTCCCGTAGGACTGGGCTTCGTCGGTCATTCCGAAATCCAGTCCCGGAAGAAAGACAAGAGGGAGTTTGTCCGGGTTCGAGATATGAACCGAAACGCGAAATCCCTTGGCCGGAATGGTGTAGGCAAGGGTCACAGAGTGGCCATTGTAGATATAATTTTCTTGGAGAAGGGTGTTTTTCGCAGAGACGGGAATAATATTTGATGACGGGGCGGCCCCGTTGACGGTCTGGGATTCGAGCGTCAAGGGAATAAGTCCATTTTTGTCTCTGACGACGACTCCGCCGCCGACAAACCCGGGTTTGGACATAAGGAGGTTGACGGGAGTTTTCCGGTCAGCCTCGAGATATCCGGGGAGGGACCAGGAGGTCATTGTTCCAGACTTTTTAGAAAAGGAAAGCTTGAGGTCCGGTGACGAAAGGACGAGAAGGTCGCTCTCGGGATCGTTCAGCATCGGGATGGAAATGAGCTTGGAGGATATGATCCCTTTTCCGGAAGGAGACGTCTGGGGTGCGGGCTTGTGGGTGGAAAAGTAATAATAGAGGAGGAAATTGAAACCCAGAACGATGGCGATCAGCGGCAGCATTCTTTTGAGCATCGAAAATTCCACTTTCACTTTAAGGGGACCCCGTCATGGACAGGGGTCGGGGTCAGGGGTAATCAATCCCGCCGGGATGAAACGGGTGGCAACGAAGGATCCGGAAGATGGATTTCAGAAAGGCCTTCGAAAAAGGATATTTTTGGAAGGCCAATCTCGAATATTCGGAACAGGACGGATGAAAACGACAGGATGGCGGGAGGAAGGGAGAAACAAACCTCTGATAAAAACGAATCACGGTTTGCATCGTCAGGCCTTCATCCTGTTAAGGGTCCTGCAGGCGTCACCCATCTGTTCCAGAAGAGTCGCGAAAGGAACGGTCCGGGATGGGGACCGTCCCATGAGAGCGTATTCTCCAGTCGGGAAGCCCGTCGTGTGGCGAAAAGATTCTCTCAGACGTCGCCTGATTCTGTTTCTGTAGACGGCCTTGCCGAGTTTTTTCCCTACGAGAATGCTGAGCCGTTGGTCGGGGGAAAGTCGACAAAGAAGTACAAAGGAAGGACAGACGAACTTTATTCCCGGTGAGTCGATAAGAGACTGGATCTGAAACCGGGTGAGGGGAACCGCCTTCAATGGGGGAACCCTTGTCAAACTGTAAGGCGATAGCGTCCTTTGGCCCGTCTCTTTTTAAGAACTTTTTTGCCGGCTGTCGTGGCCATCCGCTTGCGGAACCCATGGGTTCTCGTACGGCGTAAGTTGCTGGGGTTGAAAGTCAGTGACATATGTTCTCCTCAGGCTGGTAAGGGAAGAGGGGTGAAAAAACCCTCTCCGGAATATGAATCGCTGGGTGTTGTCGACCTATTCGGAGACGACCTCGATCTTCAGGGAGGCCTGAATGGCGTGTCCAAGTGAGACGGAAACAGAATATTCTCCGAGCTCGCGAATGGGAGATTCAATGTGGAGCTGTTTCTTGTCGATCGTGATGTCTTTCTTGGCGAGAAGTTCGGAAAGATGCATCGTGGTCACCGAACCGAAAAGCTTTCCGTTGTCACCGGTCTTGACGGGAACACTCAAGACAAGCTCGGAAAGGGTTTGGGAAAGATTCGTAAGGGTGTCGTGCTCCTTTTGAGCTTTCTTGCGAATCTGAGCCTTCCGGACCTCAAGGGCTGCCAGTTCCTCTTTGCCTGCGAGAACGCAGAGATTCTTGGGGAGAAGGAAGTTTCTGGCATAACCGGAAGAGACGGAGACCAGATCACCTGGATTCCCGAGGTTTTCGATTTTCTGTTTTAAAATGACGTCTGTCTTTCCCATGATATCTCCGCTTTTTAAGAGTTAAACCGTAACAGTGTAGCAAAGGCCGACCCGAGTAATCAATGGCTCGTCAAATTCGGGTTCGTTCCGGATTGAAGATCTGGGGAGACACAGGTTAGACTACCAGAACATGTCGAAAAAAATATGTGGTGTCTGGGGGTGCGGCTTGTGAGGACGGGATTTACAACGGGAGCCTGTGCTCAGGCGGGTGTCAGAGCCTGTCTTGACGCCCTTGTGAGCGGCATTTGGTCCGAAAAAGTCAAAATCCGCCTTCCGAATGGCCGAAATGCCGAATTTGTCCTGAATCGACACGAATCCGGAACCCGGACGGGATCTCCCTGGGCTATGGCCTCTGTCATCAAGGACGGGGGGGATGATCCGGACTGTACCCATGGGGCGGAAATCGTGACGGAAGTGTTCCTGACCAATGACGGCCGGGTGGAATATTTTGCAGGAACAGGAGTCGGAACCATCACGAAACCCGGCCTGGCCATCCCGGTCGGAGAACCGGCGATCAATCCCGTTCCCAGAAAGTCCATGGCGGAAGAGTTCATTGCTTCGAAGGAGAGAATCATCTCGCAAATGGCCGTGAAGAATCCGGGGGTCCAGATCACGATCTCCATCCCCGATGGAGTGGCGCGTGCCGAAAAGACGTTGAACGCGCGGCTCGGAATCGTAGGGGGGCTTTCCATTCTCGGAACGAAAGGAATCGTCGTTCCTTTCAGCACGGCGGCCTATCGGGCCAGCATCGCCCAGGCGATCGATGTGGCCAGGGCCCGGAACCTCGACACGGTCGTAATGACCACAGGGGGGCAGAGCGAAGCCTTTGCGATGCGTCTCTATCCCGAGCTCTCCCCCGAAGGCTTCATCCAGATCGGAGACTTCACTGGGTTTTCCATACGGCAGGCGGCGAAAAAGGGGATCAGACGGGTCATCATGGCGGGATTTCTCGGCAAGTTTTCGAAACTCGCAAAAGGGGTCACGCAGACCCACGCGGCCGGCTCCCAGGTGGATCTCGCCTTCCTCGTCGAACTCGCCCGGGAAACTGGATCGTCCGAAGAAACCTGCCAGGAAATACTGAAGGCCAATACGGCCCGCCATGTGGGAGAGATCCTCGAGGGGGCGGGGAACCGCACATTTTTTGAACTCCTGTGCCGGAAAATCCTGCACCACCTGTGCCGGATCGCCCCCCATCCCCCCGAGATGGAAATCCTCCTTTCCAACTTCCGGGGAGAGCTGATCGGTCGGGCGGGAACAGGCGATGATTAAAGAAAGGCTCGTCCACGTGGTCGGGGTGGAACCGGAGGGCCCCCAACCGGATTTTCCTCCCTTGGCTGGCCTTCTTTCCCGCTGCGGGATTCTTTGCGGGGGAAGGCGGCACACCGAGGCACTCTCCGGACGCCTTCCGTCCGGCGTCCAGATCCTTCCCATCACGAACAACGTGTTGGAAATCGTTTCGACCCTGACGGAATTCATAAAAAAACCTGAAGGAAGAATCGCGGTCGTTCTGGCTTCAGGCGATCCACTTTACCATGGGATCGGGGGCCCGCTGTCCCGGGCGATCGACCATGGGTATGTCGCGTATTATCCGGCCACCACCTTGGTCCAGCGGGCGTTTTCCCTCCTGGGGGAGCCGTGGGAGGATGTGCGGGTCGGGAGCATTCACGGAAAAAAGGAAGACCCGGTTCTGTCCGCCGGGCGATGGATCTTCTACACGGGAGGCTCCAGTGGGCCGGTCTCCCTTATCGAGATGGCGGCCCGCCAGGGATTTGGGATCCAGGAGATGACCGTTCTCGAAAAGATCGGCCTCCCCGGCCAGAAGGTGACGTCCTTTCGGTCCCAGGATCTCGAAGAAGTGAGATCCCAGGAATTTCAGACCTTGAACATGGTTGTCATGACCGTTGACATTAAATAGAGACAGGAACCCCTGCATATGACCGATCGGCTTTTCGGACTACCAGAAGAGGCATTCCGATTCACAGTCCCCCGAAAGGGGCTGATCACCAAGACCGAAATCCGTGTCCTGTCCCTAGCGAAACTTGACTTGCGGCCCGGTCAGATCCTATGGGACATCGGCGCCGGGTCCGGATCCGTGGGAATCGAGGCGGCCCGACTGGTGCCGGATCTCTCCGTCTGGGCGATCGAAAAGGACGAGGCGGACTACGGTTGCCTTCTGGAGAACATCCGGACCTTCAACCTCTCCCTGCGCATGAATCCGGTTTTTGGAAAGGCGCCCGAGGCCCTTCGGGACCTTCCCAGACCCCACCGGGTCTTTGTCGGAGGCTCCGGCGGGAGGATGGCCGATCTCCTCGATGTCTGCTGGGGAGCGGACACTCCCCCCGGGATCGTGTGCAACCTTGCCACTGTCGAGAACCTGGGCGAGGTGCTTTCGTGGGCAAAAGGCCGCCGGATCGAACCGGACATTCTTCATGTCCAGGTCGGCCGGGGGCAGCCCATCGTCGGCCTACATCGGATCGAGGCCTTGAACCCCGTCTGGATCGTTTCCCTTTTCCCGAAGGTGGGAGAAGACCATCCGGGAGAGGGGGGACGGGAGTGAACGGGACCCAGCCTTCGCCGGAAAAAAAACTGGCCGTCGTGACGATCACACGCCCCGGACTGGTGGTGGCGGCAAAAATTGCCCGGGAATGCGGGGCGGACCTCTTTGTCTCGGACAGGTATGTTCCGAACATTCCCGAAGACCTTCGACCGCTGGCCCACCCCTTTGACGGGGTGCTCAAGAACCTTCTGCCGGATCTCTTTGCCCATTACGATGGTCTTGTCTTCATCATGGCGCTGGGAATCGTCGTCCGGTCGATCGGACCCCTCATCGCCGACAAGACACGCGATCCGGCCGTCCTGGTCGGAGACGTCCAGGGAAAGTTCATCATCAGCGTCCTTTCTGGCCACCTCGGAGGGGCCAATCGTCTGGCGCAGGAGGTAGCACGGACAACAGGGGCCATCCCTGTCGTCACAACCGGAACCGATGTGACCCAGAATGTGGCACCGGATCTGATTTCCCAGGAGATCGGAGCCGAGCTCGACCCCCTCGACCAGCTCAAGCGGGTGAGTTCAGCCATCGTCGACGGTGACCCTGTTCTATTTATGAACCTGGAGGGGCTCGCGATTCCCTCCCTTTCGGGAGCCCTCAAGCCGAACATCCAGAAATCCGATACCTTCCCCGACCCCTTTCCGTCCGTTCGGGCCGCCGTCGTGATCTCCCGCCTGATTCCCGGTCGTTCCCTTCCGGCCGGTGTCGAGGGAATTTCTCTCATACCCCGGGTTTACGGCGTCGGAATCGGGTGCAACCGGGGAACCTCGCCGGATGAAATCACCTCGGCCCTGAACGCTCTTCTCGAAACCCACCGAATCCATCCCAAATCCCTCCAGGCATTCGGGTCGATCGACCTGAAGGCCGACGAACGGGGGATTCTGGACACCGCCTCCCGCTTTTCGAGACCTCTCTTCTTCTTTTCCCGGGAGGCTCTGGGGGCGGTGGATGTCCCGAATCCGTCGGGGGTCGTCCAGAAATTTGTTGGGACGCCAAGCGTGGCGGAGCCGGCCGCCATCCTCGCTCTGACGCAGTCCCCTCCCCCCTGGAAGGGACATGCGATTCTCGAGATCGAAAAGAAGAAATCCGGCAATGTGACTCTGGCGCTAGCCCGATGGGTGCCTGAACCGCCAACCTCCAATCCGTGAGATGAGGACTCAATGACAAAAAGCTATATCACCCCTTCCCGGGAAACGAGGGGGGGGGCCTTGACCCTGGTGGGATTCGGGCCAGGGTCGGAGGACCACTTGACGCCGATCGCCCGGCGTGCGATCGAGGACGCCGACATCATTATCGGATACCGCACTTATATCGATCTCGTCCGGCACCTTATCGGTCAGAAGACCGTGATTGAAACGGGAATGACCGAGGAAATCGACCGGGCCACCCAGGCGGTGGAGCTGGCCTACTCCGGCCAGCGGGTGACTCTCGTGAGCAGCGGGGATGTGGGAATATACGGGATGGCCGGACTCGCCTACGAAGTCCTTGACCAGAAGGGGTGGACAGGAACCGAAATCGCCGTCGAAGTGATACCGGGGATAACCGCCCTGTCTGCCTGTGCCTCTCTTCTCGGGGCACCGCTCATGCACGATTTTGCCTCGATCAGCCTCTCCGATCTTCTGACGCCCTGGGAGATCATCAGAAGGCGTCTCGAGGCCGCCGCGGCCGCAGATTTTGTCGTGGCCCTCTACAATCCGCGCTCTTCGAAGAGGGTCCGTCAGGTCGAGGAGGCCCGAGAGATCCTGCTCGCCCATCGCGCTCCGGAGACGCCTGTGGGCATCGTGAAAAGCGCCATGAGAGAGGGAGAGACGGTCGTCATTTCGACCATCGAGAACATGCTGACCCATCCCATCGGGATGCTGACGACCATCCTTGTAGGGAATTCCCAGACCCGTCTGGTTTCCGGAAGAATGGTCACCCCCCGGGGCTACCGGAACAAGTACGACCTCGAAACCGGGTCGCGCCTGAGGAAGGCCGAGGCGTGAGCGCCGGGAAGGAAGCGGAGCCTCATGGTCTTGTCATCGTCTACACAGGAGACGGGAAAGGAAAGACGACCGCCGCCCTAGGCATGCTCTTCCGGGCCGCCGGCTACCGGATTCCCTCCCTGATGGTCCAGTTCATGAAGGGTCGCATGCATTCCGGGGAGAGGGAAGCCGCCCTGGAGTTTGACGGGAGAATCACGATCGTCCCCATGGGAGAAGGATTCACCTGGGAGACAAAGGACGTGGCCCGGGATCGTCTGGTCGCCCAACAGGCCTTCGCCTATGCACGGACGGAGGCTCTTTCGGGAGGCTATGGCATCGTGGTCTTTGATGAAATCAATATCGCTCTTCGATACAATTATATCGATGTGGATCAGGTCTTGTCCTTTCTTGACGAGAGACCCCGGGGCCAGCATGTGGTCCTGACAGGGCGTAATGCCCCCGAGGCCCTTATTGAAAGGGCCGACCTTGTGACGGAGATGAAGATGATCAAACACCCCTTCGAAAAGGGGATCATGGCGCAGAAAGGGGTCGATTTTTAATGGCGTTGCTTAAAATAGCGAAGATGGGCAATCCCATCCTGAGGAAAATTTCGGAGCCGGTCACGAAAAAGGATATTCAGACGGCAGACTTCCAACGATTCATCGACGACATGATCGAAACCATGCGCGATGAGGACGGGCTCGGCCTCGCAGCGCCGCAGGTGCATGTCTCCAAACAGGTCGTCGTCATCGAGTCCCTCGAGGACGACCGGAGCCCCGAAGCCCCCCCCTTTCCTCTTCTAGTTCTCGTCAATCCCGTCTTCAAGTACCTCTCGAAGGAGCTGCGGACGGGTTGGGAAGGGTGCCTTTCTCTGGACAACCTCCGGGGAAAGGTCCCGAGGTCCCGGGCCGTCAGGCTCGAAGCCCTCGACCGGAACGGGAACCCTGTCCTCCTGGACTGGGAAGAATTTCCGGCGGTCGTCCTGCAGCACGAGATCGACCACCTGCGGGGCCATCTCTTTGTCGACCGAATGAAGGACATGAGTACTCTGACACATCTGGGGGAATTTCACCGGTACTGGATCAAGGGAGAGAAGAACGTCGAGGAGGTCTGACCTTCGGGTCGGACCTTTTCAGGTCAAGCCTTTAGCTTCCCGAGAATCTCGCAGAGGGCCCTTGCCGGGTTTTCGGCCCGGAGGATAGGGCGCCCCACCACCAGAAGGTCGGCGCCCATCCCGAGAGCTTCGCCGGGCGAGGCGGCATTGGTCTGGTCGTCGTTGGCGACGGCCGTCTCCCTTGGCCTGATTCCGGGGGTCACCAGGTAAGGGTCCCTTCCCCAGAGCGAGCGGGCGAGGGGGAGTTCCTTCGGAGACAGGACGAGACCGTCCGCTCCCGATTCGAGAGCCATCGCGCCCAGAAGCCTCACCGTCTCCTCGCGGGTCGGCAATCCGATCAGGTGGAGCTCCCCGGCCGTCAGGTGGGTCAGGGCGGTCACCGCCACCAGGACAGGACGATTGTCTCCCAACTCCTCGCAGGCCTGTCTGGCGGCCTGGATCATCGACGGCCCCCCGAGGGCGTGGATGGTGATCATCCGGATGGCAGATGAGGGGAGATGCCGGATCGTGTCGTGGACGGTATTGGGAATGTCATGCCATTTCAGATCCAGAAAAATCGGGATCTCCAGACGCTCGGCTTTCCGGATGAGCGCCTCCCCATAGGACAGAAACGGCACCGGCCCGACCTTCACCATTCCCGCCAGAGGTCCTATCTCTTCGAGAAGAGCCAACCCTTCGGCCGGATCGGGGATGTCTAGGGAGAGGCACACGGGATTCTTGAGGGAGAGACGCGTCCGGAGCGCCCGTTCGCTACCCACGGGATTCTTCCTTCACCAGACAGTAAGTATTGTAACGATGGCCGGAATAGACATTGAAGGGAGCCCCCAAACCCCTGAGGGAGTCCTCCACCTGGGAAGATTCCTCCATGGACACTCCCGAGCACACAAGCCATCCGCCCGGAGACACCCGTTCCCAGAGAATCGCGGCCATCCCGACCAGGACAGCCCCCGTGACGTTGGCAACAACAAGGTCGAAATGATCCGGAGGGTTCTTCGATCCGGAGATGATCCGTCCATCTCCCTCGATGACCGTCCCGCGCCCCTCCATTCCGTTCAGACGCACGTTTTCTTCCGTGGCCTCGACGGCGTAGGGATCGTTGTCGATGGCAAGAAGGGTCGCCCGGGGGTCGACCCGGAGAGACGCAATCCCCAGAATGCCGGTGCCGGCTCCGAAGTCCAGCACTCGTCCCGTACCACCCGTCCCTGCGTTCTTTTCGAGAATCCGTTCGAGACAGCAGTGGGTCGTCTCGTGCCACCCTGTCCCAAAGGCCAGCTGCGGATCGATCCTGATGGATGGTTCATCGACCGGATCCGGATCCCAGGCCGGGACCACCGTCAGGGTGCCTCCAACCGTGAAGCGCTTGAAACCCTGTTCTTTCCAGAGCTCCTGCCAGTCCCGCTTTTCGTAGGAGTCGCTTTGCAGGTCCCACGCGCCCATGGACCGAAGCGCCTCCTCCAGCAGGAGACGCTCCAGGGGGGTGGCAGAGGGAGGTGTAAAGGAGATTCGGCAGGGATCCTCCTCCTGAACCAGAACGGGAATCTGGCAGCTCTTTGCAATCCAATGCTCGAGGGCCGGAGAATCGTCCGGGCTGCAGAGCAGAGTGAGGACCTCATAGCTTTCGGATGAGTCGGGGGATTCGGGCACCAAACGTCAATCTCCTCAGGGGTTGAAGGTCAGCGTATAGAGGGCCGCTCCCCGGTCCGGGAAAACCAGATCCAGGCGATGTTCGCCGTAGGGGTCTCCCGAGACGAGGGAGTACATGCGGGCCTCCTTGAGAAGGATTCCCGTCTGTTTGGGGGAAACCGTCCGGATGTCCTTGCCGAAAAAATGTTTCGGGAGCGAATGTCCGTCGAGAAAGACCAGGACAGGAAGAGAGCGTTTTCGAACGGCTCGTTTCAGGACGGCATTGACTCCAGTTCCATGGTAAATGACGGTCAGCGATGAGGTCTGTCCCGACTGGGGGCGTCGGGAAACGATCCGGTCCGGTTGTGTCCGCCAGGGGCCCTGGAGGGTGATGAGAGATGGAGGAGGCGAATGGCCGGCATAAAGCGCCGCCCCTTCGGAGTGATAGCCGGTGGGGTTTCCAAGACGTCCCCGGTTTGTTCCGGCATAGAGCTCTGGAGTCAGGGTTCCAGGAAAGTCCGCGCCATCCTGGCCGCCGTTCCTGGAGGAGAGATGGAGGGCCAGACGGATCTGGTCCTCGAGGAGATCGTATCCTCCCTCCCCAAAGGCATGGTAGACGAGATGTCCCTTCCTGTCGTAGAGGTAGTCCGCCGGCCAATAATGGTTGTGAAAGCGGTTCCAGAGTCTTTGATCTTTGTCCATGACCACAGGAAAGCGAATTCCATAGAGGCGAATGGCGTTTTCGACCCGTTTCGGTTCGGCCGCAAAGGAAAACTCCGGAGCATGAATCGCCACGACGACCAGACCCTGTCTTCGGTATTTTTCGTAAAGCGCGTTCAGATGGGGGAAGGTCCGGATGCAGTTGATGCAGGTATAGTCCCAAAAATCGTAAAGGACGACCTTTCCGGCCAGGTCCGGGGGGTGTTCCATTCCATCGGGCCCGATCCACCCTCCGTTTCCTTCGAGGGAAGGGGTCTGGGCCCGGGCGAACGCAGGGACGGCAACAAGAATCGCTGCGAGGAAAAAGGAGATGCTCCCTTTAAGGGATGTCAAAATACGGAACCCTTGTCCCATGGTTCTTGATCCTTTGGATTGCCCCGTGGCAGGGAACGTCTGATACGACCGGGTTGGTGTGTCGTCACAAAAAAGAAAGGAAGACCAAAAAGGTCTTCCTTTCCTGAGAGTCCACAAAATGCGTTCGCCCTATGGGTGACGTCGAAGCGGTCAGGGATGAGTCCCATCCCATTTTTCCGGACGGAATCCTTCTTTGGAGAGTTCGAAGGGGGACTTGAGATCGGTGATCATGATCATCTTGATGGCTTTATGCTTTGCCAAATCGTCGCAGATTCCGACGCAGATCTCGCAACCTTTACAGCGATCGACCGCCACAAAGGCCGTCTTGGCGGCATTGTCGTAGAGGATGGTGTTGGCCTCGGGGCAATACTGTGTGCATAGCCGGCAGGCTGTCTCGCTGCAGATGGCTTGATCGATATGTGCGACTAAGTACAAGGGTCCACTCCTTATGGGTTAGATCAGACCGAGGCCTTTTGAGGTTTGGCTGCCCACCCGTGCTCCTGCGCATACTGGTAGGCGCCTGCGATCACGGCCATGTTGCTCTTGAGCAGCTGCTCCTTCTTTGCGAACTTCTTTTCGATCACGTTGTCGAGGGCCGCCGTGCCGCCGGAGACGACGAAACCCTTTCCGAGGAACCGCTCCCGCACTGACTGTTCGAGAGAGGCCATATCGGGAATCCCCAGAATGGAGGCGATTGCCCCGACCATCGCCATGTTGGTCGCCAGGTCGGTTCCGCCAATTTCGCGGGCCATGGTGGTAGCCGGAAGATAATGGATGCGGGCATCCCGCTCCTCGAGTTCCCGGACCTCGTCAGGCTGAAGGGCGATAGGGGTGTCTGAGTTGATCAGCACGACGCCGTTTGGCTTGAGCCCGGAGTAAAAAGGCATCGTATAGGATTTTCCATGGGTGATCACCTGGGGATGGAAAATCATGATGACGTTGGGATAGATGATTTCCCCGATTTCATAGATCTTGTCGATGGCGATCCGGACGTACGATTCGACCGGGGCCATGCGTTTCTCTGATCCGAAGAAGGGCACCAGGGTGCTCTCTCCCCCGCTGATGACCATTCCGTTGCTCAGGATGTGGGAGGCCGTGACGACGCCCTGTCCTCCAATTCCCGCCATTCGAATGTTGTACCGCTTGAGCATGCGATTCTCTCCTTGGTTGACGGGTCCGTGAGCCGGACCCGTCCGATTGATGCGACCCTTACTTCTTTGCCTTTTTCGCCGTGTCGATGGAGTCGAGGTAGGCCTTGGCCTCATCGGAGATGATCTCCATGAACCCGTAGCGCTTGGCTTCGATATCCCGGGCATCATCGAGCACCTTGGGTGTCGGGATGGCATACTCGATGTTGCAGGAGGTGTAGGCCTGAATGAAGGTCGGTCCCACTTCGCGGGCGATCATGACGGCCTTGCGGACGACGGAGGCGACCCGGGTCGGATTGGTGGGGGTGAGCCGGGCGATGTAGGCAACCCCGGAGGTCTGGGCCAAGCCGATCATGTCCATCTTTTCAAACATTTTGCCCTTGGGGGCCATCTTGAGAAGGGCACCCCTCTCGGTCATGCCGCTTTCCTGTCCACCGGTGTTCCCGTAGACCTCGTTGTCCAGCATGATGGTCGTGAAGCGCTCCTTGCGGAACCAGGAATGCATGACGGCGCTGAATCCGATATCGGCCAGTCCTCCGTCGCCCGCCATGACCACCACATCCTTGGCCTGATCCTTGAACCGGACCTCGAGGCCGCGCTTCAATCCGGAGGCCACAGCATTGGTGTCGCCGTAGTTTCCATAGATGAAGGGAATGGAGGTCTGGGTCAGTGCCAGCCGGCCGCAGCCGGCCGTTCCGATCAGAACGGTGTGTTCAGGATTGGGGAGTCCGACCATGGTCAGCCGGATAAAGAGAGTCATTGCGCAGCCGGCGCACATGGGATGCTCTTCGAGGACTTCCTTGAAGGAGCCCATCTCCGACACTTTTTTCTGTTTCCCGTAAGGACCGCGTTCAACGAGATCCAGGTACTCCTTGGTCATGTACTTTTCCCATCCGGGAGTGATCGAGATATTTTTAACGCTCATGGCGGGCTCCAATATATTCTTTGTTATTCGTCAATTGTTTCCGTCGATTGATTCTGAAACTCCTCCTGCTGGCAGGAGGCGAAGCCGTTCGTCTCCTCAGAACACAAATTTCTTTTCGGGGAAGATCGTCTGGAGAATCATCTCCGTGGGCATCGACATGCCGCCGTACACTCTGGGGCCGGGCACGATTTCCGCCTTGCTGTGGCCGTAAAGGGCTGTCACGATCTCGCGGTGAAGCCATCCCATGTAGTTGAATTCCGGAACGATGATCCGCTTCGCGTGTTTGCAGGCTGCGCGAAGTTCGGGGGTCGGAAATGGGCGGATGGAGCGGACCTTGATGAGCCCGACTTTGGTGTTGTGCTCCTCCTCCGCCTGACGGACGGCTTCGCGGGACTGGGAGACGGCGCTTCCCGAGGCGATGAGCATGATCTCCGCGTCGGGGTTCACGACCTCGATCAATCCTCCCATGTACTTGTTGATGTACCGTCTGGCCCGTTCATTCGCCGCCCAGACCTCCTGCTGCCAGGAGGCATGGACCTGATAGCTGATGAAGTTGCTCTTCTGGATGGGGGCATCGCGCGAGAGCCTGGCCGGTGGATTTTCATTGTCCATTGCCGGAACGGCCTCCGCGTAGGGATCCCTCGGAGGAAGCTTGATGTCCTTCGAAGGGATGCTGACATAGCCACGGGCATGGGTCACGAAGAATCCGTCGACGGCCACCGCCACCGGAAGCGTGATCTCGGGGCGCTCCGAAATGATGAAGGCCTTCATGGTGTAGTCGAAGAAGTCCTGCTGATTCTCTCCATGGAAGAGAATGATTCCGCAGTTCAGGAGATAGGCGAGTTCCACGTTGTCCGGCTGGATGGCCAGGGGGGCGTTCACGACCCGGCACATGATGAGGAGGACTGCCGGAATACGTCCGCCCGGCCACGAGGCGATCACTTCCATTCCTCTCATGAGGCCCGGACCAGCCGTGGCGGTCATGGAGCGCGCTCCCGCACGGGAAGAGCCGGCGATCGCGGACATCACCCCGATCTCCTCTTCTCCGCGGTAGTATTCCTTGACATATCCTTCGGCCCAGAGGGAGCCGACCTGCTGCATGGTTTCGCTCTGGGGGGTGATGGGGTAGGAGATGGCGACATCGACATTGGAACGGCGGATGGCTTCCTTCGCCGCTTCCGAGCCGGTAATGAAGGCCCGTTCCCGGGGGGCTTCGAAGAACATGTATTCGGGGGTCACGACCTTCTGGCGGTCCCCTGCGGTCAGCTCCACCGCCTCCTTCGTCTCCGCCGGCTTTTCTGCCGTGACATCCTTGACTCCTGCCGAATCA
>DAHWGX010000037.1 GCA_027335985.1 Nitrospirota bacterium | reverse complement strand
GAGATGCTCCGGATCGGTCAGATCGTTGACCGCGACTACCTCGATATTCCCCGACGCGCAGGTCGGACACCGTTCCAGCATGGCCCGGTAGGTCAGCCGCCCGATCCTCCCGAAGCCGTTGATTCCGATACGAACTCCCATGATCGTCTACTCCTTCTCTGAAGGTTGATGAACTTGGATCTCTAGAATCGACACTTTCTGAAAAAACGAAGCCAGGGCCCCCAGCGCCAGGGCCAGAAACGAGACCGTCAGGCCGGAGGAAAGAGTCCCGGAGCGGTCGGCAACCCACCCCCCCAAGACCGGCCCGGCGATTTGACCCAGGGCGAAGACCACCGTGAAAAACGTGATCGACGGTCCCCATGAGGAACGGGGAAGGGAGCTCCGAAGCATGGCGGTGACAGCCGCCGGGACGTTCAGGAAAGCGGATCCGAAGACGAGACCGGAGAGAAGGATGACCGGAAGGGAGGAGGAAAGGAGAGGAATCAGGGCTCCCAGCGAGGCCATTCCCATCGCCAATCCCATCGACCGGCCCCCGGGATGCCGGTACAGCATCCGATTCCAGAAAAGGGGAGACAG
The DNA here is from genome assembly GCA_027335985.1 of Nitrospirota bacterium. Next base: position 15,833 of record DAHWGX010000037.1, on the reverse strand, counting down.
GATCACGGAGAGTCCCAGGATTCCCCAGACGAGCGCGATCATGCCGGGAGCATATCCATGGTTTTCGACCCATTTGACGAAAAAAGTCATGTAGATGAGATACCCCGCCCCGAAAAGAAAATACCCTGCAAGGGCCGGAAGGAAGGAGCGAGGGGTCCAGGAAGGAGCGTCTTCTGCACTCCCCGCGTCCGTCACCGGGGTTCTCGAAGCGAAGGTGGAAAGTCCGGCAAACAGAAGACTCGCCGCTCCGAGCATCACCCAGGCCCGAGGCCAGAAGGCCGGCCCGTATTTCGCGAACAGGGCCGGAAGAAAGAGTCCGGACAGCAGGATCCCGACTCCCCCACCGCCGGTATAGAGGGAAATGGCAATTCCGCTCCGACGGGCATCCCTGGGGAACATCCCGGACGCAAGAACGCTTCCGCCGATGAACGACAGAGCTGCGAAGATCCCGGCCGCAAGGCGCAGAAGAAAGAGAAGCGGATAGGAGGCGACGAGTCCCGATGCCAGAACGGAAATCGAGGTCAGGAGGAGTCCCCCCGAGAAAAGGGCCCGGGACGGAACCCGCCCGATGACGCGTCCCGTCCCGGCGGCGCCCGCCAGATAGCCGATCACATTGGCCGTATTGAGCCATCCGGCTTCGCTGTAGCTCCACCCCAGACGTTCCATCATGGACGGAAGGATCAGGGCGTAGTCGAAGCGGGAGAATCCCAGGGAGACGGCGGTGCCCAGGCCGATGAGGATGGCCGGCAGGAAAACGGCGCGATTTTTCATCGGCCGGACCCGGCCTGGGGGAGCGAAGAGCGAATCAGCGTGTCGGCGGCGGAGACGGCGGCATCGACGAGATCCGGACGTTGCTGGATGTAGGCTTCGGTCACGGCTCCGTCCCAGAGGATGAGCAGCTGCCAGGCGAGAAGATCCGGCTGAGCGGCGCACGCCTCGGTCGCCAATGAGGCGAAAAGCTCCCGAAGTCCCCTTTTGTACCGGGCCACCCTCCCGTGAATCGGATCCCCCGGGTCGGCCCTTTCCGTGGCAGCGTTGATGAAGGCGCATCCCCGGAAGCTTTCGGCCTCGACAATCCCCTTGAGCGACCGGAAGGCCCCCAGAAGACGGGACTTCGGATCCTTCCCCTCCCCGACCGATTCCGCAAGGCCCTTGAGCCGGATCTCCGCGGCGTGGTCCAGGACGGCCAGAATGAGATCGTCCTTCGACTTGAAGTGGTAGTAAAGGGACATCCGGGCCACGCCGGAGCGTGCGATCACTTCGTTGATCCCGACATTCTCGATCCCGTGCCTATAGAAAAGGTCCGCCGCCGTTTCGAGGAGCTTCATGCGGACGGAGGATTTCGCCTTTTTCAAGGTGCGCTCGGACGTCTTCATGAAGACGATTATATTATACAGACTTGTCTATATGCAATCATGATATCAAGGGAGGTTTTTTCAATCCGGGAAGCCCTCCGCCATTTGACAACTTGTTTCCATATTCGTAAACTGGTTGTCATTATCCTGCAGAGAGGATCCGGAGGAACCCCTGACGCACATCGACGAACCGAAAAGCCTGTTGGTCCGGGAAGCCTTGAATTCCCCCGCCGAAGCGCGGGCGCTGACCGAGATCATGCTGACGATTTTCCGGATCAACGGACGTCTTCTGGAAAAAGGGGACGCCCTGGTCCGGACGCTCGGAATCACCAGCGCTCAGTGGCAGGTGCTCGGCGCCGTCTCTCTGGCGGCAAAGCCCCTGACCGCCCCCCAGATCGCGGAGGCGATGGGAATCACCCGGCAGGGCGTTCAGAAACAGCTCGACCGGATGACGAAGGAAGACCTCTTCGAAAAACGTCCGAACCCCCGCCACGAACGATCGAGCCTTTACTGGCCGACACCGAAGGGGCAACAGATCTATTCCGAGGCCATGCGGCGCGAATCGCTCTGGGCACAGGAACTCTCGGAAGGCCTTTCCGGCCCGGAGCTCCAGGGGGCGCTCGACCTGCTGAGACAACTCCATCGTCGTCTCGAAGCCCCTCTTCCCAAAGAAGGAGAATGAAAATGAAGCCTGTCTTTCATGCCGCATCCGGCGCCCTGGCCATGATCTGCATCGCCTCCTTCTGGGTTTCGACCGCCGTGTCGGAGCTGTTCCTCGACCATCCGGCCATAGCCTTCGTCAAAAGGACGATCGTCTTCGGTCTTTTTTTCCTCGTACCGCTCCTGATCCTGACGGGGCTCACCGGCACGATGCTCGGGAAGGACCGGAGAGAGCCCCTGATCGCGAAAAAGACGAAGCGCATGCGCGTCGTCGCCGCCAACGGACTCCTCGTGCTGGTCCCCGCCGCCCTGGTCCTGAACGGGATGGCGGCGGCCGGCCGCTTCGACGCCGCCTTTTTCGCGGTCCAGTCGGTCGAACTGGCCGTCGGAATCGTCCAGATGGTTCTCATGGCCCTGAACGTCTGCGACGGCCTCAGGCTGTCCGGGAAGCGACCCTCTTCCCTCTGAACGACGGGACTGTTCCGGCCCCCCCGGCGCATATTCGGAATGAAGATTGACTTGGCATAATAATACGTATACATATAATATGTATACATACTGCAAGGAGGAACGATGAAGCCGATCGAATGCCGCGCGGACGCCTGCGCTACGCCGGATGCACTCTGGAAGATCTGGTCCGACGTCGAAAGCTGGCCCCGGTGGGACCACGGGATCGCGTGGATCCGGCTGGAAGGAGCCTTCGAGGAAGGATCTACCGGCCTCATCAAACCGAAGGGCGGCCCGGAAGTCCCCTTCGTTCTCCTGTGGGCGGATCCCGAACGGGGCTTCTCCGACGAATCGCGGCTTCCGTTTGGCCGCCTGAGATTCGAGCACCGTTGGAGCCCCCTGGAGAACGGGCGGATCGAATTCGTCCATCGGGTCAGCTTCCATGGCCCGATGGGATTCCTTTACGCGTTTCTCATGGGCCCCTCCTTCAGGAGGGAGCTTCCGAAGGCCATGGACACCCTCGCCCGTATGGCCGAAAGGGGCGCCCAGTGAAGACGCCGGAAGGCTCCCGTGGATTCTGGATCGGGGTGGCAAGCCGGGACCATGCGTTGAAGGGAGTGGTCGGCGGCTTCGCGCAACTCTGCCACGGCAAGGCCGCCCCCCTTCGCCGGATGGTCGCTGGAGACGTCCTGGTCTATTACGCTCCACGGGAGCGTTTCGGGGAGAGCGCGCCCTGCCAGCGCTTCGTGGCCATAGGCCTGATCACGGGAAGCGAGGTCTATCCGTTCGACATGGGCCGGGGATTCGTTCCCTTCCGGCGAAGCGCCGCATACATTCAGGCCACCGTCGAGGCTCCGATCCGGCCCCTCCTTCCCCTCCTGAGCTTCATTCGGGACCCGGCTTGCTGGGGGGCGGTCTTTCGATTCGGATTCCTGGAGATTCCCTCCACCGACTTTGCGATCATCGCCCGGGCGATGGGGGTTGACGATGAGCGGGTTTGACTGGACGAAAAGCCGGTTCGAAAAGGCCGAGGAAAGTCCGGGATTGCTGCTCTGGCAAGTCAGTTCCCAATGGCGCCGATCGATAGAGAAAGCCCTCGAACCGTTCGACCTGACCCATCCCCAGTTCGTCGCCCTGGCGTCGGTCGCCTGGCTCGGACGGAGGGGACGCCCGATCAGCCAGGCCGACGTGGCCCGCCACATGAAACTGGACGTCAATACCGCCTCCCAGATTCTGAGATTTCTCGAAAGGAAGGGACTGATCGAACGAAAACGGTCGCCGGACGAACGCGTCCGGAGTCCGGTGCTGACGGAAGCGGGCATCGACCGGCTCGGCCGCTCCCTCCCGGCGGTCGAAACCGCGGACCGGCATTTTTTCGGGAGGATGGAGCGGGAGCTTCCGGATCTCGTCCGGTCGCTCAGGACTCTCCTCCGGGAGGAGTAAGGATGGCTCAGACTCTCGGGAGCGGGGGATTTTGGAGAGATTCGGCTCCGATCCCCGAACGCGTCATCCGCTTGAAACCGGTTTCCGTCCTCCGATAATGGCGATTTAAGACCCTGGCCCTTCTCCTCGCAGGATGGAAAGAGTTTTTCGGGTCTCGAGTCTGTGGACCGATTCCGGATCGTGGGCCGGGAGATAGACGAGCGGGCGTTGACTGGCAAAGAGAAGAATCCTTTCGAGAGTTTCAATCGCTTTCCGGGGATCGGTCGTGACGCCGTCCGGGAGGCTTTCCAGCAAGGCCCTCTCGGAATAGCTTGCATCGCCGGCCAGAAAATAGCCGACCCCATCGATCGAGACGAGGACCGACACATGTCCGGGCGTATGTCCCGGGGTGGGAACGATCGTCACATCGCCAGATTGCGTCAATGGATACCCGGCCTGAAAAGGGCCAAAGGACTCCCGTCCGAAAGGGATTTTCCGGAGATCGAGTCCGGAAGGCCACCGATTCGGAAGATAGCCCCGGATCCGACCGAGGAATCCCTGGGCAACGTCAAGCTCTCCGGAAGAAACCCAAATCCGGCTCCTCGGAAAATGGGGCAACCCTCCCGCATGGTCGGTATGGAAATGCGTCAGGACCACCGTCCGGACATCGGAGGGAGCGATCCCCAATCGGGACAGCCGGTGACCGATCTCGTCCTCCTCCCCGACATCCATCTCGACCGCCCAGCGGTAGTAGGGATGCCAGGTGGGAAAATACCCGGGGATCATCGCGCGGCATGTTTCTCCCGTGTCCACCACGATCGGCCCTTCCGGATGATCGATCAGCCAGGCATAGATGGGGAGAGGATCGCTCCATTGGGGATCGACGAGGACACGAAGCGGTCCTCCCGGCTTCCGGGCACACTGGGCCGCCTTGAGGCGAACGGATCCCGTCCGTAACGGATAAAGACGAACCGACATCTTTTTCCCTCCCCCCTCCCGTTTTTCTTCATTCCTTGAAAAATTCAATGCCGTTCTTTTCCGCCCGCGCCTTCAGGGCCTCATTCATCCCCTCGAATCCGTGACGGACTCGTTCGAACCATCGCCGGGACAAGAGCGGGACCAGAAGTCCGCGAAAGTGTTCCCGGTGCACGAATTGCAGGATGCCGCCATCCCGTTCCGTCACGATAAACGCATGTTCCCCGCTGAAAAGACCGGGAACGGCCAGGGAGCCGCGCCACCGGAGTTCCTTCTCCTCTTCCAGAACAACAAGAGTGGGACGGAAAATCATTGCTTCCCGTCCCGGCAGACTCACTGAAACCGCGATCCGACTCCCCGGTACCAACGGGCCGGTGGCCCGGACGATCAGGGGATTCCATTCCCCGTATCGAGAAAAATCCGTCAGGATCTTCCATGCATGGGCCAGGGGGGCACGTATCTCGATCTCCGTTTCAACAACCACTGCCATCGGCATTCCTCCTTCCATGGATCCCGGAAGTTAGCATTTGATAACTTTCCGGTCAAAAATTTTTTGTCCTTTCTGGCCGCTCCTGCCGGGTCCCGTCTCTTTCAGAAAAGCCGCAAACCGCCCGGGTTCCTCGTAGTGCGGCATGTGGGCGGAAGAATCGAACCACAACAGCTCTTTCCCCTTCGGGGCATCAAGGAGGTCAAAGTAGCGCCGGGTCAGGAGACCCGGAGCGACCTTGTCGTGTCGACCCTGAATGAGGAATGCGGGGACCTCCAGGGTCGGAACCTGATGAAAGAGATCCAGATCCTTCACTGCGGGAAGAAGGTCGTCCTGCACCGCGGAAAGCCCTCCGAGCGCCCGGATCCCCTCTTTCACGGAGTAGGCCGACGAGGAAAAAAGACGCCAGAGGTTCTTCCGCAGGAGAGATCCGTATCGTTCGGCCCGGTCAATGCCTCCGAACTCCGTCACCCATTTCGCCCGTTCCATAAAAGGCGCGCTCCTCGTGTAAGGAGGCTCCCCGAGATTCTTGAGGGCCCGGAGAGCTTTCCTGTGATTCCGCCGGATCGCCTCCTGCCACAGGAAATCCCTGACCATCAGATCGCTTTGCGCAATGCAAATATCCGTTCCGACCCCTATGAAGGAATGGATTCCCTTGGGAGAACGCCGTGCCGCAAGGGCGGACAGGCTGGCTCCAAGAGAAAATCCGAGCAGGGTGAGTTCCGAAACCTCCAGTCGATCGAGAAGAAGATCGATCATCCCCCGAATATCCAGCACGAGTCTCTCCAGAGGCGCGTCTCCGAAAGAGACGTCCGGATGGAAGGACTTTCCGCATCCCCGCAGGTCCCAGTAGACGACCCGGTACGAGTCTTCCCATCGCAGGCACTTTTGCAAGGCATCCGCCTCGTGAATAATGGGAAATCCCGGCCCGGCCTGTACAAGCAGAAGTACCGGAAGGTCGCGCCTTTCGCCTCTCACGAAAATCCATTGGAAGTCGTTTCCGACAGACACGCGTTCCAGCAAACTGACGGATCCCATTCTAATGTCTCCCTTCTCTATCTTTGGGCGAGGGCACGAAGCAGAAGGGTCTCGATCTCGTCTTGCCATCGGACGGCCGGAGGATCGCACTCCCGGAAATACAGCATCCGTGCAAACTGCCCAAGAAAACCGATGGTCAGGGTCACCAAAAGACTGGTGGTTCCTTCCGGGTCGATCGCCCCCTCGGATTTTCCTTTGCCGATCCAGTCGGCCAACAGTCCGACCAGGGGCACCGTTCGCGTTTTCTCGCTGACCTGGGGCCAATAGAGACGCAGATTCTCGTGGACGTAAAGGACAGCATCGAGGCTCCGGTCCAGAAAGCGGACATAAAACCCCACCAAAGCCTCCAGATCTTCCTGGAACGAATGGCGCGAAGACATGGCCTGAGCCACCCCCCGGACCAACTCGCCATAGCAGCGCTCGAAGAGGTCGATCGCAAGGGCGTCCTTGCTGTCGAAAAACTTGTACAGTACTGTGTTGCTGTATCCCGTGGCGCCTGCAATATCCCGGAGGCTTGTTTCGCAAAGGCCGTCACGGACAAACAGGCGCAGGGCCTCCTGCAGAATGGCTTGCTTCGAGGGGGGCTCTTCGGGAAATCCCGGAGCAAAAGAGGACAATTCCGAGCGCATGGCTCAAGGTTAGCAATCGATAACTTTCAAGTCAAGCAAAATTTGGCCCTTTCAAATATCGACTTTCTCTCGAAGGCCGGTTCGGAAAATCCGGCCATCGTCCACGCGAACCCTCTGATCGACAAAGAGTGCGGCACTCTTTGTGGTCCTTCCGTGAAACGCAGGGAACCTTTTCCGTCCCATTCGGGTCGAAAAGACGCTTCGACCACGAGCAGGTCTCCGTCCGGCAGCGCGATCACCGTCATGCGCCGGCCAAGGACGACTCCGAAAATCCGTAGCGGATCTCCGCAGCAATCCAAAGGTGTTTGTCGATCCTTTGCAGCATGAATTCCCGTTCCTGGATGGCGGAGCCGATTCTTCCCTCTATTCAGTCACATCCGGCCGACAACTCGGAGGCGACCGCGTCGGCTCCGGCGGCGATGAACCCTTCCAGTGCGTCCGTGGGGAGAATTTCCTTCATGGCCCGGACGAGTTCCTCCTTGTCCCCGGGCAAAAGGAATGGCCGTCCCGTGGACAATTCCCGGACCGTCTTTCGGTAGCGAAGGAGATAACGCCGCTGGGCGGAAATCATGCCGGTGGGCGGGCCGGGATCCCCGTGGCCGGGATAAAGAATGTCCCTCGCGGACAGTTCCGCTTCCAGAACGTCGAGACTCCCGAGCCAGTCCGAGGTATGGCCGTCGTTCATGAAGGAGTGGACCCCGCCAAAGACCACATCCCCGACAAAGATCGCCCGGTAACCGGTTCCGACCGCCCAGTACAGGTCGCAGAAGGATTCTCCCGGACCCAGTTCCCGGACGGCGAAGGGAACCCCGTCGACGGTCAGCGTCTCCCCGTCGGAGACGAGGCGGTCGGGGAAGATCCGTTCCCTCGGCCACTCCTCCCCGAAGACCGGTCGCCACCGGACCTCCTTGGCGTCGTCGGTCCGACGCATCGTCATCTCGACATTTTTTGTGGCGATCACGGGGATCTCCTCCAGGCCCTCCAGAAGTTCACCCGTCCCGTTGTAGTGGTCTGGGTGGCCGTGGGTAACGAGAACGGCGCGAAGAGGCTTGCCGATCGCATCGGCACGTCGGCGAAGAATCCGGGCGTCGCTCACGGTCATCATCGTGTCCACGGCTATCAGCGACTCTGCCGTTTCCACCAGAAAGGCGTTGGTCAGGAAGGTCTCCTGTCCCGAGGTGATTGTATGCACTACGAACTCCGGTGCCGACATGTCTTTCCTCTCTCCGGTTTTTCCCAAATGTTGGCCTTGCCGTGGTCAGAAGAAGGCGTTCAGATCCCATCGGGAACCTTCTTTTCGGCATGGCGCACAAGCGCGCTTGCCAACCCCGACCTCCGGGCCGAAGAAACCGTATGGACGCTGGCCGGCCAGCCAGGGCCCGAATACATCGCTGTCCTCTTCCCCTTCCAGCAAACTGGCCATCGCCAACGGGATCCCGTCACAGAGAGCGCGACCCAGGCGATGGGAAGCCTCTGAGGGTTCGCCCTTTCGGAAAGACGGGTTGCCGCCTCCCCCAAGGTCGACCGCGGGACGTCGAGGGCCCCACTTCCGTAAAAAGCCACTCGGCGACGACCGGAACCGCCTCGGGATGAAGCGCCAGGGGATCGATGATCGTCATTTCTCTCAGGGTATCCCGCTTTACCGGCAAGATGGTGGAAGGCGAGCAGGGATCACGGCGTCTCCGTCAAAGGGGGCGTTTTCTGGTCGAAATTCCTCCGGAGGTCCCGAGTCCTGGGCTTTGATGCTGTTCTCGCCTCTCCAGCCCGGCGCGGAACCACTCCAGAATCTTCCGGTCACGGTCTTCAGGAAAACGGTGAAGCATATGGTCCCCCTTCCTGAAGGAAACCATTCGACAACGACGGCATGAATCCAGAAGTCTTTTTCCGAACTGCCGGACATGGGTCGGAGGAACCAGGAGATCGCGATCCCCCTGCAGGATGAGGACGGGGACGTGAATCTTTTCAGGCCAGAAACGGGCCGAACGGTCTTTGTAACTTCCCGGCGCTTCCCTTGGGGTTCCCCCGATAGCCTTCCGAAGGTGGCGTCTGATGAAGAATCCCTTGGGTCCGGACAGATGATCGTATGTTTCGGCCATGTCGGTGGGAGCGCTGACCACAGCGGCAACCTGTACGACAGCTCCCTTCTTCAAGGCCACGTAAGCCATCATTCCCCCGCGGGAGAAGCCAAGCAGACCGATCTGCTTCCTGGCGAACGGCAACCTCCTTGCGACCGAGATCAGGCTCAGGATGTCGTTCACATCCCGGCCCCCATATTCGTCCTTTCCTTCGCTTCCGTCCAGACCGCGGTACTGGACCGCGAGAATGTTGAAGGGACCTTCCGAGGCAAGTCTGGAAATATACTTGAGAACCCGTCCATTGATCCCACCGCCTCCGGGGAGAAAGATCAAGACCGGCCATCGCGACCCCTTTCCAGGGGGCTTCGCCAAATAAGCCGTTTCGGCCAAACCTGAACTTCTGTATGTAATACGAAATAGATCGACATGGCTCCTCTTTTCGACGGAATACGGGGCGGCCGACAAAACGCCCTTTGTTGTCGAAAGCGCCGAAACACCTGAGGCATCGAAAATGTCCGGCAAGCTGTCCGCATACAACGGGCCCTGGACAAAGACAAGAAAAAAGGGAACCGAGAAAAGGAGCTTGGCTGCCCAGGCCTTCTTGAACGCGGGGTTCATGCCATCCCCCCAGAGCAAAGAACAACGCCGAACTCGACCCCGGACGCAAAATCGAGCGTCGTGTTGACGATGTCGGTCCTTTTGTCCAGATGCTCCTTGAACGGGGCGACCCCTTCGAAGGCCGTCCACATGTTGTCGGCCACGATGATCGATCCGGACGCAAGGAGAGGTTCGATTTTCCTGAAAATTTCCAGATAGCCGTCGGCCCAAATATCGATGAAGACAAGATCGAACGGACCGGAAAGCCCGTTGACCGTTTCGAAGACATCTCCCTTTCTCAGTTCGATGAAGCCGGAAAGACCTCCCGCCGCCGCGTTCTGCAGAATCCTCCGGCATTTTTTCTCGTCATTTTCCGTGGCGACGATCGTTCCCCGCCCCAAAAGACGGAGCGCCTCGGCGAAGTAGAGCGTGGACACGCCGTTGGAACTCCCCAGTTCGAGGATCCTTCCGGGTCTCGAGGAAAGAACGAGATTGAAAAGGAACTCTCCCATTTCCGGAGAGACGCAAAGGGAAAATGAAGGATCCTGAATGGAGATTCCATGAGTTCTCAGGAATTTTCCCTTCTCTTCGGGAGCCAGGGTTCCATACTCTTTGACGATCCTGGAAAACTCCTCGTCACCGCCACGAAAAGAGACCGCGCCTTCCCCAGAATCTCTTCGTCGCTCTCGCGGTGAAGCCCCGAAAGCAGCTCTGCCAGTGGTCCGTTTTTTCGCATCGCATTCATTGGAATGCACCTTTCTCGTGTCGAAACAGACTCCTGAAATATTTGGCCCCAACAACTTATGACACCGGGAATGCGTCCAGCAACATGACCTCGCTAAACTGGATGACCGGATCGATGTCGGTGTAGTTTTTGATATCTCCCTGAAGCCGTTCGGCATGGGGTGAAAAAGCTTCAAAAAAAGCCTCGACGGAATCGAACCTGAGCTGGCAGATGACGATGAAGTCCGGAGGCGCATCGGATCCGGCGGTGGAAAGACCGCGCTCGATCGAAACGCCCAATAGGGCCGGACGGAGTTTTTCGATGGACAGGGGCATGTGGGTCTTCAGGTAGTACTCCAGGTCGAAATGTCCTCCCTCCTTCTGGGGATATAGAATGCTGACGTTGATCAAGGCGCCTCCTCTAAATTTTGTGGGTTTTGTTGGCTTATTTCGGTCACTCCATCTGACCCGCTACGGTATCGAAAATGATCCCCCCGCTTGTTCGGGGTCATGACTCTAGAAACTTCTGATAGTGGACGGCGATTTTTCTGTACCCCTCCCTTTTCCAGAAGTCCCGGGCCCTCCTGTTTTCAAGGTTGCAGTTCAGCTCGCTCGCGAGACACCCTTAATCCGGGCATCGTCATGCACAAAAGCCAGAAGACGGCACACCCACCCTCATCGACCGGCATTCTTCCGCCACGACCACATTGTCCGGATCGAGATGCCGTCCCACGAAGTATTTGGTGAGAATCCACATCCCGCAGATGCCTATGAGCCTCCCTCCGGAATAAGCCCCGGCGCACTTCTACCCCCGGGACACCATTTCCGTCAGCCGATCCAGGAGAATCCCTTCCGGAATGGCAGGGTTCAAGACCTGCAACAGGGGAACGATGGACACGAGATCGCCATCCGGGATCAGTCTGATCGAAATCTCGCGTTGCATCTTCTCTCCTGCTCCTATCCGGGCGCCCCTTTCCCGAATATGTTTCTGTAAATCTTCACGAAAGAAATCGGACAGGACGTTTTTCTGTGCCACCCCTGATTTATAGAGTCATGGGCGGGCTTTCACGCCAGGGGAAGAGCGTGTTCGCCCCGCTCCGGCGTCCTTCCGATTCGTCTATCTTTCGTAGGTCCCCACAAGGATCCCCTTGGCCAGAACATGACCGGCCATTGCACGAATCATATCCTTACGGTCCGGTGGCTTCCGAAAAGTCAGTTCGGAATCGAGCGCAAAGATCTGAAAGTAGTAATGATGGGGTCCGCTGCCGGGGATTGGTGCCGGTCCCAAATACACGGTCCGTCCAAATGTGTTTTTGCCTACACAAAGAGGCGTATCGGGATTCCTCTCCCGAATGTTCGCGGAATTCGGAATCGCGCCTTCCGGGATTCCGGCCATCGGGGGAACCAGGAAAACAAGGGCATGGACGAACGGGTCCGGCAGCGGAGCGTCCGGATCCTCAACGATTACGACGACCCCCCGGGTCCCGGACGGGAGACCGTTCCACTCGAGATCCGGCGAGAGATCGTCTCCGGATTGGGTGAAGCGATCGGGTATCCGATCTTTATGCGAAAAGCTTTTGCTTGTCGCCACAATCGTTTCCGGAACGTTCGAAAATTCATCCCGATACATCGCAAGCTTTCTGTCGCCCGCACGGAGGAACCTCGACAGTTTTCCAAGCATCTCTCTCTCCTCCCGCCGCCACAGGGCGGGGCTCCTTGGTGCGGGGGAATCCGGACGGATCCCCCTACGCTCCGCGGCTCACACGGTCGATCCATTCCCCGGTCTTCATCACACGGCTGAAAGGCTGCCCTGCGTCGTCAGGACGGTCCGATGAAGCTCCTCGTCCGTCACGGTTCCCGTCTCGTTACTGAACGCCAGAGTTCCCGTCGCATCTGAGAGGAACTCCACCGCATACCCCTTATGAAAGGCTCCCCGTGCGGTGGTGTCGCAACACATCTGCGTCATGTATCCGCAAAAGCCAAGGTATCGATCCCAGCCCCTTCGACCCATTCCTCCAGCCCCGTTTCCGCAAAGCTGTCCGGCCAGTTCTTTTCGATCAGAACATCCCGGGGACGGAGGTCGACGGCAGGATGGAGCCTCCATTCATGGGTTCCCTTCCGGAAGATCGGGGAGGCATCGGACCTCGCCGTATGCTGGACCACGATCACGGAGACCCGATGGCTCCTGGCGGCATCCATCGCCCGCAGAATATTGTCGAAACTTCCCGGAGGATGAGATACCGGCAGTTTCCCGGTGAAATATTCATTCTGGACGTCGATTACCAGCAACCCGCGCTTAATGACCCCGATTCTTTCATCGCATAGGCCTCTTTCGTCAGATACTCCACCCGTTTTCCGTTTGTATCCTTGCAGCATACTCCTCGTTCGACGAAGCCGGTCTTTTTATACAAGTGGATAGCCGTCGGGTTGTTCTTTCTCGCGATCAGATGGATGCGCGAAAGCCCGAGCTCGAAAAACCCCTTCTTCTGTGTCAGGGCGGTGATGGGAAAACCCAATCCCTGTCCGATCCTATCGGCCCGCAGGGCGATGCGAAACTCCGCTTCGTCCCTTTCAGTACTGGACAGGATCGTGAATGCGATCAGTTCGCCCGCCTGCTCCGCGGCAAAGCACCATGTGACTGGTTTGTTTCTAAATTCCGTCAACCATCCATCGACTCTCAGTGCATAGTCCAGCTCTTCAAATCCGAGGGGATAGGGAGGCCAACGACTGATGGTGGACATGTCGCTATCAGACAAATCGCGAAGTAGCAACATCAGTTTCCCTCAAGCATTCTTTCCTTTGTCCAGAAAGAGATGCAAGTTATTCCAGTGAACTCTGACCGTCTTCAGGACCTTTGGATCGGGGTTCCCTGATGAAAGATCAGCCTCCATCCCCGGTCGGTTCGGGTCCACACCGAACTGCGCAGCGCATGATGAAAGTTTTCGTCCGAACCTCGGAGAATGCTCTGGTAGGTCACCAAGGCAACCGAGGACGACAAGAGATTTACAGAAAACCCTGGGAAGGGAAGTTTTGCTCCTATTTCACGTGGGGGAGTCCGGATCGTGTCATGCTTGTCGTAGATGCGTCCCGAACTTCCGAACTCGAAAAAACCTTCTGCCAGAATCTCCTCCATCTTCCCATGGGAGAAGCGGATTTCTGGAAGCCACAGACTTTCCTCCAGCATTTTCAGATCCTCCTCATCGTCTCCGGACAACGCCATGGGACCGGGAAGATCCTTCAACGGCCTATCCGGCGTCGATTCTCCTTTTTCAATCGGGCGAAAATCCGGTTGACAGGAGGATATCTCCCGGGAATTTTGCTCGAAAATCACCGGAATGTACCATTTTGGCCGAATTCGCCCGAAATCTGTCCGGAGATTGCAACGAAGGCCCTCTTTCGAGTCGAGAACACAGACGTTCCCGTTTTGGCGGACGAACACCACCCAGTGCCAAAATGGAATCCCTTTTTCAAGATGCCACTTGACGGACAGGAGCGCGAGGTCCGGAAGGTCCTCCCAGGAGGAAAAGGGAATTTCCCCCAGAGGGGTTTTCGCGCCGAAATGGTTCAGGAGTGCCCGTACATACGTCGTCTCCGACAATAACATCCTGTCATGGGCAATAATGCCGAGAGATTCTGCAGTCTGCTGCACTTCTCGATATGAAAGTCCCATGATCGCGGCCACGCTGGCGATGCCGCAACCTGTCCGTTCAAGCTGGACCACGGGATTCATCGAGAGTTCACTTTTAGACACGGGGAGCGGAGGGATGGCTGTTCAAAAAGGGGGCCATGGGCCGGAAGATCGATCTCCCCTTCCAGGAACGTCACCGCTCTTCCCGAGAGGAAGACGCGATCTCCCCTGACTTCGCAGAAGACGGTCCCTCCCCGCTTCGACAACTGCCGGGCCTTCATCTCGTTTTTTCCCAGCCGCTCCGCCCAGTAAGGAGCCAGGGAACAGTGGGCGGAGCCTGTGACCGGATCTTCGGAAACTCCGACCTTCGGGGCGAAGTAGCGGCTGACGAAATCGATATCTTGTTCGAGTTTTCGTCCCGGAGCCGTGACCGCGACCCCCTTCAAATCCAGAGAACGCAGGAGCGCGTCGTCGGGCTCGAGCGAGCGAATATCGTCAGCGCTTTCGTAAACGGCGATATAGGCCATTCCGGTCCATACCTCGACAGGGACTTTTCCAAGCCCCTCGACCAGCTCGCCCGGTGGCGAACAGGGTTTCGACCGAAGAGCGGGAAAGTCCATGACGATCAGTCCGTCTTTCTCTTCGACGACGAGATCCCCGCTTCTGGTATTGAAAACAAGCGCGTTCCCGGGATAGCCGAGGTACCGAAAGAGAACATGGGCCGATCCCCTGTTCTCCACAAAACACAGGGCCACCATCCGGTGAAGACCGAGCCGGGAGAACCCGAAGGAGAGAAGGGACCGGGCCGTTTCGGTTGCGAATCCCTGATTCCAGCTTGTTTGTTCGAGATAGTACCCGATCTCCCCTTCCCGGTTCTCCCGGTCTGTCACATGGATCTTGCATCCTCCGATCGGAAACGATAGCGGCCCTTTTTCTTTCGACACGATCGCCAAATCGTAAAACGAACGGGGATTCCCGGCTGCATTCCGGATTCCCCGCCGGATGAAGGATTCCGATTCGGCCAGAGAGTAAGGCCCCCAATAGGTCATCCGGGTGACGAGGGGGTCGGAGGCGTAACGGTGGACAGCGTCTGTGTCCGTTGAGGAAAAATTCCTGAAGAGAAGACGATCGGATTTGAAGAGGAAGAAATTCTCCGGGATTTCCGCCGCAGAAGTCACGGGGCGGGAGAGTTCGATCATGTTTCCGTCGGGGTCACGAATATAGACCGAGATCAGGGTCCCCATTGCGCCGGTTCTATGAACGGGCCCCAGTTCGTGAGAGATTCCGAGAAAAGCCAGGTGGGAAAGGAGCGCGTCGATCGAGAGATCGACGAGGAAGCAGAGATCGGCCGAACCGGGAACCGGGTCAGCGGCGTGCGGATCGATCTCCTCCCCCAGCGGATGGAGATTGATTTTCTGGCTTCCGAAGGAGAGAGCCCGCCGTCCGTTCCCAAATGTGACCGGGACCATTCCCAGAACACGTCGGTAAAAAGAAAGGGTCCTCTCGACATCCCGTACAGTCAGGACGAGGTGGTCGAGCCCGAGGACCGGATCCGGAGAGATCATTAGCGGAACCCATTCTTCTCGAATCGGGGATGATCGAGAAGGGCGGGAAGGAGGGCTCCGGGAAAGAGGGCCGGATCCGGTTCGGGGGGATCCAAAACGGTCCGGAAGGGAATGCACCCCGCCCAAACGGAATATCCCCTGTCTTCTTCGAGGTCGACCGGGGGACCTTCCCGGATCTTGGCCGATCCTTCCGAAATCGGGAGAGAGAAAACGGAGGTCCCGCGAACCTCTC
>DAHWGX010000074.1 GCA_027335985.1 Nitrospirota bacterium | reverse complement strand
AGGGTCCGGGACTGAGGAAGCATCCCGGAGTGGGTCTTGAACTTCCGTACAACGTAGCGGGTTGGGACCTGCTCTCCCTGGTCAACCCGAGCTTGTCGGACCTCCTTTCAAGCTCCTCCCTTCAGGGAGGGGTGGTTGACGATGTCCCTCGTTTCAATTTCAGGATACCCTTTCAGGGCCCCTCGATCTGGGTCGACCTTCTCCGGACTTTCCCGAGGAGCGTTTTCTCCTGATGACCTCGCCGACATATCCTCCCAGAAAAGAAACCTCCGGAACAGTTATGAAGAAAATCATCATGAAAGGGGCCACCGGTATTCCAACCGTTTGTCCTGAGGGATGATAGACTTCATACAGATAGGAGAAAAGGAGGTACCCCATCGGAGGCACTGGAGCCAGCAACTTTCCAAATGGTCCTATGATGTATCCCGTTACAAGGGAAACAGCAAGCGGTGCAAGTAGATAGGAAAAGAGAATGCCGGTTCCAAAAATGTGATGGAACGCCCCATTTGTCAATCCGAATGCTTTATCTGCCACCCAAAAGAGTAGGAATCCTGAGGCTATCCCCACTATGGCGTTGATCCGGTTCAGTTTCTTTTTCAAAAACGACCCCTTTGAAAAGGCCTATATTGGTAACTACTTTCCTTTTGGAGCCTGGGGGTGGGTTTCCGCCTGTTCATGGGGTGGTTTTTGTGCGTCTCCATCTTCGTCATTAAAGACGATGTACTTGATATTTTCATCAAACTGGCCATTCTTGTAGGCCCAATAGATTCCGAAGACAATAATGACAAGTGAGACAAGACCGGTCGCCGTCCAAAGATAGGCAACAATCCCTTCTGGCAGCTTCATTTTAGGCTCCTTAAATTTTGGCTATCTCCCTTGCGCCATTCATTTGGGAGGCTTTGGATAATTCGGAGACCCAGGCAACGACTTCAGGCTCATCAAGAGATCAACGAGTTCGTCTTTCTCTTTAGGCGACAGCTTGCCGAAGGTTGGTGCAAACTTTCCTGCGTGAGCCGTCCCAGGAACAAGGGAGCCCGGATTGTCAAAGTATCTGCGCAACCAATCGGCTGACCGCCTCGTTCCTTCCCCATCCATGTCGGGACCGTCATAATCGCCTTCGCCATAAACGACATGACAATCCCGGCAACCAAATTTCTGGAAGACCTGATAGCCGGCATCGGATTTTTTTGAAAAGAGATAGATGTCGTTTGTCGTCCAGAAGGTCACGACGTTCATCCGGGCCAAAATGTAAAGAACGACCGCCGACAAAACCATTAACCCTGAAAGGAGAAATACGACTTTTTCGCCCGTTTTCATGCGACCGTCACACCAGGATTCTCATCAGTAATTGAATAACGGCAAAGGAAATAACGCTGATTATACCGACAAAGCTCATGGCGATGATGACCTGCTCTCCACGCTTGAGCTTCTTGAAGGGGCCAATGATATAGCGGGACATGATGGCAAAGGTGATAACCGAGGCCGTGAGAAAAGTAAAAATAACCACAGAAACTGACATCTTGATAGACATACAATACCTCGCAAACCCGATTGTACACCCGCCTGACAAATAACCGCAACCTTAAGACAATAAAAAAGGCGGCCTCCGCAGGAAACCGCCTTTTTTATGTATACGGGGTTGGATATTCCCGCCAAGCTTCTTCATAAAAGCCTAAGAGTTATTCAGGCTTCACATCGTCGATGAAGAAGGAATAAATGAGTGCGGAGAACAGCATTATCAAGGTGATACTCCAAAAAACGATAGGACTATTTACATTCCACAAAGGACTCACCTCCCTTTGGATTGTGAGTGGAACATGAAGAAATTGCCGGGCCTAGCATTGACGCATAAATTTCAAAAATCCCTGGCAACTTCCGTTCTTTTCATCAACAAGCCGACCCAAGTGAAGAAGATCGAAACATAGATTGAATTTACCACATATCCCTGATCCCACCATGGCCGAGCCAGATTGGGAGAGGTGTGGGCTTTCAAAACGGGGACACCCTGGACAAGCCAATAGTGTAGGTGGCCCGGAAGTTGGGGACGTGCTCCAAACAGCGGGAAAGTCAGAAGTTCAGCAGTTACCACCGTCATCACAAGCAGAAGAATGATGATGCCCGGGATATTGTTCGTCCCCTCGAGCATTCCATCAAACCTTTCGTTCAAAAGCTCTTCGACATCAGCCATAATGCCTCTCCTTTCAGAGGTATTGACGGGACCAGCAGATCGGTCCGTTTTGAGTGTCAGGTATACCCGAAGCCGAACTCTATGAATTCAATCATCAAGAGCCCGGCTCCAAAGAAAAACTACTTGAGGCTCATCATGTAATCGGCCAACGCATTCAGATCTCTCTTGGAAAGATAGTTGAATGCGGGCATCTGGGACATGGGCTGAACGGCCCGAGGGTTGGCATGATGGACAAGATGCCAGCCTTTGATGGGCAGACGGCTGCCGACATGAAGGAGATCCGGAGCCTTACGATCAGAACCGAAAACGGTCGGGGATTCGCCGACGAAGTCCGAAACCCTGGGAGGCGCACCGAAGTACTGCCAATCCTGGGTCTGCTCGGGAAGAAGGGTATGGCACCACCAGCAACCTTCCCGGACAAAGATCACCTTTCCCTTACCGATCATGGTCGGACGATCTTCGCCCGTCATGAAGGGATCTTCAATGGTGAATCCACTCTCCGGACCGTAATCCTTGGCTTTCTGGATGGCCGTGGCGGAGGGGGGAACCTTGCTCATTTCCATGGACGGAAACAAAACCGTAATGGACAAGGTCACGGCAAAGACTGTACCGGTCATCATTACGCCAAATTTGTACTCGCGAAATGCCATCTCGCACTCCTTAACGATCTTGAGTTTTAATCTGTCTTCCAGTTAGGAATGGAAGACATTCCAGATGCGGCAGTGACCCGCACCCCAAGAAAAGGAGGCCGGAAATCCCGGCATTCCTTTCCCATCCGGACACCCTACTTTTTGCGAGAAGGATCGAATTTCGCCCGTCCAGCAAGTCCCGACATACAAACAAGCAGCAGAACCATACTGCCGATAGCCGTCGAGGTTCCCATGAAGGCCGCAAAGGAAGCAACTCCCTGGCTGGCTCCTCCGGGTGTCATTCCACAACAGTGGCTCGGATCGGAAAGCTCTTTAAGTTGTGCGCTTGACAGCGATGTAACTGCACTCAACATCCACATACTGGCACCTCCCAAATTTTAGGATTCAGACCTTTTGGCTCCACGGAAAACCACACTCACCAACCTTCCCGCTTCCTGTGGTAGGAGTAGGAGTAAAGCCCGATAAGGGCACCAGCAACCGTGGAAAGCACCATGATCCAGTAGATCCAGATGTAGGACTCACGCCATGTTTCAAACCGATGGGCACCGAACCACTCCTGCAGACAGAACCCGACAACGGATCCACTTCCTACTGCAGAGAAGGCTGCACCGAGCCAATAGGCCACGATACCTTTCTGATGACTTTGCGCCACGACAACCCCCTTACAAATGTAGATAAGGAATAAGTGCCTTGATCCGCACCGATCCTTGCGGACCCTTATTTTTGAGGGCATTACACCTCGAAGAATACGCCTTGGAGAAATGGATGTCAAGACAATCCTGCCTCGATGCTCCTATTTTTTCTTCCTTAATTTTCCCATTAGGATTTTGGACTGGAATACCCATGTCAGACTTGGCTATGATGTTTTTATGGGACTTCATTTACAAGACTCCATATTTTCAGCCAACTCCTCCGAAGGCGGTCATCTTCCCGCCAAACGGAAGTTTCGCGACGTCATACTTGGCATGAATGATGGGATGGTGACATTGGTCAGCTTCCTTGGGGGACTGACCGGCTCCTCCCTCTCCCATCCTTCAATTCTTTATGCCGCCCTGATGACGACCATGGCGGGAGGCCTTTCCATGGCGATCGGCGGATATCTTGGATCCCGGACTCAAAACGATATCTTCAAACGAGAGATCGCCCGGGAAAAATGGGAAATCGAAAATATCCCCGACACAGAGCGTCAAGAGGTCCGAAACCTTTTTCTTTCCTTTGGCCTCGATCCGGAGCAGTCCGATCTTGTTACAGAGAAGATTACGTCGAACCCATCCGTATGGCACCGCTTCATGATCAGGGAAGAGCTGGGCATTCACGAGGAAGACCTCGAAAATCCCCTGAAAGGGGGGCTGATCCTTGGCGGCTCCTTTATGATCGGGGCCATTCCCCCTCTTCTTCCCTATTTTTTCATTCATCAAATTGGATCCGCTTTTACGGATTCGCTTGTTTTCTCCTGCCTGGCCCTTTTCCTGACAGGAAGCATCAAGTCCCGCCTCTCAAACGAGCCTCCACTCAAGGGTGCGGGAGAAATGCTTATTCTGGGGGGCATCGCTGGCGTCGCAGGCCTCTTTATCGGGACGATCCTTCCCCGGTTTCTCTCCCTGATTCACTGAGCCTGCAAATTTTTCTGGCTCACTATGGTAGAATGATCGACACTTGGACAATCCTTCCCCTCTAGATCCCTAGGAGAACCCTCTGCATGGCCGGATCAAACACCTCCCGCCCTCTATCGGTCTACGCTCCCGCTTCGGTCGGAAACATCGGACCCGGATTCGATACCCTCGGAATGGCCATAACAGGCATGGGAGATCTCATTTCGGCCCAACTCGACGTCTCCATCGACAAGGACAGGATCGAATCGATCACGGGCGCCTGGACGGCTCTGCCGACCTCAACGGATCAGAACACCGCCAGCATCTCGGCACGCATTCTCCTTGACCGGGCAGGAATCAAAACTCCTTTCCGGATGACCATAAACAAAGGTGTTCCTGGTTCCGGACTGGGATCGTCGGCCGCCTCGGCCGTTGGCGGCGCCTTTCTGGGCCATCTCCTGTCGGGAGAGACGTTTAGGGATACGGACATTCTGGATGCCGCCCTGGCTGCGGAGGCTGAAGTCAGCGGCGGAATATTTCTCGACAACATCTCGGCCTGTCTTTTCGGAGGCGTTACCGTCAGCCATGGCGCGAGCCGAACCGCCCTTCCGGTGGGACACATCGAAGGGGTCCATCTGATTTTTATCGTTCCGAAAACGACAGTTAAAACATCAGAGGCGCGCCGGATCCTCCCCAACATGGTTCCCAGAACGGACGCAGTGGGGGCCATTTCCAATACCGCTGGGATATTGGCAAGCGTCATGAGGAGGGACCCTGAATTATTCTGCATGCGCGTTTCAGACCCCCTCATCGAACCATACAGAAAAAATCTAATACAGGGATTCGACTCCCTGAAGGAAACGGCCCTTTCCTCGGGCGCGACAGGGTTTGCAATTTCCGGAGCCGGCTCTACAATGGTCGCCCTTACCCCCGACAAAGAACGGACCAAGGCCATCAAAAACTCTCTTCAGGATGTCCTGAACACCATGAGGATCGAAGCTACCATATTCTTCTCGACCATCGACCCGAAAGGAGTACGCGTTGCAAATTCCTGAACCAGTTTACAACATTGATAAATCCTACGAGGACAATTATCGGGACGGGCCTGTCTTTCACGGACGCATTCCGGCCTCCATTCCGACAGCTCGCCCACTTTCCTTTCTGGGAATCCCGGCAAACAGCCGCCTCGGCATTCCTGCGGGGCCTTTGCTAAACTCCGACTGGATCGGCTTTTATGCGACCATGGGGTTCGACCTCCTTGTCTATAAAACAGTCAGAACGCATGCCCATCCCTCCTACCCACCCCCCAATTGCCTCTATGTCTCGGTGACCGGAGACCTTACACCGACATCCCTCTCCACCCCGCTGATCGGGACGCCTCGCATGGAGCCAGCATCCATGCGCGACATCACCATCACCAATTCTTTCGGAATGCCAAGCCAGGCCCCGGCCGTATGGCAGGAGGACGTATCCCGGGCCAGAAAAAAAATCGGGCCAGGGCAAGCCCTGATCGTCAGCGTTGTCGGGACGGAAAGGGAGGGGGAGTCCATCGTGGAGAACTTTGCCAGGGCCGCAAAAATGGCCAAGGAATCCGGCGCCCAGGCAGTAGAAGTCAACTTTTCCTGTCCCAATGTGAAAGGGACCGAAGGACAGATTTTTCAGGATCCTGAAACTGCCGGGACGGTGGCGCGAGCGTTGCGAAGGGAGGTTGGTCCGGAATATCCCCTGATTGTCAAGGTCGGATATATCGGAAACGATGCCGAGGCGGACGCCCTTCTTCGTGGGATCGGGCCCCACGTCAATGCGATCGCGGCGATCAATACCCTCTCGGCGACGGTGATCAATCCGGAAGGGCGGCCGGCTCTTCCAGGACCCGGACGCGAACGCTCCGGCGTCTGCGGGAACGCCATCCGAAAAGCGGCGCTGGAGGTCGTTTCCAGACTTTCTGGGAGGATTTCTTCCATGAAGCTCCCCCTTTCCGTCATCGGCGTGGGGGGCCTGATGACAGTCGAGGACTATGATCTCTTTTTAGCGTCGGGAGCGGACTTTGCCATGACGGCAACGGGGGCGATGTGGGATCCCTATCTGGCCTTCCACCAGAAACAGCAGAACCTCAGATAAGAAATTCCTGGGCTTGAAAAAGACCAATGCTCGCGTCATGGCTTTGGAAGGATCGAAATAGGTGACCGGAGAAACAATTCCTCATTGACCCGACTCCGAAAAGTAGGAGGCGACCTCACGGCGGTAGGTTTTGTAAGGATCCAGCATATAGAGGATTTCCCCCCCGTCTATCTGAACACCGAACCACTGGATGATGTAATCGGAGATTTTTTCTCCAGATCGTCCATCAAGAATTCTATGAACCGCCTCGGACCGGCCCTGAGCCCTCGTTCCAGCCGGACCGCTTTCCGCAGCCGCCCGGATGGCCGATGGGGAGACCAGTCGTCTGTGGGTTCCGTCCTCTTCCAGCGGGTAAAAAAGGCCCGTATCCGGGTTGAGGTCATGGTAGG
Source organism: Nitrospirota bacterium (assembly GCA_027335985.1). The sequence continues at coordinate 115,739 of DAHWGX010000074.1, read as the reverse complement.
CCAGATCGAGGCTTTCCATCCAGGGATCCTCCCATGAGAGTCCTTCCTCCTTCCTGAACGCATCGAGAAGAACGTATTTCTGGGCCCAGTCTATTCTATCCGCCACAATTTCAGGGTCTCTTTTTTCAAGATCTGTCAGAATGCCGTTCCAGGCATCGAGAATCCAGTCGGCATCATCGCTCTCCCCCCTGAAAGCCTTTTCAGCCGCCTCATAGAATCTTCCCTGGACATCGGTGGCCCTCATGGTGCCTTCACCCCCGACCTCCACAGGCCAGGCCATCGACAGGTCGTGCGAAAGGGACCGAATGGCCTGGACCGGATCGGTGATCGGAATCCAGGGGGCCTCCCCCCGCTCGATCAGTCCCAGGACAAGCCTTGTAGTGCCCGCTTTGAGCGCCAGCGCGTACTGGGACATGTTCGAGTCTCCGAGAAGGAGATGAATGCGGCGGAACTGAAGTGGGTCGGCCAGGGGTTCGTCCCGCGTATTCACAATAGAACGATTCATCTGAACCCATTGATAAAACTTGTTGACCACATAATCCGACCGTTGAGAAATCTGGAAGGGAATGGCAGGAACGACATCATCGAGAGAAATCAGACTGTCATTGATGATCGAGGCACCGACTCGCCCGGCTCCGGAAAAGATCTGGCGTGTAATGAGAAAGGCCACGAGGGGATCAAGCCCCCTCTCGTTAAATGGAAAACTCCGGGGAACCGAATAGTTCTCATGGGATCCAAAGGTGGCCAGCGTCTGGTGGTCGATATTGTTTTTGATGAAGGAGACGCTGTCAGAAAGACCCAGCTCCCTTATGGATTCCTCAAGAAGAAGGTCCCCGGCCCGATCCATCGCAACAAGGTCAATGATCGTCCCGCATTCCGGAGAGGCATATTCGACATGGCCCATGTCGATATAAAGCCGACCCCCATTTTTCAGGAATCCACCGTTGCCAGGTGGTTCGTCATATGCGCGCTGATGCAGATCGATGAGGCCGGCCTTCTTTTCAAAAAAAAGGTAATCACGAACCCGCCGGAAAAGCTCTTCCTGCCGGATCATGGAGGAGCCCCTCCCGTCACCATCCCTGATCAAAAGACCATACTCGGTCTCTATGCCGCACAAAAACTTCACAGGAGAAGGTCCCCCGCCTCGTTGAGCTTTTTGATCCTGGCCGGGGCATGGCGGTCAAGGAGAACTCCTTCCCACTGACGCTCTTCGCGCAAACGTGCTTGGCACCCGGCAAGCTTTTCAGGATTGATGAGGTTGCCGGACTCGTCAAGTCCCCGTTCATCCTGGGTAAAGAGGATCTCCAGGAAAACCCCGGACAAAACCGCCACAACATCCCGAAGGGTCCGTTCTCCGCGGGGAAGCCGCTCCCTCAATAGATTTGCCGCCTTCAGATCTGCCTCCTCGGTCGGTGCGAGGATCATCATATCCACGGAGCGTTCCAGATTCCCGTCGAACGAAACCTTTATGAAACGATCCTCCGAAGGAGTCTTTCCGACCTCGGAGAGCAGGACATCGAGAATGATCGGGGGGGCCGAGACATCTTCAAATGCCGCCTTCAGCCGGGGGGCCAGACCAAAAAGAGCCAGGCGCTCAATGCTGACATCGGAGGTCGATCGCTGAAATCCTTCGACATGGGCCATATTGAGGAGAATCCCTCTGACTGTCTCCAGGTCTGCCGGATGGCCGATCCCGCCCATTGCAATCCGGTCGTACAACTCATAAATTTTGGGATTCTGACGATGGAAGGACGCCAGAAGAATTCCTTCCGAAACGGAAAGGCCGAATACGGGGGTCGCCCTGTCAAGCTGCTCGGCGATATAGTCCCTCCGCTGATGAATGGCATCGATCCAACGGTAGGGCTCATCGAACACGCATCACCTCGTTTCTGTAAATTGCGGACAACGTCCCTTCATCAACTGTTTCGAGTGTTCCGGGAGTGAGAATTTTCATCACCGGCCAGACGGGATCCTGCGCATCGACACCTCCGGTTGCGGAGTCGAAATAAGAAGCCGTTTCAAGAAGACGAAGCGCGAGGACGATGGCCTCCTCCCGGGACATCTCCCGAAGGGGTCGAGGACTCCAGCGGTCGAGGTAGCGCAGGATTCCCTGGACCTCAGGGGAGCCGGAGCCTCCAACAGAAAATTCGACCCCTTCGAAATGGGCACCCAGGATGTCGTAGAAATAGATACGCACGATACGGGACTCTGGATCCCTGGCCACAAAGAGGGGAACGACCGCCCCAATTCCCTCGACGGCCATAGGTAAATTTTCCTTGAGGAGCTGTGCCAGGATGCGAACCTTTCCTTCCAGGGAAATTTCTGTCAGCTGGCTTCGCCGGTAATACTTGAGGGAGTGGTCGAGAACCCGGGCCATTTCAAGGGCCATGGCAGGAGACCCCGAGATGGCCAAAAGTGCCGAATCATCTATTTCCAGCACCTTGTCGACCCTGTTCGACATGATCCGATTTGAGGCTGTCGCCCGCCGATCCCCAGCCACCAGGACCCCGTCCTGGAAGTGGAAGGCCAGGATGGTCGTCCCGTGAGAGGCCCCCGAGAGGGGCGTCCTTTCCTTTATCGTAGCCCCCTGAAAGGAGGGGGCTTTTTTTAAAAGATCCGGGAAATACCCTGTATTCGAGTAAGTGAGTCCTCCATCCTGATCAATCCTCAAGCTTCCTGCTCCCATTTTTTTCATCTCCCCCGGGCCTTTCGATCAGCCCTATTCTCCAGTTCTCTGGCGATACCGTTCGGACTGCTTCGGATCCACCTTCCGCATTCTGTCCATCATGCGATCCTTCGTCGGCTTGGGATCCAGGTTTCTGGGGGCAGGGCTATCCGGGCTCGTCCCCCGTCGGGTTGGAAGCGGAACCCTCTCCTGTTCGTCAAACGCAATAAAATATGTGTCAAAGGGATACCTCTCAAGAAACCCCTCCGAAAATCCGGCTCTTTCCATGACCTCACCCTCCCTACTCAATACCTGCCAGAATTTTGGCCAGATTGGCCCTTTCCTCGCAGGACTCGATCCGCCTGCAAAGCTTTTCGACATTCTCCCGATCCAGAGTCACGAAAAGGGGAAGATCGATATAGCTGCCATCGACAAAAGCGATGCGTTCCCATCCTGCATCGCGAATCTCTTTTTCATACCGGCGAAGGACGGCCGCCCGAACAGGGGCCCGTCCCATGTTCGGCGGAACGATCGCAGCGACCTCCACCTCTCTGGGATCGGTCAACCGCATCATCCGACCGTCCGATTCAAGGGACCAGAACATTCCCAGATCCTGGTCCAGGTCATGATAGGCGAGATCAAGGCTTTGAAGCCAGGGATCATCGGAGGACAGCGCTTCCTCGCTCCGAAAAAGCTCCAGCAACTGACGCTTGGCGACCCAGTCAACGCGGTCGCTCAACAGCTCCGGATCCTTTTCATAGTCCTCAATGGCACGGCCCCACTCCGACATGACCCAGCCATCTTCAAAGTCCAGCCGAAGTCCCGAGCACAGATCCCGGTAGATGAGGAGAAGCTCCTTGGGTGTGAGCTTTTTCCCTCCATCGAGCTCCAGCGGGATATTTCCGTTTTCCGATCGTGACACAAGCCGAAAAGCGCGTACCGGATCGGCCAAGACAGGAAAGCTCTCCCGGGGAAGGGTTGCAACGGCCGAAAGAACGAGGCGGGTCATCCCCACCTTCATCGCAGTCTGCCACTCGGACATGTTCGCATCCCCGCAGATCAGGTGCAGCCTGCGATAACGGGTACGATCGGCGTGAGGCTCGTCACGACTGTTGACGATGGGGCGATGGTGCATCGTGTTGACCCCAATCCGCTCCTCAATGAAATCGGCTCTCTGGGAAAGCTGATACCCCTCCCGGGAAAAACCGTCGTCCCCTTCCCTTCCGACCTTGCCTGCTCCGAGAAGAAGGGTCCGGGCCACCAGAAAGGGTGTCACTCCCTCCACAAGGCTTCCGAAAGGGAGGCGCCTCGGAAGCAGGTAATTTTCATGACACCCGTAGCTGTGGCCATGGAAGTCCGTGTTGTTCCGATAGAGGCCCATGGAACCGGGGCAAGCAAGTTCCTCTTCCCGTGACTTGACGGCCTGCCTGATAATTTCCGTACCAGCCCGGTCGTACAGGATCAGGTCCCGCAATGTCAGACATTCGGGAGTGGAATATTCCGGATGGGTATGGTCGTTGTAAAAACGGGCCCCGTTCTGAAGAATCCTGTCGCTTTTCGATTCCCTGAAGGAAAAATGACGCTGTTGGTCCGAACGGGAAAAGGCCTCCTCTTCTTCGTCCTGAGCGAGTCGATCCACCCGAAAACCCCTTGCGTCGGCACGAGGATCTTCGGCTTCATAAGCCCATGCCCCAAAGGAGTGGGGACGATAGGCCCTGACAAGATCCATCGACTCACGAACCGGATCGGAGGCCTCGAGATCCTTTCGTATGATCCCGAATTCCGTCTCGATTCCGACTACGATCCGACTTGGAGTGAGGGGCATCTCCTTCAATTCCTTCGTTTCCGGCAAAATTCCCTCTATTCGATCGTCCTGAGATTTCTGGCAGCCCCCGTTGCCGGGCGGATCTTTCTGACATCGACCACATCCTGGGTATCGATATCCAGGAGACTCATCCACTCGAGGGCAATCTCCGCAGGCGGAAGGATGTCCCCTTCCTCATACTCACATTGGGCAGCCCAGAGGAGATCGTCGAGGCTAACTCCCCCCTCACCGCTTTCTATTTCACGCAAAAGGGCCCTCTCCTTTGCGCGAAGCGTAATTGACTCAAGAATGGCCCCGCTGGCCAAGTCCGCCCGATAGACCGGCATTCGCTTGCCAGATCGGCGCAAAATCTCGAATACGGCATTTTCGTCCGTTCCGGCAAAGAATCTGTCCCTGAATGACTCGAGCAGCGCTTCCCGATCTTGGGAGACGTCGTGTCCGGCAGAAGCTGAACGAACCGGAACATCCGCCCCCAAGTGAATCCTCAGAATCTCAATCGCAGACTCGAAGGTTGGACGCTTGACCTTGATCTTCCGGTCAACGCGACCCGGCCGCAGAATCGCAGGATCAATCATCTCCGGACGATTGGTCGCCAGAATCACCATCTGAAAACCGGCCGGACCGGCAAGGCCGTCGAGTTCCGCGCAAAACATAGGCACGATCGTATTGTGAATACTGAAACCCCGACCATTCCGCCGGGTGCCGAGAATGGCCTCGGCCTCATCGATGAAGAGGACGGGAAAATCGCCGCTCTTCCTGATCTTTTCGCCTTCCTCAAAAAGCTCACGGACAATGCGCTCGGATTCTCCCAGCCACATATTCAGAATTTCGGGTCCCTTGATATGGAACAAGACCCCCTTGACGGCTCGTCCCTCTTTCCGGGCCAGGCGATTGGCGATTTCACGGGCCGTCGCCTTTCCGATCAGGGTTTTTCCGCATCCTGGCGGACCATAAAGAAGAAATCCCCGCGGAGACTTGAAATCGTACCGGGCATAGGCTTCAGGATACAGGACGGGATTGAGAATGGCCTTCTGAATTTCCCGGATCGCCTCCTCCTGACCACCGATCGATTCCCATCCGATTGTCGGAACCTCGGCCAGAAGGTAACTTTCCTCCCGCTTGCGCACCTTCTCCACCGCCACGCGGGAGGTACTATCGAGGCGAACAAAATCACCCGTCGAGAGCAGTTCATTCTTCAGAAGATCTGACCTGTCGAGTATCGTTCCCAGCGTATTGTCCGGACGATCCGAGCCGATCTCGAGTCGTCCGTCAGGAAGGAGGCGGCCGACACGCACGATCGGACCGGAAAGGTCGGGTCCGACCGTTCCCAGAATGGAAAGGGCTTCATTGAGTCGGACGCGCTCGCCCTTTTTAAGCGATTCGAGAGAAACCCTGGGGTCGACCGTGGCCTGGTAATCGCCACCGCCGACTGAAACCCAGGCCAGCCCGTCGTCCGTGGTTCCGAGACAGGTCCCGATCCGGAATGCCGGCTTCGTGACCTTTTCAAGGACGTCCGAAAGCCGCGTCGCCTCATGTTGCATCCGTTGCCATTCGTTTTCAAACTCCTGAAGCTTTTTCCTGATCCGATAAGCTTCCCGCATCTCCTCTTCCTTGCCATCAAGAAGGCGAATCAGACGCTCCATGGCAATGACCAGCTCTGAGAAGGGTTCCGTCACGGCGCTTTCTTTTTTGTCACCGTTTTTTTCGGAGTCGTTTTTCTTTCGGCTGAAAGGGTCGGTCTTGTCCATGTCAATGAATCCTCATGAGGAAAAAAACGGCCAGATGCTTTAAAGGGCTGCTGTCGCCCAAGATCGTCTATTGGTTCATCGTAAGGCTCCCCTCCGTCTCTCGTCAATTTTGGGAGCCGTCAGATATTCTGGAGAATGTGTTCTTCGGGAATGGCACGCCCCTTCAAAACGGTGATTGTTTCCTCGACCATCTCCTTCATGCCGCAGACGTAGGCGACGGTCTGGTGGAGCGGATCGGATTGCCCCTGGAGTATGTGCTGGACAAATCCCGAATGGCGATCCCACTTCTCGTCCGGGAAGGTCACCGTAACGACAACATTGACACCGCGAGCATGCCAGTCGACCATCTCTTCTCCAAAATAGAGGTGCCCTGGAGTCATGGTTCCAAAATAGAAATCGATGCGGCCAAACTCATCGCGGCGCCTGAGCGCCTCAAGGAGGGTCGATCGCAATGGGGCAATTGCCGTACCGACACCCACGAAGAGGAGGTTCTTGTGACGATGGGGATCCAAAGGAAATCCGTTTCCCAGTGGCCCTTCGAAGGTCACTTTTTCCCCGGGTCGGACATCGAAGAGTTTTTCCGACACACCTTTTCCCTTCTTGACCAGAATTTCAAGGTACCTTCTTTCATAGGGGGGCGATGCGATCGCAAAATAAGATCCCTTTTCGCCTTCCCAGAGAACCTTGATGAACTGACCCTGAACATATGAAACCGGACCCTCGTCAGGAACAAGCCGAAAGAGTTTCACATCTTCGGCAAATTGTTCGACCGCCACGATAGTGGCGGCAGTCTGCTGCCCCATGAATTTTGATCCTTTCTTGTGTTTGTCGGCTTCTTGCCTGTGACTCCCTCTTTGCCCTATTGTAATGGGAATGTAACCGAATTCCCACAACCCACCAACGATCCCCAAGAGCAGAGGACCCCATCCATGAGCAAACCTGAGATCATCAGGACCACCTATACGATCCGATCCAATGACGTTCCCAGGGCAGCCGCCCTGATCGCCCGGGAAATGAGTCTGGGGGTCAAGAAAACGGCTTACGAAACAGCCGGGACAGAGAGCTTCGCGGCAAAGCCGCTCAAAGTCGAGGAGGGTAAAAAATACGCCCGGGTGGAGATCATGGTCCCTTCCCAACGGATCTCCTCGGCCTATGGACTCGTGCTTTCCATCGCAGGAGAAATCAGCTGCCTCAACATCCTTAAGTCGATCGAGCTCACCGACTTTGAACCCTCTCCCGCTCTTCTTTCAAGACTCCCAGGACCCCAATTCGGCGAGGAGGGCATCGCGGCAAGGCGCGGGAATCCGAAGCGTCCTCTCTTTATCACCGTCCTGAAGCCCTCCCAGGGGCTGACGCCCAAGGAGTATGCGACCATCGCCTACGAAAGTCTTGTCGGAGGAATGGATGTCGTCAAATCAGATGAGCTTCTGCAGGAGCCGGAGGCTGATTATATCAAAAGGCTCGAGGCAACGGTTGATGCCGCACGCCGGGCCGAAGCCGAGACGGGGGAGCCCAAGTGGGTCATGATGCACACCGTGGACCGGCCCCAGAACATGATAGACCGCTATCTTAAAGGAGCCCGGACGGGAGCAAAAATTGCCATGCTCTCTCCGGCCGCGAGCGGATTCCCCATGCTGGAAGAGCTTGCGCGCCACTCCCAGGTCCCGATCATGGCGCACATGGCCACAAGCGACTGGCTATGGCAAACGCATGGCATGTCGGTTCGCGCCTGGACCCGGTTCATGCGGATTCTGGGATCGGACCTCATTCTTTATCCGGCGCTCAAGGGCACCCTCAAGGCGAAAAAATCGGACCTTAAAACGGTTCGAGAGATATGCCGAACCCCGATGGGGGAGATGAAGTCTTCGCTGGTCGCCGTAGGCGGGGGAATGCACGCGGGCACCCTGGGGGTCCATGCCGATCTTTTCGGCCCCGACTTCGCCTACCTATGCGGAGGAGGGGTCTGCGGCCATCCCGATGGAGCCAGGGCCGGAGGTCAATCCATCCGGCAATCTTGGGAAGCCTGGTCCCAGGGGGTTCCCCTGGAGAAGTTCCGCAAAAAGCACAAGGCCCTCGATCGCGCGCTCACAGCCTTCGCCACCTACGTCTAGAGTCCGTTTTTTCGAATGGAGAATGTCTCTGTTGTGTCATCCGCAATGGAGGCGTTCTCCCTTTCGCTCCGGTCCCCGACCTATCAGAGCCACAATCGTGACGGCAGCCACGGCCGCAACCAATCCCAGGGAAATCCCCAGTCTTCCTCCCAGATGGTTGGCCAGCAGGGCCTGAAGGGTGGCATTTGCGGAAGCCAGAAGATTGCCGGTCTGATAAACGACTCCAGGAAAGGCTCCCCTGATTTCTGGCGGAGATATCTCGTTCAGATAGACGGGAATGACCCCCCAGGCCCCCTGGACCGCAAACTGCATCAGAAACGCTCCTGCAGCAAGGGCCAGCATCCCGTCGGCTCCGGCCCAGAATGGCAAAACCGCCAGAGCAAGGAGTGCCGCACACAGAATGGCGCGCCTTCTCCCAACGCGCTCAGAAACAGTTCCAAGGATGATCCCCCCCAGAATCGCCCCGAAGTTATAAAAAACCGCAATTCCCCCGACCGTTCCAGGCGCCAGATGATGGACTGACTCAAGAAATGTGGGATAGAGATCCTGAGTTCCATGGCCGAGAAAATTGAATGCGGTCATCAGGACTACCGCAAAGACGGCAAGTTTCCAATGGTTCCAGGCCAAGGTTTTCCAGTTTTTGGAAAGATGCGGTCTTCGCTGTGAAAATGAAGGCGATTCGGGAACATTTTTACGAATGAAGAAAACGAGGAAGGCCGGAAGGATTCCAAGCATCAGGAGACCTCTCCAGCCGGTGGCCGGATAGATGAGCGCATAGGCCAGAGACGAGAGGAGATACCCCGACGGATATCCAGCCTGCAAAACTCCCGAAACGAAGCCCCGACAGGAGACGGGAATGCTTTCCATGACGAGGGAGGATCCGGCTCCCCACTCACCTCCCATCGCTACTCCGAACAATCCTCTGAGAATGAGAAATGTCCCGATGGTCGGGGCGATGGCCGACAGGAAACCGAAAAAAGGATAGAGAAGAACGACCGCCATCAGGACCGGCCTTCGCCCGTAGCGGTCGGCGAGGGCTCCAAAGATCAGGGCTCCCAGAGGCCGTGTGGCGAGGGTCAGGAAAATGGCTTCGGTGACTGTCGTCAGGGAAACCGAAAAAGCCCGGGAAACATCCTTAAGGACAAAGACGAGGAGAAAAAAATCAAAGGCATCAAGCGCCCAGCCCAGGAAAGCAGCAGCCACGACGCGTCGCTCGGCCTCTCCGAGGGCCTTCCAGTCATCGATGAAGATCACGGAAACCCCCCGACAGTGAGAGGTGGAAGCGATCCCAGGGATCCACGAAATGTAGTGGCATCGAGGAAGCACCGATCAAGATGAAGGGAACGCCGAAAGGGATTTAAGGAAAGGATGAACCGAAAATGGCTCCCCGGGCAGGGCTCGAACCTGCGACATGGTGATTAACAGTCACCCGCTCTGCCAACTGAGCTACCGGGGAACAAGGAGGAGTTTGATCAACGACGGAACATCTGAATCATCATATTTTTTTCTTTCTCTAAAATCAATCCTTATTGCAGGAGGATTCGATCACGGAGAAGTCGTTAATGAAATAACGGCTTAAATTCAGTCCCTGGTTGGTATAGCTTGATCCGATTCCCTGGCCATAGGGAATGTCCGGTTCACGCTCCATTCGCTCGTACCGCAGCTTGAAAACCGGTTGGCCATCGACAATACGAAAGGGGACGTCGTGCGGTCTTACTTCCAGAACTCCCCGAGCCCCTTCTCCAGAGAGTCCGAATCCCGGGTCAAAAAAGCCGGCATAGTGTGTTCTGAGCTCTCCCGCCGCCGCGTCAAAAGGGAGCATTTCAGCGGCAAGATCCAGCGGGACCCGGATCTTGGCCCTCGATGCGAATAGATAAAACTTTTCCGGCTCCAGAATCATCTCCCCCCGTGGCACCCCACGGATTGGCTCCCAGAACTCGGTTGCCCGCTGGGTGTCGCCTGGGAGAAGGCTGAGAATGCCGGCATCAGGACGAGCCCTGAAACCGACGATCGACTCTCCCCGAAGACGGACCCCCAGGTAAAGCCCCCCATCGACGATCCTGTCACGAAAGGTTTCGGGGGAGGCGTCGTTTGAAACATGATAAAGAGAGGATTTTTTCTGTCGCTCGAGGATTTCAGCATCGGAAAGAAATCGCCTATCCGAGAAAAAACGTATCTGACAAAGAGCTAGTCCCGGACTAATCTTTAAGGTAAACGAGCGAGAGAAGATTTCAAGGTACAATTTTCCTTTGTACCCCGCCGGGATATCGTCGAATCGATCCCCTCTTTCCGTCAGGACCCGGGTAAAGACATCGAGTCTGCCAGTGGAGGATTTTGGATTCACCTTTGCCGAGAGAAAGGGAGGGAGGGCCAGAGCCTCGGACAAGGGCACCAGATAGACCGCACCTTTTTCAAGAAAGGGGGAGGAATGAATGTCGAAAGAATAAAGGGCCAGGTCTGGCAATAGTTCGGAAACAGGGGTTTCAAGGGGAAGGAAACTCGAACGGAGCCGGTAGGCAATGTCTCCGAGCCGGAGATCGAGTGAAGCCGGCTGAACCTGCCGCCCCCCCCACTCCCTTTCGGAGGTGACAACGGCCTCGGCAATCAAGCTACGGATCTGGCAATCACTCAACGTTCCCAAGGCCACACATCCTTCGTATCAAGGTCATCGCTGATCGATTCCCAGAACGGCCCTTCCTGCTTGCCCCACCCATCCACGAAGACATGTTTGGAGAGGGGTTGCCGGTAGGCCCATTCCTCCGTTTCCAGCATGGGTTTCCGGGGAAACTCCCGGACATAGCCAAGACAAAGGAGGCCGATCGGCTTGACATGGTATGGAAGATTCAGAATTCCCTGAACATCCTCCCGTCGGAAGATTGTCACCCATCCCATTCCGATCCCTTCGGCGCGGGCGGCCAGCCATAGATTCATGATAGCGCAGGAAGCGCTGTAGACATCGGTGTCCGGATCGGAAAGCCGCCCCAGAACGAACGGACCCTCCCGGGCGGGATCAATGGTGACCCCGATGAGGACCGGGGCGTCGAGAATCGCCTCCACCTTAAGAGAGAGGAATTTTTCCGAGCGAGGCGACTCGAACACGATCGCCGCAGCCCTTCTTTCCTTGTCTACGACCCTTTTAAGTTCCTGCCTGACGACTGAATTCTCGATCAGTATGAAGTTCCAAGGCTGCATGAAACCGACCGACGGAGCATGGTGGGCCGCCTTCAGGAGCCGGATCAGGATTTCATTCGGGACGGGATCGGAGAGAAATTCCCTGCGAATATCCCTGCGTGTGTATATGGCATGATAAACACCCGTCTTTTCCGCATCCGGCAGGGAAAGGTCCGGGTGGTTGTCACCTATGGACGGGTCTATCATAAAGGGCTCCGGTCAGCAGGCTTCGTGAAGGAAGGCGAGGCAATCCCCGGCACGCGTCCATTTCGATCGTTCTTGGCCGAATGACCATTCGGAAGCAGTGACGGGCCCGAGTTTTTTTCAAGGGATCTTTCATCGGAGCCGCTTTTCTTTTTTTCGATCGAATCAGCCTCGCGAAGACCTCGTTCCACGTCCGGGAAGGGAGTGGGTTCGACATCGGGATAGGAAAAAAGCTGGTTCTCATAATTCTTGAGAATGATGTTCCCCCCTTCTCTTCCGACAAGGTAGTCGTCAGGCAGGACAGGGATTTTCCCCCCGCCCCCAGGGGCATCGATCACAAAATGCGGAATCGCCATTCCGGAAATATGGCCCTGAAGCTCCCGCATGATCGAAAGCCCCGTGGAGAGCGGAGTCCGGAAGTGGTTGGCCCCTCTCGTCAGGTCCGCCTGATAAAGGTAATAGGGTTTGACTCGGATCCGGAGAAGCTGTTTGAAGAGGGTCGCAAGAACTCCGGCATCATCGTTGACCCCCTTCATGAGGACCGTCTGACATCCGAGAGGAATGCCCGCATCGGCGAGCAGTGTGCAGGCCCGGGAGGATTCCGGGGTGATTTCCCGGGGATGGTTGAAATGCAGGTTCATGTAGAGAGGGTGATAGCGCTTCAGCATCTGGCAAAGAGCCGGGGTCACCCTCTGTGGAAGGGCGGAGGGAACACGCGTTCCGATGCGGATAATTTCCAGATGGGGAATGGATCGCAACCCCGAAAGGACTTCTTCCAGCAGTTCGTCCTTCAGCATGAGGGGATCCCCTCCAGAGAGCACGACGTCGCGAACCTCCGCATGCTCTCTGATATAGGCGATTCCCTGCCGGAGCTCCTCGCGCGTCACAACCCCTTCCGGTTTACCGACAAGTCTCTTTCGGGTGCAGTATCGGCAATAGATCGGACACTGGTTCGTGACGAGAAAAAGGACCCGGTCCGGATACCGGTGGACGATGGAAGGAACAGGGCTGTCCTCGTCTTCTCCAAGAGGATCGAGCGGGCTCTCCCCGTCCATCCATTCCACTGGGTCCGGAAGGACCTGAAGACCGATCGGATCATCGGGACGCTCGATCAATGACTGATAATAGGAATTGATTCTGAGAGGGTAGAGGGTTTCCACATTTTCGGGACCAATCCCGTCCCGAACGAAAGCCCAGTCCGGAGGAATATCCTCACTCCTTCGAATTCCCCCGACAAGCAGTTCCTGCCATTCATCCATCTTATCCTCGCTCCCCGGACATTGGTGGCCGGGCCTAAGCAGAAACCGCGTCAATCGTCTTCATTAACTCATATAAGTCCAGACGAACCTCTCAAGCGCCGGAGCCCTCCATGCCCTTTCCGGCCCAGACAGGTGACAGGATCGAGTCGACCATCCCATGAATCAGCTTTTTATCTTTTGGACAGGCTGTTGCCAGAACACCGCCCGTAATGACCTTGCCATTTGCTACGAAAAAGTATGGACAGACGCGCACGCGATACCCCTCTTCACGATCCTCCTCCGACAGAAAGTCAAATCCCGAAAGGGAAAGCACGCGCGTCGACCGAAAGGGCTGCAGAACGTAAGGTCCCGTATTGAAGGACGCGAAGGCATTCTGCAACGCCTGACGCCAGGATTCCTCCGGAAGGTCGTGTCCGACAACGACCCCCCGGCTTCCCCATGCGAGAGGAGAAAAACCGGATGGCTTAATAATGAATCGGCGCTCTTTCTGAGTCAACTCGGAAAGCCCTGAAAAGTCTCTCAGGAAACGGTCTCCCACGGGAAGCGGTGGGGTCAATGCGGCGGAAAAAGGGATCGGAGACGGATCAAGTATCCATGTTTGCGGAATGAGTCGATCCAGAAGCTCGACGGACTCAGGAGACATGGAACGGATCCAGAAAGAACGGAGTTCGGGATGATGCCAAAGGGCCATCCCGGCTTTTTCCTCGAGCCAGGGTTTGATGGGCGGGGTGATCTTGACCTTTCCCCCTTTGGCAAAATAAAGCATCATTTCTGCCTTGGGAATATTGGGAAGATCGAAAAGCTCAAAAAACCGGTAAAGAATGTTCAGCCTCATCGGTCCGTTTTTTGAATGAACGAAAAGACCGTCTTCGTCAAAATGCAAATCCCGAGGATGAATGCAAACGGCCGGGAAATGGGCCATGGAAAGACTGCTGGCCAGAAGCCGCATTTCTCCCCTGTATTCTTCAGACTCGTCCGAGACAACGATCCCCAGGGCAGGGTCCGGCTCCTGGGCCCGGATCATGGCAGCAAACCCTTCGAGGATCCCCTCCGGTCCCCCGATCATGCCTCCTTGTCCCCTGTCCCGATAGATCCGCGAAAGAGCCAGCAGAAGGCCGGGACCCCCGGGGACCGAATCCATCTCCGTAAGCACCGGCCCATCCGGCGTGAGCAAAAGATCAGGCCTGAGAACGCGGGGAAGATCCTGGCGGAACCTTTTTGCAAGCCCAAAAGCAAGAAGGTCGGCCTGTTTTCCCCTGTCCAGAGTGCTCCTCACGAAATCACGGACAGGAGAGGATTCCCTGTAAACCTGATCCAGACCCCGGTAAAAGGAAAAAAGCGCAATGCCAAGGCTTTCCAGGAAACCCGAATCGATCCCTGGCAGATACACGGGAAAAGGGGAGATTCTGAAGGGTCTGTCGAAAAGTCCCTGAGCCTTCAGCGTGTAGAAAAAATTCCTCGGCAAGACATCCTCCAGCGAGTGGGGGGAATGTTCGGAAACGAAAACAGGGGGCAACCACTTTTAGCTTTTTGGCCCCGACCCGGCCTCTGTGATAGAATGAACAACGGCATCAATAGTGGGACTCAAGACCTTACGGTTATCATATCAGAACGATTGGCCTCCATGCTTCTCCAATTCCAACATTCGACCTCCGGAACCGGACGATCAGAGACGGGAATCAGGACATTGTCCTTCCCTGTCCGGAGGGAAACCAGGTGAAGATTTCACCGCTCGAACTTTTGCTCCTCGAATTGTCCAGCGGTTTTTACCTGGGAGCTTTTCTCCTCTACCTTTCGGAAATTCTTCTCCCCCGTCCTACGCGTGTTCCCTGGGCCCCGGTCACCGCGGGAGTCGGGGGAGTCCTCTTTCAATCGCTGGCCCTTTTCATCAGGTTCGGCTTCCAGGGCCATGTCGCCCTTCTTTCCCTGAGGGAGGCACTTTCTTTCTTCTCCTGGTCCCTCGTCCTCGCATTTCTCTACCTGGAGCATCAGAAAAAGGCCAGGATCCTGGGCCTCTTCATTTTTGCCATCGCCTTCCTCTCTACACTCATGGTCATCGGGATCTCCTTTCACTCGCCTTTTTTTACAACAACCGCTCCCATCGGCTTCCTCCTTTCCCTCCATACCATCCTGATCGACCTGGGGCTCGCATCCGCCGCCCTCTCCTTCATCGTCGCGCTCCTTTATCTTCTTCTGGATTTTTTTTTGCGACGAAAGATATTCAATCGTTTTTTCAGCCGGATTCCGTCCCTGGAGACGCTTGACCAACTGAACACGAACTTCAGCGGACTCGGTTTTGTTTTCTTGACCACCGGGCTTATTTTTGCCATGATCTGGTCATGGAAAAAATTCGGGACGACCATTCCGCATGCTTCGCAGGGAAGATTGGCTTTTCTCGGGGCTTTTTTGGTCTGGATCGTCTATGCGGCGACGGTGCTTCTCCGGTGGAGCCGACGTTTTCGGGGCAAGCAGGCCGCATACCTCTCCATTTCGGGTTTTTTGATATTCGCGGCGACAATGGTCGCGCTGGCCGTATTTTCTAAGGGATCGCACTTCTTACTGTAGGCGGTTTCTGTCCGCCTCGGGAGGCGCACCGGGTGACTGCGGAGGTGAGACAATGATCAAGATTACCCTCGCAGGGGTCAACCACAAGACGGCTCCGGTCGATGTCAGAGAAAAAATCGCCTATCCGAAAGACCATTTGTCTCCGGCGGTCCGGCTCCTTTTCCACGAAGAAAACGTGCTTGAGTGTTTGCTCCTTTCGACCTGCAATCGTGTCGAGATTCTAACAATCACATCCAACATCCATCCTGATCCGGAATTCTTTACCCGCTTCCTGGCAGAAACCCATCCGGCTCTCGCATCGATCCCCCTCCGCCCCCATCTTTACTATAAGACGGACAGCGAAGCAGTCGAGCACCTGTTTGAAGTGACCGCCAGCCTCGACTCCATGGTTGTCGGGGAACCTCAGATCACCGGACAGGTCAAGGAAGCTTTTGAAATCTGCCGCCAGGAAAACACTATCGGCCCTTACCTGAGCCAGATTTTTCAAAGATCGGTCAGCACGGCAAAACGGGTTCGCTCTGAGACGGCGATCAGCCACCTTCCTGTTTCAATCAGCTACGCCGCCTGCCAACTGGCTCGGAAAATTTTCCAGGACATGTCGAACAAATCCGTTCTCCTTCTCGGTGGTGGGGAAATGGCTCAGCTGACGGCCCGCCACATGAAGAAAATGGGAGTCCGTTCTTTGACCGTGATGACACGGGATCCAGAAAAAGGCAAACTCCTCGCTGCGGAATACGAAGCCTCCTATGCATCCATGGCCACACTCGAAGGGGCCATGGCCGACGCGGACATGGTGGTCTGCTCGACGGGAGCGGACACCTACCTCCTCACCGCTTCCATCATGGAAAAAGCCATGGAGCGCAGAGGCTACCGGCCGCTCTTCCTGATCGACATCGCCGTCCCGCGCAACATCGATCCGGACATTTCCCGACTCGCAAATACTTTCCTCTACAACATCGACGATCTGAAGTCGGTGGTGGAGTCCAATCAGAAGGAACGGGAGATGGAGTCCTACGCCGCCCGGGAAATTGTCCGCCAGGAACTTGCCCAGTTCCAGAAGTGGCGTTCGGAACGCTCGGCCGTTCCCCTGATCCAGGCACTCAGACGCCACACCGAAAAGCTTCAGCAATCCGAGTTGGACCGATTTTCCAGAACCCTCGACAATCTGCCAGAGGATGCCAGAAAACAGGTCATCATTCTGGCCCAGTCCCTCGTCAACAAAATGCTTCATCCGACCTATCAGACCCTAAGGAACTCATCGAATCTGGAAGAGGCCTGGGAGTGGATTTCCCGCTGCTACGGACTTTCTCCGGAGCTCCCCTCCCAGGACCCCCACGCAAAAAGAGAAGACTCCGCCCCCCCGGACAAACAATCCTCCGTTCTTGAGTCCCCTCAATCCAACTTCCCCATCCCTGGCGAACAGTCTTGCTAAAAGAACCCGAATTGCCACAATCTCCCGTTCGCATCGGCACCCGGGGCTCCGAACTGGCCCTCTGGCAGGCGCGCCATGTGGCCAAGCAGATTGAAAAAATCTCCGGGCTTGAGGCCGAACTCAAGATCATAAAGACGACAGGAGACATGATCCTTTCGGTCCCGCTTTCTCAAGTCGGAGGAAAGGGGCTATTCGTAAAGGAGATCGAGGACGCCCTTCTTGAAGGTTCCATTGATCTGGCCGTTCACAGCATGAAGGATGTCCCCGCCTTTCTTCCCGAGGGACTGGTTCTCGGAGCCATTCTCTCCAGGGAGGATCCCCGTGACGCTTTCGTGTCCGTCCAACATCCCTCCCTGGAATCCCTCCCTCCGGGAGCCCGCGTCGGGACCTCGTCCCTGCGTCGCATCGCCCAGCTTCGCCACTTCCGCTCGGACCTGGAGTTCGTGTCCCTCCGGGGAAATGTCGGCACACGCCTGAGAAAGCTTGATGAAGGACAGGTCGATGCCGTCATTCTCGCAGCCGCGGGATTGATAAGACTGGGGCACTCCGACAGGATCCGGCAGCTCCTGCCACCCGGACTTTCCCTTCCGGCCGTGGGTCAGGGGGCACTGGGACTCGAGTATCGGGAGAACGACCGAAGGATCGGAACCCTTCTCGCCAGAATCTCGGATCGGGAGACGACTCTCTGCGTTCAGGGGGAAAGAGGGGTCCTGTCGGCCTTGAACGGAGGCTGCCAGCTCCCGCTGGCGGCACATGGCCGCCTTCTTCCGGATGGTCGACTGGAAATCGTCGCCAGGGTTCTCGACCCTGATGGTACAACCCTTCTCGAAGAATCCATCACTGGCGAGGCCAATCGAGCAGAAGACCTGGGGCGGGAAGCGGGCAAGAGGCTTCTTGACCGCGGAGGCAAAGCCCTGCTGGATGCCGTGATACCGCACTGAGGTTCCCCTGTTGACACCATCTCTCTCTTGAAGACCTGAAAGTCCTCCCTCATAATGGAAAAATCAGTAAACTTAAACGACTTTCCAGGTTCCATGGCCTGGAATTGCGAGGAGTTCAACACGGTGCCCCGCGACACACTGAATGAACAATTTGGCAAGAAGCTCCCCCGAGTTCATCTGGTCGGAGCGGGCCCGGGAGATCCAGGTCTGATCTCAAGAAAAGGAGCCCATCTTCTCGGAACTGCGGATGTGGTCCTTTACGACCATCTTGTTTCCCTCGACCTTCTTGATCTCGCCCCCCCGCACGCATTGAGGATCGACGTAGGAAAAGTCAGAAATCACCCGCGCATGTCCCAGGGGGAAATCGAGGCAGCCATGATCGATCACGCCCGCAAGGGGAAAACGGTGGTACGTCTCAAGGGAGGGGACCCTTTCGTCTTCGGACGGGGGGGGGAGGAAGCTCAGGCACTCAAAAAAGCCGGGATCCCCTTTTCCGTCGTTCCCGGTATTTCCTCCACTATTGCCGTTCCAGCCTATTCCGGAGTGCCGGTCACCCACAGAGATCACAATTCGAGGCTCATCATCCTGACCGCCCATGACAACCCTTCAGCATGGAACGAGGAGGATCTCCTGGCCCTGACCAGACCCAATCAGACGATCGTGGTCCTGATGGGTGTCATGTACATGAAGGAGCTTTCGAACAGGCTTCTTCAGGCAGGCCTTTCTTCAAGGACTCCTGTCCTTTTGGCCAGATGGGGAACGACTCCGGACCAGGAGTCTTTCGAAACAAACCTGGGAGACCTCTCAAGTTTTCTCGACCGAACCCCCCTGACACCGCCGGTGACCCTTCTGATCGGCGGAGTGGTATCTCTCCGGTCCGAAATAGACTGGATCCACCTCCTTCCCCTTTTCGGGAAGCGGATCCTCCTGACCCGGGAACGGGGGAGCGCAGCCGAACTGACCACCATGCTGGAATCATTGGGAGCAACGGTCATCTCCTGCCCGACCATCTCGGTGGTCCCGGAGTCGACCGGCAACTCCGACGCGGCCTTCTCGGGCCTCCACCACTTTTCCTGGCTCGTTTTCCTGAGCCCAAACGGGGTACGTCATTTTTTCCGGAAACTTTTCGAAAAAGGAATGGACATTCGATCCCTCTCGGGACTCCGGATCTTTTCGATGGGACCGGCCACCACAGAGGCCCTTGGATTATTCGGTCTCTTTCCGGACGCCATTCCGGACCAGTCCCATGGCCAAGGGGTCATCGACGCTTTCGCCTCCTTTCCGGGACCTCACACCGAAAGGGTGCTTCTTGTCCGGGGAGACCGGGGATCCGGGATGATCCCGGAAGGGATCCGGAAACTCGGATACTCCGTGGAATCGATCGGGGTCTATGAAAATCTCCTTCCGTCTCTTCCCGAATACAAACGGGAACGGCTGGAATCCCTTCTGGAAGAGGGGGCCGTCGATCTTGCCATCTATTACAGCCCTTCGGCCTTTTACGGACTTCAGGAGCTGTTTCCAAACCATCGGTCAAAAATTCTGGCCATCCCCGCTCTTGCCATCGGCCCGACATCCGCAACCGCCCTGCGGGAAGGGAACGTCCAGCGAGCCATCCAGTCCAGCGCCCCGACGGCAAAAGGGATCATCGAGGCCACCCTGGATTTCCTCCTCCCGTTAGGGAATAATTCTGGATTGCACGGAGCACCAGAGGAGAGCCATCCTCCCACGGGCAAAACCACTTAAATTCCGAGGAGCGCGCACTCACGTGAGCCATCCCTACGAACGTCCCCGCCGGCTTAGGAACTCGGCCACCATCAGAAATCTAGTCCGAGAAGTGGATCTCTCCCCGGACCACCTGATTTATCCCCTTTTCGTGACCGTCGGACAGAATCGGAAGGAGCCGATTTCCTCGATGCCGGGGGTATTCCGCCACTCCCTGGACAGACTTCCCGAAGTGCTTAAGGAAGCCTGGGAAGCGGGAATCCGCTCCGTCCTTCTTTTTGGAATTCCCGACAATAAAGATGAGACCGGAACAGAGGCCTTGAATCCGGATGGACCGGTGCCACAGGCGATCGGACTCATTCGCGCAACCTATCCCGGGTTTGTCATAATGACGGATATCTGTATCGACGAATATACGACCCATGGCCATTGCGGTCTTGTCTGCGGGGAAAAGATCGAGAACGATCCGACCCTTGACATCCTGTCGGGGATGGCTCTCCTCCATGCTCAGGCCGGAGCCGATGTCGTCGCGCCCTCCGACATGATGGACGGGCGGGTTCTCGCCATTCGAAAAAGGCTAGACCAGCAATCCTTTACCGACACACTCATCCTGTCCTACGCCGTGAAATACGCCTCCGGACTTTACGGTCCCTTCCGGGATGCCATGATGTCGGGTCCCCAGTTTGGAGACCGGGCCTCCTACCAGATGGACTACCGGGGAACCAAGGATGCCCTCAGGGAAGCCCGTCTCGATGCGGAGGAAGGGGCCGACATCCTGATGGTCAAACCAGCCCTGGCCTACCTTGACATTATTGCCAAAGTGGCAGACTCTTCGGACCTGCCGGTCGCCGCCTATCAGGTGAGCGGGGAGTATGCCATGATCTGCGCGGCGGGTCAGAATGGCTGGATCGACCAGGATCGGGTAATGATCGAATCTCTCACAGCCATCCGCCGGGCGGGGGCGCAGATGATCGTCACCTATTTTGCAGTCTCGGCTGCAAGACTCCTCCAATCCAGACCATGAAAACCTTCAGAGGAACCCTGGGATCCCTCCGGGAGCTCCTTCCTCCGGGCCCCCACGCCATGACCATCGGAAACTTTGACGGAATCCATGCGGGGCACCAGTTTTTGCTGAATCGCCTGATGAAAATGGCACGGGAAAAGAACGTACCCTCCCTGTTATTGACCTTCGATCCCCATCCCCTTTTTTTCCTCTCTCCGGACTCCCCGTTTCGCATGATCATGTCCCAGGAACAAAAAGAAAAGATCCTGTCGGAGCTCGGACTGGACATTCTTGTCGTCCTGACCTTCGACAGGACCATCCAGATGCTCTCCCCCGAAGAGTTCGCCCTCTCCGTCCTATGGGACCTTTTTCACCCCGTTTCGCTCATCGTCGGAGAAGGATTCCGGTTTGGCCACGGCCGTACGGGCTCGATCGACGATCTTTCCCGGATTCTGTCTCCTCTCGGAGTGGCCGTCTCGGCCCTTTCCTCCCATGCGGACCATGGCGGGAGAGTCTCGAGCTCCAGGATCCGGAAGGCTGTCGACCACGGAGAGATCGCAGAAGCCAACCGGCTGCTGACCCGCCCGCTCGAGGTGTCGGGTCCCGTTGCGGAAGGGGAACGAAGGGGCCGGCATCTCGGATTCCCCACACTGAATCTGATTCCGCCCGATCACCGCCTGCTTCCTCCTCCGGGGGTTTACGCCACACGGACCCGGATTTGTGAAGGATACTACGACGGAGCGACCTATATCGGGACAAAGCCCACCTTCGGAACCCACCGTCCCGTTGTCGAAACCCACCTTTTCGATTTCGACAAGACCTGTTACGGCGAATGGCATACAGTGCTCTTTTATCACAGGATCCGGGGAGAGCGATCCTTCCCCAGCGTCGAGGCTCTCAAGCTCCAGATCGCCGCGGATGTCGCAGAAGCGAGGGAGATTCTCCATGACCACCCCTTCACCGGATCCCCTCGCCCTCTTTGAGACAAGGATCCGGGATTTTCTCCTCCGTCACGATCTTCTGACCACAAACGACTCCCCCCCGCTCTTCAGGGAATGGGCCGTGGCCGTTTCCGGGGGAGGAGACTCGGTCTTCCTTTGTCACCTGCTGAAACGGCTCACTCCCCCATCAACCACACTCTTTTTCCTCCATTTCAACCACCACACGGACAAGAAAAAGAACGAGGAGGACCTCTCTTTCGTGAAAGAACTGTCCGAAAGGATAGGAGCCCGGTTCCATTCCGGAGAATCCCCCTCATCCGACCGCTCCCGCCCCGGCATCTCCGAAACGATGCTTCGGCAGGAGCGGCATGTTTTTTTCGAAGAGTTTCTCCACAGCCATCCTCGTTCGGCTCTCTTTCTCGGACACCAACTGGACGACCGTATCGAAACCATCCTCGCCAATCTCTTCAGGGGGGGCGGTCCCCGATCCCTGATCGGAATCGCCCCGGTAAGCAGCGGGAGAATCTTTCGTCCGCTCCTTGACTTCGATCGACAGGAAATACGCAGGGCCCTGGACATCTCCGGACTGCCCTACAAAGAGGATCCCGCAAACACAGATCCTGCACACTTGAGAAACCGAATCCGCCTGAACCTCCGGGGAGAGATCGACCGATTCTTTCCCCCGAACGGCACACGCCACCTGGCTCATCTGGCCACACTCATGGAACGGGAAACCTCTCCGCCCGACCTTTTCCCTTCTCTTCTCTGCGAGAACGAATATCCCGGCCGAATCCGATTTTCCCTTTTTCTGTACCGGTCCATGCGCCCTTCCACCCAGGGACTTTTTCTACGGTCGCTCCTCAATCGCCAGCGTCTTCAAGGGTTGCCGATCCCCTATGAGCGGAATCTGCTCCGGTCGCTCGAACGGGCCGACCCGGAGAAGCATCTCCGGAACTTTCCGCTCGGAAAGGAATGGGCTCTGAGTATTGTGTTCGGAAGAGTGGATCTGGTATACCAATACCCTGAAACAAAAACATGGCGATACGATTTGAGCCCATCCATCCTTCCGGATTGTTCGGCGCCCCTGAGGATTCCGCTGCCTCGAGGAGGGGTTCTCATGCTGGAACGGGAGCCGGTCGGAGGAGAAACAGAACAGCGCCGGCCATTTCCTGGACGGAGGACTTCCGTTTGGGTTCCCGCCGGTACGGAGAAAGACTCACCCAGACTCTTTCTCCGTTATTGGGAACCGGGCCAGCGGGTCTTTTCAGGCGAAGATGCCATTTCTCCTCCCGCCGTTTCTTCCTTCTGGAAGGATCGTCCGATGGCCACCTTCGGGAAGTCCCTACTCCCGGTCCTTTGCCGGGATTCGCTGGCTCTCTGGATCCCGGGAATCCTCGACAGAACAGGCCTGTTGCCGGAAACCGGGTCAGGGACCGGGGTCACAATAACCTATCAGTCGCGGGAGCGGTCCGAGTGGAAAAAATTTTTGGAAAACCCCTGATCACCCAGGAAGAAATTGTCCACCGGATTCGGGAGCTCGGCCTCAGGATTACCCGTGACTACGAGGGAAAAAACCTGGTTCTGATTGGAATCCTGAAGGGAGCCTTTGCCTTTACCGCCGATCTCGCGCGATCGATCGGACTTCCCGCGCAGATCGACTTCATGATGACCTCCTCTTCTCCCTCCGCGGACGGAACCGGGACCACCAGGCGTCTTTCCGAGCCATCCCTGAACCTGAAGGGAACAGATGTGCTTGTTATCGAAGATATCATCGATTCAGGAAAAACCGCCACTCTCATCATGGACGTCCTTTCCCGGCATCACCCAGAAACCGTTCGCTTTTGCGCCCTTCTCGACAAAACAGGCGGAAGGGAAGTCTCCTTTTCCCCGGACTATACCGGTTTTTCGATTCCGAACCGTTTTGTCATCGGATACGGTCTTGATTACAAAAACAAGTACCGGACACTCCCCTTCATCGCCGTCCTCGAACAGACCTCCTGACTCAGGGGGTCGAGGAACCCTTTCTCCGTGCCGGTTTTTCATAAAATCCGATTGAAGAGGGGTAGGCTCCATGCTAGAATCAGAAATCGCACCCCTTGAAGGAGGAATCTGTTGATGAAGCCGTTCTACAAGAACCTTGCCCTCTGGTTGATCATCGGAATCGTCGTTTTTCTCGTCTTCGACATGTTTCAGTTCCGCCAACCCACCGCCCAGAACCTGATCTACTCGGATTTCATTTCAAAGCTTGAAATGAACCAGATCAGCGAAGTGACGATCAAGCGGAACCATATCAATGGCGTAATGAAGGATGGATCTCATTTCCAAACCTATGCCGCCAACGATCCCCACCTCGTCGAGGAGCTTCAGAAGCGCAATGTCAGGATCATTGCCATTCCTCCGGGCGAGAGCCCATGGTACATGAGTCTTCTCATCTCCTGGGGCCCGATCATTGTCCTCGTCCTTCTCTGGGTCTTTTTCATGCGCCAGATGCAGACAGGTGGAAACAAGGCCATGTCCTTCGGTAAATCCAGGGCCAAGATGATGACCGAGGACAAGAAGAAGATCACCTTTGCGGATGTCGCCGGCGTGGACGAGGCCAAGGAAGAAGTCTTCGAGATTGTCGAATTCCTCAAGGATCCCTCCAAGTTCCAGCGGCTGGGTGGGCATATTCCCAAAGGCGTCCTCGTCGTCGGCCCCCCCGGAACCGGAAAGACCCTGCTCGCCAAGGCGATTGCGGGAGAGGCGGATGTCCCCTTCTTTCATATCAGCGGCTCCGACTTCGTTGAAATGTTCGTCGGCGTCGGTGCCTCCCGGGTCCGGGACCTCTTCGAGCAGGGCAAGAAAAATGCCCCCTGCATCATTTTCATCGACGAGATCGATGCCGTCGGACGCCATCGGGGCGCCGGCCTTGGAGGAGGGCACGACGAACGCGAGCAGACCTTAAACCAGCTCCTCGTCGAAATGGACGGCTTCGAAAGCAATGAAGGGGTCATTCTGATCGCCGCGACCAACCGGCCGGACGTTCTTGACCCGGCGCTTCTCCGCCCCGGCCGCTTCGACCGCCAGATCATCGTCGGGAAACCAGATCTCAAGGGGCGGATCAAGATCCTCGAGGTCCACACGAAAAAGATCCCCCTCGACTCCTCCGTCAATCTGGAGACCGTTGCCCGCGGGACACCCGGCTTCTCCGGAGCCGATCTCGCGAACCTTGTCAACGAAGCGGCCCTTCTCGCGGCCCGTCGTGACAAAAAAGTCGTGGAGATGAGCGAGTTCGAAGATGCCAAAGACAAAGTTCTCATGGGGGTCGAACGCAAGTCCATCCTCATCACCGAGGACGAGAAACGCGTGACCGCCTTCCATGAAGCGGGACACACCCTTGTCGCGAAGCTCATCCCGGGAACAGACCCCGTCCACAAGGTCTCCATCATTCCAAGGGGCCGGGCGCTCGGCGTGACCCAACAGCTTCCGACGGACGACCGGTACACTTACGGCAAGGACTTTCTGTTGAACAACATCGCCATCCTCATGGGGGGCCGGGTCGCGGAAGAGCTCGTGACCAAGTCCATCACGACAGGGGCCGGAAACGATATTGAACGGGCCACCGACCTGGCAAGAAAAATGGTTTGCGAATGGGGGATGAGCGACAAGCTTGGCCCTATCACCTTCGCCCAGAAAAACGACGAGATATTTCTCGGGCGGGAAATGTTCCAGCGAAGGGACTACAGCGAGTCCACAGCGATCGATATCGACCGCGAAGTGAGCGGCATCATTTTCGATGCCTACGCCAAGGCCAAGAGCCTGATCTCGGCCCACATGAAAGCGCTGACCAGCATCGCAGAAGCACTCCTGGAAAAGGAAACGCTCGATTCCCCACAGATCGACGCCCTCATCCAGGCGGCCAATGCCCCGGGCTGACTTCCGGGAGCTTCTTAGAATCGCGAGAAGGGAGAGCGATCTCCCACTCATCATGGGGGTCATCAACATGACCCCCGATTCTTTTTCCGGAGACGGTCTTCTGTCCGGGAATGGCTTCCTTCTGGATCATGCACTCCGATTGATCGATTCGGGAGCCCAGATCCTCGACATAGGAGCCGAATCCACCCGGCCGGGATCGCGTCCCATATCCCTGGAAGAGGAGCGATCCCGCCTCTTTCCCGCCATCGAAGCCCTGGCGCAGATACCGGTCCCTCTTTCAATCGATACGCGTCGCCCCGAGATTTTCCGTGAAGCCATTCCATTCGGGGCCACATTGATCAACGATGTGGGAGGCCTCAAAGACCCAGGATTCATCGACATTCTGCAGGAACACCCGGAGGCCATGGCCGTCGTCATGCACATGAAGGGAACAACCGAAACGATGCAACGCGCCCCCTTCTACAAGGATGTCATGGCTGAGGTCCAGGATTTCTTTACAGAACGGGTATCCACCCTTGGACGATCGGGAATTGGAAGTGACCGACTGATTTTCGACCCCGGTCTGGGGTTTGGAAAAACGGTCGAACACAACTTCACACTTCTGCGACATATGGACGCCTTTCTCGGAAACGGCCCCCTTCTGATTGCCCCCTCCAGGAAGCGCTTTCTGGACGATGCGGCCCACCCCTCTCCGCCTGAGGGGAGAGACATCCCGACGGCTGCCGTCATGGCCTGGTGCACGCTCCATGGAGCTGCGCTGTTCCGGACGCACCGGCCCGACATCGCCTTCCAGATCCGACGGGTTCTCCGTTCCATAGAGGGAGGCGGCGGTGAATAGTCTCGCATCGTGGAGTCTCTGGCGGAATGTCCTCGACATTCTCGCCGTCTGGTTCATCTTTTACCAGATCCTTCTTCTCATTCGCGGCACCCGGGCCTTCCAGATGGTCATCGGTGTGCTGGTCTTCCTTCTCGTTTTTTTCGTTTCGGGATGGCTCAAGCTCTTTACCCTCAACTGGCTGATCACGAGCTTCTGGTCCCAGATCGTCCTGGCCCTGCTGATCCTTTTTCAGCCCGAAATCCGCAAGGCCTTGGCTCGTGTGGGAAAAAGTCCGCTTCTGCTGGGGATTCCCCTGGGCGACTCCACCCTTGACATCGAGGAGCTCGTGAAGGCCCTTCAGAGCCTCAGTCGGCGGGGAATCGGGGGAATCATCGTCCTCGAGCGAAACACCGACCTTTCCGAGATCGTCGAGGTCGGGGTTCCACTCGATGCCGTCATAACCAACGAACTTCTGGTCAGTCTCTTCCTCCCCTACTCGCCCATCCACGACGGAGCGGCCATCATCCGCAAGAACAGGATCTCGACTGCGGGATGTTTTTTGCCTATCTCCCTTTCTTCCGACCTCTCCCGGCAATACGGGACCCGCCACCGGGCGGCCATCGGCATAACGGAGGAAACCGATGCCGTCGCTCTCGTCGTTTCAGAGGAGACCTCCCAGATTTCCCTCGTCGTCGCCGGACGGGTCACCCCCCAGACGGACATGATCCTCTTGAGGCAGACGCTCACCCGCCTCTTCCGGAAAGAAGCCCGTCTCCCCAAGAACCGGAGAATGCAATCCTTGCGCAAACGCTTCTATGCCTCAATCTCCCTCATCCCCGGACTTTCTGACCTCCTGAGGCCGGGTGGGCCGTCATCAAGGAATCGACCATGATCCGGTGGGACTCTTTACGGCGATCCCTGGAGCGGAACCTGCCGCTCAAGCTCCTTGCATTGATTCTTTCGCTGGCCCTCTGGTTCCACATAAGCCGGACGGGCAGGGAATACTTTTCCCTGACCGTTCCCGTGACTGTCGTCAAGCTCCCTCCGCACCTCGAACTGCTCAAGTCCCTTCCCGACCGCGTCACCCTCACACTGGAAGGACCGCCAGGATTCGGGAGACAGATCCATGCGGAGAGCCTCTCGATCATTCTCGATGGCCATTCTCTGGGGCCCGGCCTCACGACTCTTCGCCTCGACAACTCGACTCTGTCCCTCCCAACGGGTGTTTCCGTCGTCCGGTTCGCCCCCGAGAAGGTCTCGATCAACCTCATGCCGCTCTCCCGGAAGATGGTCCGGATTTTACCGCTCTTCATCGGAGAAACCCGCCACAGGATTGCGCCGCTTCGGGTCCGAATGATTCCGGACCAGGCACTGATAGAGGGGGACAGGACAAACCTGGCCTCCATTCATTTTCTGAAGACCCGGCCGATCGAGCTTTCCCTTCTTTCCGGAAACCGTGCCCAGACCTTCAATGTGGCGGTTGCCATTCCCGACAATGCGCGCATACGACTTCTTTCCCCCTTGACCGTGTCCGTCGAGATCACTTCTACCGGGTCGCTTGCTCCGGCGAAGGGACGATAGCTTTCGGTCCAAGGGAAAATTCTGTTATGATGGCGAAAATCCAGCCATAAATGAATGGGGAGGGATCATGAGCAAGACACGGCACAGACTCTTCGGAACTGACGGAATCCGCGGACGCGCCAATGTCCATCCGATCACAGGCGAGATGGCCTACCGACTGGGTCGTGCGGCGGCCCACCTCTTTGTCCGGGCCGGAGAGGAACACCATATCGTCATCGGAAAAGATACCCGGATCTCCGGTTACATGCTTGAGATGGCCCTCACATCCGGGATCACCTCGATGGGCGTCAATGTCATCCTGGTTGGCCCATTCACCACCCCGGGCATCGCCTTTCTGACCAGAAGCCTCCGCGCGGACGCCGGGATCATGATTTCGGCGTCCCACAACCCCTACGACGATAATGGAATCAAGTTTTTTTCCTCTGAGGGCCTGAAGCTTCCCGACGAACTCGAAGACCGTATCGAGCGCCTCGTGACAGACCCGGAGATCGACCACATCCGGCCGACCGGGGCCCTGATCGGCAAGGTCTCCCGTCTTTCCGGGGCGGAAGGGCGCTATGTCGAGTTCGTAAAGAACACCCTTCCCCGAAAACAGAAGTTCGACGGCATCCGGATCGTGGCCGACATGGCGAACGGAGGCGCCTACAAAGTGGCCCCGATGGCCTTGAGGGAACTTGGAGCCGAGGTCATCACGATGGCCGATAACCCTGACGGTGTCAACATCAACGACAATTACGGAGCCCTTTATCCGGAAATCCTGGCCAAAAGGGTGGTCGAGACGGGTGCCGACCTGGGAGTGGCCCTCGACGGAGACGCCGACCGGGCCCTCTTCGTGACGGGCACCGGCAAGATCCTCGACGGTGACCGGATCATGGCGATCGTCGCACCCTTCCTGAAGAGGGAAGGACGTCTCTCCGGGGACACGCTGGTCACGACTGTCATGAGCAACCTGGCGCTCGAAGAATCCATGAAAAGCCACGGAATCAACCTGAGGAAGACCCAGGTCGGAGACCGGTATATCCTCGAAGAACTGGACCGCCTGGAGCTTTCCTTCGGAGGAGAGCAATCCGGCCATATCATTTTCAGGGACTTCCACTCCACCGGAGACGGACTCCTTACCACGCTCCAGCTTCTCTCCATCCTCTCCCTCGACGGGGTTTCCCTGGACGACGCCTCCCGTGTCATGGAGCCCTATCCCCAGATGCTCAAGACAATCCCCGTCCCGGCCAAGCCGCCGATCGAAACCCTCCCTTCCCTCTCAAAAGCGAGGGCTGAAGTGGACAAGACGCTGGCTGAAGGCCATGGACGCCTTCTTCTCAGGTATTCCGGGACGGAGATGGCCATACGCATCATGCTTGAAGGACCGGACACCAAAAAGCTCGAGCGCATGATGGAGGCGCTGGAAGAGGCGGCAACCCGGGACTTCGCCGCGCTTTCCCCTCACCGCTAGAGATCGTGTCTTCCGCACATTGACGATCCGAGATTGTTTTCCCGCGTCTGTCGTGAGCACGGCAGGGCTTTTCCTCTCCGCCTTCTTCCCGTATTTTCCTGTCTCGACGCTCCTCCTTCTCGGGGCCACGACATTCGCACTGACACTCGCGAATGTCTCGGCCTCCCCCCGCCTTCTAACCCTCATTCTGGCCGGAAGCTTTGTGGGAGGACTCTTCATCCTTCCTCCGGCCGGGGTACCGCAATCCGTCCGAGATCCGCGTCTTATCGAATTTTGTCTTGATTCCATACCCGATCCGACCAAAGCCGGGTTATGGGTCTCGGGAAAAGTGCAAGGTCCGCCTTTTCCAGGATCCGCTCGATTTCGCATCTTCATCCCGGCCGGACGTCTCCCGGTTGATCCGGTGGTACGGGGGGACTGTATGGAAGGGGAGATCACCCCCTTCCCCCTCCCGCCCGGTGGTTTCCCCATGGCCCGCGAACGCGCCGCCTACCGTATTGCAGACAGCAGCCCTCTCACAATCTATCCGGGCTCCTCTCCCACAAGCCGTCTCTTCCGAAGAATCGACGCTCTCTCCGGGACGCTTTCCCGATCTCTCAGCCTTGACTATCCTTCTGACACGGCCGGCCTTCTCGCGGCCCTCGTCCTTTCGGACACCCGATTTCTCCCCCCGGACTCCCTGTCGGACTTCCGGCAGGCCGGGATCTCCCATCTCCTGTCCGTTTCAGGTGAACACATGACGCTCCTGGCCCTCTTCCTGGGGGGATCTTTTTTGCTGATCCTCCGCCTCCTCCCGCTTCCTCTGCTGCGAACACTCTCCGTCCGGCTTCCTCTTTCCCGGGCTCTTATTCTCCCGGTTCTTCCCCTTCTGGGACTCTACACGCTGATGATCGGCCTTCCCCCCGCCGCGGCCCGGGCATTCCTTGCCTTTTTCCTCGTCTCATTGTTTAAAATTTTCTTTGTCGACCTTACCTTCCAAGAAATACTGGGCCTTTCAACCCTGATCATGCTGATCGTTGTCCCCTCCCTGGCCCGCTCCCTTTCCTTTCTTCTTTCTCTCCTGGCCCTGTGGGCCCTGGTCCTGGGGCAAGCAGTCCCGTCTAAAAATGCCAAAAAAGGAAAAGGGGGGGACTCTTTTCGCCAAACCCTTCGATCGGGGGTATTGATCACGCTGTTTACGACGCCCCTTCTTGCACTTGTCTTCAGGAGCGCAAGTCCGGCCGGGATCATCGCCAACCCCATCCTCGTCCCGCTTGCGGGAGACATGCTTCTTCCTCTGGGATTTTTCGACCTCTTGCTGAGAATGGTCCTTCCCCACACGCCCCTGATCCTGACTCTCCTGACCGGGGCCCTCTCCCATTCCGTTCTCGGACTGGTCGCCGGCTTTGCCGATCTCCCCGGAAGCGCGTTGAAGGTACCGGGGGCATCCCCCCTGCTGGTCCTCCTGTTTTATATGGCCGTCTTCCTTCTGATGCTTAAAGCCTCACCCTCGATCCGGCTGTCCGCTCCCCCCCTGCTCGTTCTTCTCATCATCGCTCTCATTCTTCCCGCACCCCCGGAAAAAGGCCCGTATGCGCCGGCTCTTACAACCAGCCCCGCAGGGCCTCCCCAATACAGGCCCGGAAGGGAACGGGGCAACCTGATCCGTCTTCTCGAAGCGCACCAGGAAGGCAAAAAGCGGCCGGAAGATGTACAATGAGGGCAGTTGGGTCTTGAGTCTTTCTCCATAATCCAAGGAGGGCAAAGCGATGACTACCGGAAAACCTCAAAAAAAAGATATCGATGTCCAGGACGACATGGTCCTTGAAACGATGAAGAAAAAAGCGTGTTCTGTTTGTGGAAAGCCGATGCGCTGGCTTGATGGGGATTTCATATGCGTGGCATGCAACGGAGGAGAGTACGGACCTGAGGAGGGGTAGAGGGTCTTAAAGCTACAACGAATGTCCGCGGACGATCCCCTCGAAGAATGCCGGATCGACGATCCGGACGATGCCTTTTCTGGACAGGTCGAGCTTTCCGGTTTTCTCCCACATGCGGGTGACCCGAATGGCCGTTTCCACCGTGGTCAGGCACATCTGGGCCAAAACGGTCCGGGTGATGGCGATCGAGTCCCGATAGCCGATCGCAGTGTGCGTGAAGGGTGGAGAATCGGTGCTCCGTCCGGAAAGTGCCACCAAGGCCTGTGAAAGCCG
Source organism: Nitrospirota bacterium (assembly GCA_027335985.1). The sequence goes on along the minus strand of DAHWGX010000074.1, from coordinate 84,197 downwards.
GACCTCGATCGGCATGTGGGCATAAAGCAGGCGGGACTGGTACATCCGGAACCGGTCTCCGAGTTCAGTGTTGACCTCCCTCCGAAGCTCCCTGTCACGTTCGAGGGCTACGTGAAGATTTTTCTTGGCATATCCGACGGCCTTCGACGGACAGTCCCCAATCGCCCCGGCCGGGTAGGGGAAATCGAAGATAACGGCGAACCCGGCGACAAAATCGCCGGGAAGAAGCCTCTCCAGAACGATGGGCGTCCCGAAGGGACTTTCCTTGACGAAAAGGATGCGTCCTTCCGTCACGACATAGAAGTAGTCTGAAGGATCGCCCTGCAGGAAGAGGCTTTCACCCTTGCGCTTCAGTTCGACCTCCCGGTCGGGCTTTGTGGCGGTCATCCAGTCCCTGAATACCGGCATGGGGGAGGGGCTCATTCCTATACCTTGGGAAACAGAAGGGATGCAAGAAGACTTCCCAGACTGATGAGAAAAGCCGCCAGAAGGGCCGCGGTGAACGTCCGGATCTCGAAGCCGGGGACGACCGCCGAAACGGCCCACAGGAGCAGGGCGTTCAGGACAAAGATGAAAAGCCCCAGCGTCAGGAGGGTGATTGGAAGGGTCAGGATGACCAGGAGCGGACGAACCAGTATGTTGATGAAGCCGAGGACCACCGCGACCGCGATGGCGGTCGGGAAACCCCGGATCTCAACCCCACGGACCATTCGTGAAACGGCAAAGATGATAAGGGCATTCACAAGGAGCCTGAGAAGAATCATGAGCATGCCATTCCGCCTTTTCCTCTGGATCCGGTCGAACTCCTTGCCTACGGAAACCGGATCGTCTATCGTTTTTCGACGCACATTCGTTTCATGATACCAAAGATTGGACCATAGGGGAGCAAAGGTGAACAAGAGGAGCATTGCCCGGGTCCGGGAGTGGTTTGAACGACGCCTCCAAAGGACTCCCGGGGGCTCCCGGCTCTTCCCCCACGTCATTCTGGCCTGCATCGTGGGACTCTATGGCTTAAAGAACGTCCTTCCCCTCCTCGACCAGATCCGCATCATCCAGACGCATCTCCAGACGTTCGGGCCCGCCCAGGACTTCGCCCATCTTCCGGTTGTCTTTCATATCCCGGGCGGGGTCCCCCAGACAGTCATCGGCCTTGTCCAGCTTTTCATGTCCATCGGACTCCTTCTCCGCTCCCGATTCGCCTGGGTGGTCACCGTCCTTTTTTCCGCACTGTCCCTCGTGGTCCTCCTGAGGACGAGCCCCATTTCCTTTGTCCATCTGGGATTCATTCTCCTTTTGCTGGCGGGGCTTCTCCTCGCACGAAAGTCCTTCGATCAGTCCACCGTCTCCACCGGTTCCTTCTTTTCCCTCCTCAGCATCCTCCTGCTCATGGGATACGGGATCTTCGGATCCTTCATCCTGGGCAAGGGATTCACCCCTCACATCACCTCACTGGTCACCGCCTTTTATTTTGCCGTGATCACCATGGCGACGGTAGGATACGGGGATATCGTTCCAAAGACGGACGACGCCCGGCTATTTGTGGTGAGCATGGTCATCTTCGGCATCACCGTCTTCAGCGCCTCCATTTCATCCGTCCTCATTCCCCTCATCAACGAACGCCTCAAAAAGGTTCTCATCCCGGAGAAACAGAAAATGCCACGCAAGGACCACTACATCCTGGTCGGGACCGGAAGCCTGGCCCGCCATGTTTTTCAGGAACTTTCCTCACGTCATCTTCCCGTTACGCTCATCGTTCCCCGCCTTCTGGAGGATGCTCCCTTCACGGGGGCTGACCAGGTGGAAGGAGACCCCACCGACGGAGACATCCTGAAGAAGGCCGGAGCCCTGGAGGCCCAGGCCATCCTAGCCCTCCTCGAGGAGGATGCGGAGAACGCCTTTGTGGTCCTGGCCGCCCGGGACATCGGCTCAAAGGCCCGGACCATCGTCTCCGTCCGGAGCCGGGCCAGCTTCTCCCGAATCCGTTCCGTCTCTCCGGACATGATCCTTTCCCCCGAAATGATCGGGGGCGAACTGATCGCCATGGCCTTGAACAACGAAAAAATCGACGGGGAGAACTTTCTCCGCAAGGCTCTCTTTCTCGACAGACGCATGCAGGGCGACCAGGAGGCAACAAATGAAAGTCGCTCCTAATTCTGTTCGGGAGCTACCTCCCTGTCTTGGCCGATTCGCCTGCGACGCTGACGACCTTGAGCGTGCCACTCTGGTCGTCCCTTGGCACCCGGCCACCAGCTCCGTAAAGCCTGACGTGTGGGCAGTCTCTCAGAGGAGAAAAAACCGTCCAGAATGATGTCCGGATACCGGGGCGGATTGCCAAAGATCTGCTTCTTTTTTCACTGGAAGGTCGCCTCCGACCCCATGGATCTGAGATTGCCCTCCCTTGACCTCGAGCAGGGGCCCGGTTATCGTCAAATGAGATCCGATTTCGGGGCCGACGTGTTCGTGACCATTCATGGCCCGGCACCATACTTCAACGAGGTTTCTTTTCATGCGTCCAGACGACTCCGCCTCCTCCGACCCTGTCACCATCATCGAGTTTTCCGACGACGGTACACCGGTCGGTCCGGCCAGAAAACCCAAAGTGTACGACGATCCGCACTGGCAGAAGGTCCTCTCCCCCCTGTCCTATGATGTGACGCGCAAGCATGCTACCGAGCGGCCTTTTTCCGATCCCGGATTTGCCCGGAAAGAATCGGGACTTTACCGGTGCATCTGCTGTGGCACGGCTCTCTTTTCTTCCGAAACAAAATTCGACTCGGGAACGGGATGGCCCAGTTTCTGGGATCCACTGACGCCTGAAAACATACAGCGAAAAGAGGACGCGAGCTACGGCATGCGACGAACGGAGGTCCTCTGTGCCCTTTGTGACGCCCATCTCGGCCACGTCTTCAATGACGGCCCCCAGCCGACGGGTCTCCGGTACTGCATCAATATGGCCGCGCTCAACTTCGTTCCCTTCATGCCTCCACCTGGGGGACGCCCATGAGCCTTTCCCACACCTTGCTCTCCGGTACCTTTTTCCTCATGGCCGGCATCGGATGCTCAGGCGCTTCCCCGACGACAGACAGCCCCCTTCCCGTCCCAGAAGAGGACGACGCCTCCACAGGCCTCCAGAAAGCCGTTCTGGCCGGAGGGTGCTTCTGGGGAGTCGACGCCGTATACAAACATGTTCGGGGGGTGACGGAAGTCCGCTCCGGCTATGCTGGAGGGGCGGCCGAAACGGCTCATTACGATATCGTCTGCACAGGACGTACCGGCCATGCCGAATCGGTCGAAGTCACCTACGATGCCGGTGTCGTTTCATTCGGAACACTTCTTCGGATTTTCTTCTCTGTCGCACACGATCCGACGGAAGTAGATCGCCAGGGACCCGATATCGGATCGCAATACCGATCCGTGATCTTTACTCTCAGCCAGGAGCAGGGGGGGGTTTCGAAGGCCTATATCGACCAGCTCGACCGCTCAGGTCTCTTCAAGCGGCCAATCGCCACCGAGATCCTTCCGCTCGATGTCTTTTACCCTGCCGAAGACTACCATCAAAATTTTCTGGAAGAGCATCCAAACTACCCCTACATCGTCTATCACGACCTCCCGAAACTCGCCGCATTGAAACGACTCTATCCGGAGCTATGGAAGCCCTGACCCGCCCTGTCTTATCAACGATCCTCCATCCCGCACGACAAGAAAAGCAGATTGCGAGACTTTTCTCCCAAAGAGGTCGGGCCTCAAATCATTTCCGTTTCACACTAATAAAAAAATGTTCCACAAAAGAAACTGGATTTAAAAAAACATGAAGACAAGATAGATTCTGTCATGTATGATGAAACAATCCTCGGTATTGGACCGGAGGACTGGCGAAACCATCTGTGAAAGGGAGGCCGACATGGGACTTGGACCCTCAGCAAGCCCGATCAGTATCTTTCTTGTTCTTTTCTCATATTTGGTAGGCGTAGGCTTCCTGATTTACATGTTCGGAAAAAGCGACAACAAATCCCGCATCAAGTCCTGATCGACGATTCATATTCTGCCATGATTGCTTGATTATCCTAGAGAGAGGCCTTTTCGGCCTCTCTCTTTTTTCTTTTCCCTCCTGGACGCCCTCTGCAAAAATTCGCATCAGGACAGGAACTCTCATGGATCCCACCCATGTGGGCCGATTTTCCAGCACAGGGCCGTTCTGAAAATCAAAAAATATGTCAGGGCATCGGAAGAGTCCAGAAGAATAGCGGGCTATGGCGTGAAATATCTTCGTCTGATAGGGATTTTTGAGCCAAGGATTGGTGCCCCCGGGGTGATTTGAACACCCGGCCAAAGGTTTAGGAAACCTCTGCTCTGTCCACCTGAGCTACGGGGGCAAACAGCTTTGAGTCTTCGATAATCTCATAAAGGAAAGGGCCCCGAAAGAAACCGGGGCCTCATGACCAAGGATGTTACGCAGGAATACAGGACAAGTCAAGCCTGTCCGCCTCAAACCGGAGGAGATCAGCCAACCTCCGGACCATACCAGCCCCCGTTGCATTCGAGACAGACGAAATCACCATCGACAAGCATGGTCGCCTCTCCGCAAAAAGGACATTCGGGACCGTCCGTCTTCAGCTGGGCATAGGGAATATCGATATCTTCGGCGGGATCGTAATCGAAAAAGGGATGAGGCATGGGGTCGTCTCCTGGAAGATGATGAATTTCTCAGGGCCCCTCGCTTGCGGGAGAGACACCGGATCGCAGCTCTTTTCATTATAAAGTCCCAGCTGGCCCCAAAACAACGCCTCCATCCGAACGATTCAGTCGAGATCCCTGTAGCCTGATCCCTGGTCGCTCACATGATGGCGCCCCTTTTTTAGAAAACCGTGCACCATGCGGTGAGAGGAATGAGCGGCAAAGTATCCTCCGTCCCGGTCGATGCCGACACATCCGGCCTCCCCTCCGAATCGTGCACGGATTCGCTCAAGGAATTCCGAAAGAATCCGGTCGCGATTCTCACCGGACGCTCCGGCGAGGAGGGCAATGAGGGCTCCACCCCCTCCGGCCTTCAGTATGGCCTCCCCCACCCCGGTCATGGAGATCGCCCCCCGCTCGTTGTCTGCGTAGAACCCGCCCCCCACGATCGGACTGTCTCCGACACGCCCCGGCCACATTCGACCGATACCTCCCGTCGATGTGACGGCCGCAAGATTCCGCTGGAGGTCCCGGGCCACACAGCCGACGGTCCCCTCACCCGCAAGCCCCGGGGCCCTCTCCCAGCAAAGGGTCGGATCGCGCTCCTCTTCCGGAAGCCCAGGAGTCCACCCATGGCGACCGGCCCACCGCTCGACCATCGTTCCAGACAGATGGACATGGCCACTCCGACCCATGAGAGCGGCCACGAGGCGGGCCATCGAGGGTATCCCCCGGACCTGGCTGATTCCCAGGGCCTCCAGGCTCCTTCCGTCCATCACTCCCGCATCCCGGCGGACGACCCCGTCCGACTGGGATATCGCCCCTTTCCCCGCATTGAAAAGGCCGGAGTCCTCAAGACGGTCCACACACCGGACGGCGAGCTCAAGGGCTCCTTCGCCCTCCGAGAGACGCGGTTCGAGCTCCGTCATCATCTCCTTGAGGAAATCCCTCGCAGACGGTGTCAACGTCGATCCTGTCCCGCAATGAAAAAGAAGAAAGGGGCTTTCTGCCCCATCCTGAAAGTCCATCTGACGTCCGTTCCTTTTCCGGCAGACTGAAAAAGGGTGAAAAAGGCGCGCCACCCCCTATAATTGCCCGGCCGGATTATCCCTGCCCCTGAGCGTCCCTTTTCCCGCTTTCGGAGTTCTCCCTGGGGATCTCCGTCCGGGCGAGGCCTGTCTTGCTGATTCCCTCCATGGCACGGATCTCGGCATGCAGGTGGCCCAGGACCGATCTCAGCCGATCCGTCCAGTCCTTCTGTTCATCGGAGAGGGATTCGAAAAAAGGCGCCTTGAGAACCCCGAAGGATTTTTCCTCGGTGTCCTGGGAAGCCATGTCGGCAAAGGAAACCGCCTGGGCCCGAAACTCCCGGACCTTATCGAGATACCGGAGCAGAAGGGGGTCGGAGGCCAGGGCCGGATGAGCACCGAGCTCCTGCAGGGCCAGTTCGAATCGGTCGCTCCAGTCGGAGAGAAGATCCCCCAGGGTCGCATGGACGGCGATCCTCTCGTCGGGGTGTTGCTGGGGAAGGACTCCGGCCCTTGGAATTTCATTTGCCAGGGCCAGGACCGACTGGTCGAGCGTCTCGAGGCGACGATGAAGCTCCTCCCAACCCTCGTGGGAAACCGTCATCTCCTCATCTTCGTCCGCCTCCGAAGGCGGAGACTCCCGGGCAAAGATCGGCCCCTCCGGCGCCTCGCCTCCCTTCTTGCCCGCCGGCTTTTTTCCCTTTTTCCCCGCCAGTCCCCGGCGAAGCGTCCATGTTTCGGCCAAAGATACCAGGAAGATCGAGAAAAGGACAATGGAGACGGTTCCCCCGAAAAGAATCCTCTGGTTGATCCCCGGAAGGGGCCAGAAGCCCCAGAGGACGGTTCCCCGACGACTCGCGACGGAAGAGACGGAGGCCACCGCCACCCAATGGCCCAGAACCTCACGGTCGAACCCGTGACAGCGGGCGCAGGTAGTATGGTTCGTGATGGATTTCGTCCAGATGGCGTACCCGCCACCGATGGCCATGGGGCTCGCCCGGCCCCGGGAATCGGTCACGAGGTGGGCCGATCGGTTCGAAAAGATCCGGTCGACTTCATGAACCAGGGGCCTGGGAAGGGAAGACGGAGGCCAGAGAAAAAGGTCGGGGGTGTGTGGAGCGGTTTTCCATTCTTCCGGAATCGCCGTGTAGGCCTTGAGGCGATCGAGGGCCCTCATGTCGGAATAGGCCGGCGTCCCATCATTTCTGAACAGGATGAGGGTCGTCCCTGTCGCGGAGGCCATCTGCCTGACTGCCAGGGGAACTGCCTCGGGCTTTCCGGACTTCATGGCCGAGGAGAGGAGGCTGTTGGCAGCCTCGATGCCGGTCCGGGCACGGTCGAGGCCACGGAGCTCTGCCGAGAGCATGAGCAGAACCAGGGCCACCACCCCGAGGGGAACGGAGGCGACCAGCCCCCAAAAGATCCGGCCCAGCCACAGCCTGAAAAATCCCGGCGGAGCGTTCACTATCCCCCCTTTCCCTGACCTGCCGTCGGCGGCCTTCGTCGGAAGTCCCTAAACCGGTTCGACGCTGACGACTTCGTAGCGTTCGACCACCGGGTTGGAAAGCAGGCGCTCGCACCACTCGCGAGCCTTCTCGGGGATTCCGGGCTCAGACGGCAGAATTACCTCGATGACTTTTCCGATGCGCACATCCTCCACCTGGGAGTGGCCCATGTCGGACAGGGCCTGGCGCACCGCCTCGCCCTGAGGATCGAGGACTCCCTCCCGAATGCGGACGAGGATGGTGACCCTGACCCGGGATGTCTTTTCAGGATTCGACGGCATGGCCCACCACCCTTTCGTAGATCTTTTCGTATCCTTCCTTGACCGAGCCCAGATCCATCCGGAATCGGTCCTTGTCGAGCTTTTCACCGGTACTCGCATCCCAAAGCCGGCTGGTGTCCCCGTCGATCTCGTCCCCCAGGACGAGGGATCCATCGGCGTTCCATCCGAACTCGAGCTTCATGTCCACCAGGACAATTTCCCTCTCACGCAAGAAAGGGAGGAGTATGTCGTTCGTCCGGAGCGCCAGCGTGCGAATTTCGTCCAGGACAGCATCGGAGGCCAGCTTGAGAATCCGGATATGGTCCCGGTTGACCATTGGATCCCCCAGGTCGTCCCGCTTGTAGTACCATTCGATGACGGGAAAGGAGAGCTCCGAGCCGTCCGGAATCCCCAACCTCTTGGCCAGAGAGCCGGCCACCCTGTTCCGGACCACAACCTCCAGCGGCACCATCTCGAGCTTGTCGATGACCATTCGGCGGGGAGAATCGAGAGAACGGAAGTGAACGGGCACCCCCCTGTCCGCCAGAAGCCGGAAGAGGGTCGCCGAAATCTGGCAGTTCAGGGCGCCCTTTCCGAAGAAACTCCCTTTTTTCTGGGCGTTGAAGGCGGTCAGGTCATCCTTGAACTCCTGGATGACGACCTTCGGATCGGAGGTAGCATAGAGAATCTTGGCTTTTCCTTCATAGAGCGTCGCGTCGGGCGGCTGCAGCACTGTCAGACCTTTCCTGCCCGGGAACTTTCGTCCGTCCCGGAAGGCTCCCCCAGAACGCGACGGTAAATCCCCTCGATATTGTGAGTAAAGCGGGCGGGATCGAAGGCCTGCTCCAGAAATCCCGTCCATTCATCCCCCTTCGGAAAGTCCGGGTGGCTGAGGAGTCGCTCCCGGAACGCTCCCCCTTCCCGATAGGTCTCCATGGCGGCCTCCTGCACGATCCGGTACGCCTCCTCCCGGGACAGCCCGTTTTTGACGAGGGCGAGAAGCACGGTCTGGGAGTAGACAAGCCCTCCCGTCGCATCGAGGTTTCTCCGCATGCGCTCCGGATAGACCACCAGGTCCCGGAGAATCGATCCCATGCGATCGAGCATGTAGTCGACGAGACAGAAGGCGTCCGGAAGAATCACCCGCTCCACGGAAGAATGGCTGATATCCCGTTCATGCCAGAGGGCCACGTTTTCCAGGGCCGCCCCCGCATAGGAGCGGAGAAGGCGGGCCAGACCGGTGATGTTTTCCGACCCGACGGGATTCCTCTTGTGGGGCATGGCGGAGGAACCCTTTTGACCCGGACGGAAAGGCTCCTCCGCCTCCTGGACCTCTGTGCGCTGAAGGTGACGGATCTCGACGGCAATCCGTTCAAGGGAGGAGCCGATGCCGGCCAGTACGGAGAAAAGCTCGGCGTGGCGGTCCCGGGAAACGACCTGGGTTGCGGCCGGTTCGGCAGCGAGACCCAGCCCTCCAAGAATGGCCTCCTCGATATCGGGAGGAATGGTCACAGCGGTGCCCATGGCTCCGGAGAGCTTTCCGACCCGGATGGCGGCCGAGGCCCGGGAGAGCCGGTCTTGATGACGCCGGAATTCCGAGAACCAGGACAGGAACTTCATTCCGAAGACGATCGGCTCCCCATGGATCCCGTGGGATCGGCCGACCATGAGCGTGTTCCGGTGGGCCCGGGCCTGCCGCTCAAGAATGCCGACAAAACGATGGAGCTCGTCTGTCACGATGTGGAGAGCGTCGGAGACGAGGAGGTTCTGGGCGGTGTCGACAAGATCGGTGGAGGTAAGCCCGAAGTGGAGGACGGCCCGGCCTTTTTCCGGCATCTGCTCGGACACCATCGTCAGAAAGGCGATGACGTCGTGGCGGGTTTCCGCCTCTATCGTCTCCATTCGGGGAATGTCGATCCGGACGGGTGTCTCAAGGACGATACGGGCCCCCTCGGGATCCACCAGACCACGCGACGACAGCACGCGAGTGACCTCCCGTTCGACCTTGAGCCAGGTCTTGAGGCGATGTTCGGTCTCGAAGAGCCCCTTCATGGGACCCCGGCAATATCGGTCAATCAAGGGGCGGCTCCTGCGAAGGAAATGCATCCATAGGTTGCGGGATGGGTCGCCGGATCTGACACATAGAGGCGGACATCCTTCCGTTCCAGCAAGGTCCTGGAAATCTCCTGGACAAAGGGCTTGATCTCGGATGTCAGGGATTCACTGTCGAGCACCACCGGGGTCAGCGAAAGTCCTGACATCGTCTCGCAGAAACGCTGCACCAGATCCTGGCTTTCCGACCTCCTGAAGGGAAGCACAACGAATCCCGCCGGAAAAGGTCCCTCACCTGGGACGAAAAGGAAGGATGGGGGAATTTCCCGTCTCTCCCCCCGCCAGAAAGGCGCCAGGGTCCGGGTCACGAGGCCCGAATACCAGTGGTCAAGCCAGAGCAGGGAAGAGCCCAGCTGCGCCCCGATCTCCTGGAGAAAGACCCGGAGAGGCCTTTCGGAACCGAAGACCGGATGCTCCCACAGCAATACGGGCCCCGAAAGACCCATGTTCGTGTGGGCATCGGTCGGTCGATTCACGTGCCGGCCTCCCCGCTCCTCCCCGACTGGCGGGAAGTGGTGGCAGCCACGGGGGACGGATCATATGGTCCCTTCCCCGGAGCGTGTCGGACAGCGGCCTCATGGAGAATGCCGTTGATGAAGGCCACCGCCTCCGGCTCCGAGAATTCGTGAGCCAGTTCCAGGGCTTCGTGGACCGAGACCCGGAAGGGAACCTCCGGGTCGTACAGAATCTCGCAAAGACCCAGCCGAAGGATGTTCCGGTCGATCCGAGTCAGGCGACCCAGGCTCCATCCTTTCGCCAGATCCTCGATCAGAGCATCGATCTCCGGCTTTCGGAAGAGAAGCTCTGAATACAACCGATCGGCGAAGGCGTTTGCCAGGGGATCCTCTCCCTCCCAGTGAAGCAGGGCGCGCAGGACGGGATCCGTCTGGGGGAAGGAGTCGTACTCGTCGGCAAAGAGGCGCTGCAGGACCTTGGTCCTGGCGGCATGCAAGGCCCGTCTCCGTCCCGGCGTCAGGGAGGAAGCGGAACGGCCGGGGGAGGTCACGGCTTGCGCCCTCCCGAAAGGGATCCTGAAAGACGGGCCATGGACAGGAGCGTTTCGGCTCCCTCCACCCCTTTGTGCCCGGCCTTCCCCCCCACCCGGTCGAGAGCCTGAAGGAGGGTATCGGTGGTCAGGACTCCGAAGACAACCGGAACGAGGCCGGAGGCGTTGATCTGGGTGAGTCCCGAGGTCACACCGGAGACGACCGCCTCATAATGGCCGGTTTCACCGCGGATGACGCATCCCAGGGCCAGAACTCCGTCATGGGAGCCCGCATCCACCGCCTTTCGGACGGTGAAGGGAAGCTCCAGGGAGCCGGGGACCCGGACGACGGACACGGTCTGGATCTGGCCTTCGGCCCGCCGGAAGGCTTCGAGAGCTCCCTCCAGAAGCCGGTCGGTCACCAGGCTGTTGTACTGGGCCACCACAACCATAAATCGGAACCCGCGTTCGGGAGCTCCCGTCGGAACCACCTCCTCGATCTTCACCGGACAGTCCGTCCTTTCTCTCAAAGCTTGTTGAGGATATGACCCAGCTTGTCCCGCTTGGTCGCCAGATACCGCTTGTTGGTCTCCCGCGGGGGGATTTCGATCGGCACCCTGGAAACGATTTCGAGCCCGTATCCTTCGAGCCCCACGATCTTCCGGGGATTGTTGGTCATCAGCAGCAGCTTCGAAGCCCCCAGATGGCACAGGATCTGGGCTCCGAGACCATAGTCCCGCAAGTCCTCCTTGAATCCGAGCTTGAGGTTGGCCTCCACGGTGTCGTACCCCTGCTCCTGAAGGCGATAGGCCTTGATCTTGTTCGCCAGGCCTATTCCGCGACCTTCCTGGTTCATGTAAAGCAGGATTCCGCGGCCCTCCTTCTCGATCATCCGGAGGGACTCCTCCAGCTGGCTCCCGCAGTCGCAGCGGAGAGAGTGGAAGATGTCTCCCGTGACACAGCTCGAGTGGACCCTGACCAGAGTCGGAATCTCCCGATCGATCTCGCCCTTCACAAGGGCGATGTGGGGGCCTGACCCGACCACGTCCTCGAAAACGACCGTCCGGAAGTGGCCGATCTCGGTGGGGAGATCGGCGGAGGCCACCTCGGTCACGAGTTTCTCCTCGCGCTTGCGGTAGGCGATCAGGTCCCTGACGGTGGCAATCGGAATCCCGTGCTCTTCGGAGACCTTCTGGAGATCGGGAAAACGCGCCATTGTACCATCTTCGTTCAGGATTTCACAGATGACCCCCATCGGGATCAGCCCCGCGAGACGGGAGAGGTCGACCGATCCCTCCGTCTGTCCAGCCCGCTTCAGGACACCGCCCGGCTTGGCCCGGATCGGAAAGATGTGGCCCGGGCGGACCAGGTCGGAGGGACTGGCCTCCGGCCGGACCATCAGCTGGATTGTATGCGCGCGGTCGAAGGCGGAAATACCGGTTGAAATTCCATCCCGGGCATCGACGGAGATCGTGAAGTCAGTTCCGAAGGAGGCCTCGTTGACCGAGGTCATCGGATCGAGGTGGAGAGACTCGGCCTTCTCCTGGGTCAGCGTGATGCAAATCAGTCCCCGCCCGTATTTCGCCATGAAATTGATGGCCTCCGGCGTCGCGAACTGGGCGGCGATGACGAAGTCGCCTTCGTTTTCCCGATCCTCGTCGTCGGACAATATGATCATCCTGCCGTTTCTGATGCGTTCGATGGCTTCTTCGATGGAGATGGTGGACACGCCTTGTGCTCTCTTTCTGCCGGCCTTTCCGCCGATTTGAGTCAGGGGTTCAGACACCCTTGAACCGGTTGGTCATGGGAAGCCTCCAGTCCTTTCCGAAGGCCCGCATGGAAATCTTGACTCCTGGAGGAGACTGCCGACGCTTGTATTCGCTTCCGTCGATCAGCCGGATCACCCGGGCCACGTCGGAGGGTGCAAAACCGCGCCCCACGATCTCTTCATACCCGAGATCCTCTTCGACATAGGCCTCCATGATCGGATCGAGGACCTCGTAAGGTGGGAGGCTGTCGGTGTCGAACTGGTTCTCCTTGAGCTCCGCCGTCGGTTTCCGGGTCAGGATCCGTTCGGGAATCCCCCCCGGCTTCAGATGGTTCCGGAGGTGTCCGAGCTTGTAGACGACCGTCTTCGGAACGTCCTTGAGGACGGCGAACCCACCGGCCATGTCGCCATAGAGGGTCATGTAGCCGACGCTCATCTCGGACTTGTTTCCGGTCGTCAGCACGAGATGGCCGAACTTGTTCGAGAGGGCCATCAGCAGCATCCCCCGGATCCGGGGCTGGAGGTTCTCCTCGGTCGTGTCCGGTCCGCGCTCCCCAAAGAATGGGGAGAGACGGGACAGGAACTCCGCCACCAGGGAATCGATCGGGATCGTCTCCAGGGAAAATCCCAGGGAGGACGCCAGAAGACGGGCATCCTCCTGGCTCTCCTCGGAGGTGAAAACCGACGGCATGAAAAGGCCATGGACGTGGCCCGGCCCCAGGGCGTCGCAGGCCACCGCCGCCACGAGAGCGGAGTCGACCCCTCCGGAGATGCCGATCAGGACATCGGTGAGTCCGTTCTTTCCCACATAGTCCCGAACCCCCATCACCAGGGCCTCGTAGATTTCGCGGACAGGAGAAAGCGGATCGGTCAGGGGGCCCTTGACAAGAGGGCGCGGGACACCCGGAGAGACGGGACGGTCTCCGTCGAGGTCGATCCTGTCCAGGGGATTTCTCCCCCAGTCGCCGCCGTAGAGCCGGGCCTGCTTTTCCTTCCGACGCCGGGGATCGTGGAGACGGATCCCGAACACACGGTCCACGTCGATTTCGCTGACGACCACATCCTCGGCGAAGGCCTTTCCCCGCGACTCGATTTCCCCCTCCGGGTCGATCACGAGACTCTGGCCGTCGAAGACCAGTTCGTCCTGCCCTCCCACCAGATTGGTGTAAACGATATAGGTTCCGTTATCGGCGGCCCGGGTCTTGAGCATCGACTCCCGGACCTCCCGCTTGCCCGCATGGAAGGGCGAAGCCGAGAGATTGATGATCACCTCCGCGTCACCGTCAAGGGTCTGGTGGTAGAGCGGCCCCTTGGGGTACCAGATATCTTCGCAGATGTTCACCCCGATCGTCACGTTCCGGAAGCGAAGCAGTGTGTTCGAGCTGCCGGACTGGAAGTAGCGGTTCTCGTCGAAGACTCCATAATTCGGGAGGTACTGCTTCCGCTGGATTCCCACGACCTTTCCCCCGTAAATCATGGCCGCGGAGTTATAGATATCGTCGGCCTGTTCCACGAATCCCACGATGAGGAGGATCTCCGGAGCCACGTTGAGGAGGTCCGCAAGAGACTTCCTGTTTTTCTCCAGAAAGGTCGGCTTCAGAAGAAGGTCCTCCGGAGGATATCCCGTTATCGCCAGCTCCGGAAAGGCGGCGATATCGAGGTTCCGGGAGGAGGCGGACTTGAGGTGGCGGCGGATCTTGTCGGTGTTTCCTTCAAGATCCCCCACCACCGCATTGATCTGGAACAGGCCGACCCGAAGACTCCTCACAGGTTCCCCCCCTTCTGCCCTGAAACGTGCCGTCCTCCGGTCAGAGAACGAAAGTAGTCCACAAAGGCGGGGGAATCCCATTCCCTCCCCCCGACCACCCTCCCCACCAAGGTTCCGTCAGGCAAAATGACGTAGGTTTGGGGGAGTCCAAGACCGAAATAGCGGGAATCGACTTGGCCGCGACGCCCCTCCATGACCGGGTAGTCGATCCCGAACTTGCGGACGAACGGAGGAATATGGGCGAGACGGCGGTCCATGGCCACGCTGACCACGACGAAGGGGCGGCCGGAGAGCTTCTTTCCAAGGGAAATCAGGGACGGGATTTCCTTTTTGCACGGATCGCACCATGTGGCCCAAAAATTCAGGAGAACCACCTTGCCCCGGTAGTCGGAGAGATGGAGGAGGCGGCCGGACAGGTCGGGAGCCGCGATCTCAGGAGCCTTTTCCCGGGCATCGAAAAGGGAGATCCCGAGCTGGTCGGAAAGTGTGGACGCGGTCGCCCGGCCTGACAGGACCAGCAGGCAAAAAAACACCTGCAGGAGAGCGATGATGGCCCCCCGGCGGGAGAGCATGGAAAACGGCACGTCCGGCATGGATTTCCTTTCAAGAAGGTTCGGAGAAAATCGGTCTTTTGTTGATTTTAGCACAAGAAGGTCTCGGTGCGGCAAAATCCCGTTGCAATCGCCCACCACAATCCGATAGTCTTCCCTTGGACGTCAGACAAAAAAGGAGATTCTCGTGAAGGTTTTTGAAATCCACGACCCGGGAACACCCGAGGCGCTCCGGCCCTCCACCCGGGAAGATCCCGTCCCGGGTCCCGGACAGGTGGTGATGGAACTGCGCGCCGCCTCCCTGAATTACCGTGACCTGCTCATCCTCCGGGGCCACTACCCCAACCTCCGGCTTCCCCTCATTCCCCTTTCCGACGGGGCTGGCACGGTTGTCGCCACGGGTCCCGGAGTCTCCCGGGTCCGGACCGGAGACCGGGTGGCAGGGATTTTCAACCAGAACTGGATCGACGGCCATCCGCCCCGGCGGGCGATGGCTCTGGGGGGTGACAGGGACGGGATGCTGGCGGAGCGGGTCCTGCTCCCGGAGGAGGGCCTCGTCCGGATTCCGGAGGCCCTCTCCTTCGAGGAGGCGTCCACACTCCCCTGCGCCGCCGTGACCGCCTGGAACGCGCTCTTCGTCCAGGGAGGCCTCCGGCCCGGGGAGACCGTCCTCGTGCAGGGGACGGGAGGCGTCTCCCTGTTCGCCCTCCAGTTCGCCAAGATGGCCGGGGCCCGGGTCATCGTCACATCCTCCTCCGACCGGAAGCTCGAGACGGCCGCCCTTCTGGGCGCCGACACGGGAATCAACTACCGGACATTCCCCGAATGGGACCTGGAGGTCCTGGCCCGGACGGACGGAGAGGGAGTCGACCACGTCGTCGAGGTCGGCGGGGCCGGAACCCTGGGCCGATCCCTTTCCTGCACCCGTCCCGGAGGCCATGTGGCAGTCATCGGAGTGCTCTCCGGCGGCCAGGCCGAGCTCCCGGTCTTTCCTCTCCTCGTGAAGCAGCTGCGCATGCAGGGAGTCTACGTGGGGAGCCGAACGCATTTCGAGGAGATGGTGGACGCGATCGTCCAGAACGGAGTGCGGCCCAGAATCGACCGGGTCATTCCCTTCGCCTCCGCCCCGGATGCCTTCCAGGCCCTGGCTGACGGGGACTTCACCGGCAAGATCTGCCTGAAATTCTGATGGACGGGGTGAGCGTGGAGCTGTTACCGGAAGACGGGGAAATCCTTCGCCAGATCAGGCTCCACGCCCTGCGGCCCCATCCCGAGGGAGGCTATTACAGGGAAATCCACCGCGCGCTCGAGGAGGTGGAGCCGAAGGGAACGGGACGAATCCGGTCCGCCGTTTCGGTGATCATCTTTCTGATCCCCGGAGGGATCGAGACTCGGTGGCACCGCGTCTCCTCCTGCGAAATCTGGCACCATATCGGCGGGGCCCCCCTGCTTCTTTCCTTTCTCCGCAATGACGCCCCCGAGACCTGGGAACTCGACAGGGATCCGCCTCATTGCCTGGCAGTCGTACCAGCCGGGGCCTGGCAGCAGGCACGATCCCTCGGACCCTTCAGTCTCGCCACCTGCACGGTGGCCCCGGCATTCGACTTCGAAGACTTCTCGATATGGGAGGGATCCGGTTCTCCCTTCGGGGATCCGGCCCGGGAGCCCTGATCAAAGGAGGGGACATGCCGCCACGGCCACGAATCGTCTTCCTGATCGACGTCGACAACACCCTTCTCGACAATGACCGGCTCCAGTCCGACCTGGCCCGACATCTGGACGAGGAGTATGGTCCTCCCGCCCGGGAGCGGTACTGGGCGATCTTTACCGAGCGCTGGTCCCGGATCGGCTATGCCGACTATCTCGGAGCCCTCCAGATCTATCGGGAGGAGGTGCTCCACGACCCCCGTCTCCTTCGCATGTCCTCCTGGATGGTCGACTACCCCTTTCACACCCTCCTCCATCCGAAGGCTCTGGAGGTGATCGCCGCCCTCAGGCGACGAGGAGAGGTCGTCATCCTCTCAGACGGGGACGCCGTCTTCCAGCCCCGGAAGATCGAACGCTCCGGACTGTGGGACGCGGCCGGGGGACAGGTTCTGGTCTATATCCACAAGGAACAGATGCTGTCCGACATCGAGGAGCGCTTCCCAGGGGACCACTATGTCGTCATCGACGACAAGATCCGGATCCTGACTGCCTTCAAGTCGGCCTGGGAGGAGCGGGTGACCACCATTCTTCCAAGACAGGGCCATTACGCCGCCGACCCCTCCCTCCTCGCCTCCTGCCCGTCCCCCGATCTCTCCGTCGACCATATCGCCGATCTCCTCGCACCGGACTGTCCACTCTTCGCCACCACCCCCTTTTTCAAAAGGAGCCTCCCATGAGCGTGAGTCCCCTGTCCGGCCAGGCGCCCCCCCCGTCCCTGATCATCGACGTTTCCCGGCTCGTCACCGATTTTTTCGCAAGGCGCCCGGATCCGGACAACCCCGCCCAGCGGGTCTCCTTCGGGACCTCCGGCCACCGGGGAAGCGCCTTCGAAGGCACCTTCAACGAAGACCATATCCTGGCGGTCACCCAGGCCGTTTGCCTCTACAGGAAAACCAGAGGAATCGAAGGCCCCCTCTTCGTCGGAGCCGACACCCACGCCCTTTCCCGTCCCGCATTCGTCACCGCCCTCTCTGTTCTCGCCGCCAACGGCGTCACTACCATCGTCTCCGATCACGACGAGCCGACACCGACCCCTGTTGTCAGCCATGCCATCCTGACCTACAACCATCCCCGGGACGGAGGGAGCCCTCCCTCCCCCGCCGACGGCATCGTGATCACCCCCTCGCACAACCCGCCTGAGGACGGTGGCTTCAAGTACAATCCCCCGGGAGGGGGGCCGGCCGATCCGGCCGCTACCCGTTGGATCGAGGAGACTGCCAATCGTCTTCTGGCGGAAGGGTTGTCCGGCGTGCGCCGGATCCCCTTCGACCGGGCGATGGAGGCGGACACGGTCCATGGCCGGGATTATTTGTCCGCCTACGTGGCCGACCTGGGAGAGGTGATCGACATGGAGGCGATCCGGAGCTCCGGGATCCGGATCGGCGTCGATCCCCTGGGGGGAGCCGGAGTCCATTACTGGGGTCGGATCGCCGAAGAGTATCGGCTGGATCTGACCGTGGTCCGGGAAACGCTCGACCCGACCTTCTCCTTCATGACCGTGGACTGGGACGGCAAGATACGGATGGACCCATCTTCTCCATGGGCCATGAAACGACTCGTGGAGATGGCCGGAAAATTCGACATCTCCTTTGGATGCGACACCGACCACGACCGCCACGGGATCGTCTCGCCCAGCGCCGGCCTCATGAACCCCAACAACTACCTTGCGGTCCTGATCTCCTACCTCTTTTCCCACCGGCCACTCTGGGGCTCCGGGGTCCGGATTGGCAAGACCATCGTGTCGAGCCGGATGATCGACCGTGTCGCAGAATCACTGGACCGGCCCCTTCTCGAGGTTCCCGTCGGCTTCAAGTGGTTCGTGGAGGGACTTCTCGACGGAACGCTGGGACTCGGAGGAGAGGAGAGCGCCGGAGCCTCCTTTCTCCGGCGGAACGGGACGGTCTGGACCACCGACAAGGACGGCCTCATTGCCTCCCTCTGTGCGGCCGAAATCGCGGCAGTGACGGGACGGGAGCCGGGACTCCAGTACGCGGATCTCGTCAACCGCTTCGGGCCTCATTACTACCGGCGGATCGATGCCCCGGCCGACGCTTCCCTCCGGGTCTCCCTCGGGAAAATCACTCCGGCACGCCTCCCCCTTGATTCGCTGGCGGGCGAACCCGTCCTGAGAATTCTGACGACAGCCCCGGGAAACGGAGAGCCGATCGGCGGAATCAAGGTCGAATGCGCTTCGGGGTGGTTTGCTGCCCGGCCATCGGGAACGGAGGAGATCCTCAAGATTTACGGGGAGAGTACCCGGAGCGAGACCCATCTCCAGGAAATTCTTGAAACGGCCGACCGGGAAATCAGAAAGGCCCTCCGGTCCTAGGGACGGGAAGGCCTTCGGGAGGGGGAACGTCCCGACATTCTCTCAGAGCTGCTTCCTGAGCTTCTGGAGCCAGCTTTCATCCTTTTTCGGAATGGCCCGCGATTTGCCGCACCCCTCCTCCGGTGGCCAGTTGACCAGCATCGAGCCGATGTGGGACGGCTGGATGTCGGCCCCCGACTTCCGGAAATACTGCAGCCAGAACTCGCTCATCTTTCGGCTCTTCTCGATCGAGGGGGAGCGCGTTCCGATCACATAGACGCAAACATTTTTAAGATCGGGAAAGCCGTAGGCCTTTTCGACCCGTTTCAGGTCCCTGGCGTTCCACTTCATGTCTTTGTACCGGAATCGCCCCCGGTCCTCCTGCATGTCCGACAGGAAGACCAGAACAGGTCTCTTCCGGTCGGCGGAAAAGAGCTGGGAGGCCATGCGGGCCGCCCCAAAAAGATCGGTGTAGCGGGACTTCCCTGGCTTTTTGAGTTTAGCCGTAAGGGTGGCGAGAAGTTTGTTGCGGATCTCCTTGTCCTGCGCCTTTTCCTGCTTGACCTCGTTCTTGTAGTCGATTTCATTTTCCGAAAGACTATCGAACCCGGGCCGGTCAGGAAGGCTCCCTTCGGCCATGAAGCTCGAGACCAAAGAATTGTCGTCGACGATCGGAGCGACCCTCAGACGGTCCCCGGCCTTGAGTTCCGGCACGATCCGCTCGAGAAGAGCCCGTCTGTAAACGTCGAACTGGCGGCCGGTGCTCCCGGTCTCGTCGACGAAGACCAGGATGTCTCGTCCGGGATCCGCAGACTCCTCCGCCCGGGCCTCCTGTGGCTCGTGAAACCCCGGAAGGAAGGCCGGAATATCGGGGAGCGTGAGTACTGTCAGTGCCCCCATCCCGAGACCGGCCAGAAGTCGGCCGGCCCTCTCTCCCCATGCGTTCATCTTACGCCCTCCCTGTGGAAAATAGGGGCCGACCCTGTCCATCGGTCGGCTTTTCGCCTCCGGCAGGATTGTTCGCCATCGACTCGGCCGCATCCGGAATCTTGAGATCAGGCCACCACCGCTTGAGTGTGGCAGACTCGGGATTTCTTGAAAAGGAAGACGGAGCGACGGTCCCTCCGCGCGAGGCCATGTTGGCCTGGCGATAGACGGCCATCTTGACCGCCGTTTCGGAGAGGACCCGCTCCGCTTCGCCGCGACCGGCCCGGATGATCGCGTTCGTCCTGGAGATCGCCTGGGAAAGCCTGTCCCGCAGTTTTGTCCGCTTCTTGTCGAGCCGCACGACGGCGACATGCAGGGCGTCCAGCTCGGAATCCTGGTCATGGGCAAAAAAGGAGACCATGTAGGCTCCCATGAATATCAGGAGGTTGATCGCAAACATGGCGTAGACCATGTTGCCCGAGCCCCCCCCCAGCCTGTGCTCGGCGTGGAGAGTCACATACATGTTGCGGATGAAGGAGAGGGCGGTGAGCGCTCCGAGAACAGTCGTCGGGGCGAGCAGAATCATGATGGCCGTAGCGACCTTCGGCTTGACCAGTGTCCGGACCTGAAGCCCAAGGAAGACCCCGATCAGAGGAAGCGTTAGAGAGAGGGTCATGCTCATGACGTAAGTCATCAGCTCCGGCTCTCCGAACATCCGGAAGACGACGACGTTCAGGGGGAACTCTCCAATCGCCAGCAGGATCACCACAAGCCAGTGAATGAAGTAGGGAACCGGAATGACCACATCCCGTCCTACAATCTCCTTACGGTTCTTGTAGCGAAGCAGCACTTCCTTGAGGCGGTACTGGTTGGACTCGTAGGCGTTGGACAGATTCGAGGATCGCCCTTCATGACGATAGAGCTCCTGCGCCGTCTGGGCGTAAATCTCGCTGATCTTCGACTCACCGGCGGCGATGATCGACCGCTCGAAAGGGCCTGCCTCGTAGCTGCTTCCAGCGGGCAGACCTGCCAGTCCGTCCTCGTGGCCCGTCTTGCGGATCAGTTCGTCATCCGGAAATATCGGTCTGGAAAGGGTCTTGTGTCTCATGGTGTCGCTCCTTAGTGGTTGCCTTTAGGGGCAACCGATCCCGCGTTAGTTGATGACACCGCTGCCTTCGACCGAATTTCTCCGGTGATGGCTGACGATGGTGTTGAGTTCATCGACCATGAACTGAAGCTTGGTGTGAAGGTCGGCCACCGAGTTGACCCACTGGGATTCCCTCGCATGGAAATTCTGGTAGTCTTCCTTGAACTGGGCGATAAAGCGGTTCATCCTCTCCGACTCGGCCCGGAGAGCGTCCCGATCGGTCAGGAGAATGTCCCACTGTTTCTTGGTCTCCGCCAGGCGGTCCATGACCACAGAGGACTTCTCGAGGAGGTCGTTGTACTCTTTTACCGCGTTGATGATCTTGTTGATGTCCTTGTCACCTAACATCTTGGAATCCTTTCAGTATGCAACCCGTTTATAATTCCGGCCTCCGCCGGATCTCCCGATCAGCGATCCCTCGGCGAGGATCTCTCTTCTTTTTCTTCCATGACCAGCTCCGCTCCCCTGGCCCCGCCGAAGAAGCGTTCAAGGACGACAAGAATCTCCGCGTGAATCGAACGGTGCTCCCGTGTGGCCCGTTCCTTTATGATTCTGTATAGCGCTTCATTCATGCGCAGCGTCATCCTTTTCATAGTGTCATTCTAACACTAATATGGTGCTTGTCAAATATATAATTAAAATATTTACAATAAACAAAATATTTGTATTATAATAATTATTAGTTATTGTAAACAAAGTATTTTTGATTTTAAATTAAAAAATAGCCTATCAGTATGGAATATATTTTTGTTTTTGGTTTTGGGAGGCTTACGGCGGGCTTCCGGGCGGATCAGGGCGAAGAAGGGGCCGCACCTTCTTCATCGGACCAATCGACGACAAACTTGAAGCTGACGATCCCTAAAAAATGGAAAAATTATAAATTCATTTCCTACACAAATACTTAACACTTTACAGACAGGAAACGTCCCGATCATGCCACCCGCTTTCTGCAGGGAGCACGGGAACAGGAGCCCTCGGAAGCCGCCCGAGGAAGCTTCTCCGGCCGCTTCAAGGGATAGCCCGGTTCATTGGGCTGACAAGATGCAAAAGAAGTCTGTCAGAGGTTCTGGACGTTGACGGAGTCATTCCCGCAATAACGATGATGGCCCGATTTGGAATCCGGAGGTTCGCCGGAAGGAATCATCACGGGCTCAAAAGGGCTGAGAGGCGGTCGGACAAAGCTGAGGTTCGCCATGACTGCCTCCGGATCATCCGCTCCAGGAGTGGGAGAGATCCCCATACGGTCAGACGGAAGCGGGCGCGGGTGGCCGCGGTATAGAGAAGAGAGCGGGTGAGGAGTGGATGATCGACCGCGCCGATCAGAAGAAGCACATGGTCGAATTCAGATCCCTGACTCTTGTGGACGGTCAGGGCATAGGAAAACTCCCAATCGGGAGCGAGGCGTTCCGGAAGGATCACAAGTCCGCGCTCCTTGCCGACGAAAAGGCGGGACCCGGAAAGAATCCCCAGATCCCCGTTCATGAGGCCCGTGTCGTAGCTGTTCTCGAGAACGATCACCGGGGCGGAACCCAAAACCCCGGAGGGATCATGGCGAAAAATCCCCTGGACCGCCCGGTTGACCGTCCGGCTCCCGGCAGGCCCCTCACGAAGGGCCGTCAGAGCCATGAAGGAATCCATCGGAAGGGGGCCGCCCGAGGGAGGCGGCATGCGCGAAAGCCCGTCCCATCCCTCCCGCAGGATCTCAAGCGGGAGTCGGGACCCCGGCTCCGCGGGAAGGAAGGAGAGACCCGAAGCTCCCGCACAGAGCTCGTCAACTGCCCTGCGGGAATTTCCGGAGGCAATGGCCTGGGCAAAGGACCGGAGGCCCGGGGAGGCCGACTGGCGGAAGTTGTGGGTCAGAACCGTCAGGGCCCCGGCATCCTTTGCCGTTCGCCCCCCCCGCTCAAGAGCCCCGCAGAGATCCCCCATGACCGAGCCCGTCCCGACAGAGGCCAGCTGGTTGCGATCCCCCGTCAGGATGAGGCGGGAACGCTCGGGGAGGGAGACCAGAAGGCGGTCCATGAGGGGAAGATCGACCATCGACAGCTCGTCCACCAGGACAAGGTCCCAGTCGAGGAGATTCCCCGGGCCCCGGGCAAAACCCTGCCTCCCCGCTCCGAGCAGGCGGTGCAGGGTCATGGTCGGCAGCGGGGGGCCTGGGAATTCCATGGCTGACAGGGCCTCCGACATCCGCGCGGCCGCCTTTCCGGTCGGGGCCGCCGCGACGATGCGGGCGGAGGGAGAGAGAATTCGATGAAGGGCCAGGATGCGGGCGGCCGTCCATGTTTTTCCGGTCCCCGGCCCCCCCGTCAGGAGAAGAAGAGAACGCGACAGGGATGCCGAGGCGGCAGCACGCCCGGCATTGGCGGGATCCGACGGGGCCCCCTGAAGGGGAAAAAGACTGTCCAGAATGTCCCACTTCACCTCCGGAGAGGCTCCGCCGTTTTCGCGGTCGAAAAGAAGTCGACGTCCAAGGAGGTCGGCCACCCTGATCTCAGCACGATAGTGGCGGTAAAGGTAAAGGCCGCCCCGGTCGAGAATGATCGGGCCAGGCCGGTCCGGGATTCCGGCCACATCCGCGAGAAGGCCGGGCCAGAACGAGGGGGCCGGCAACAGGTCGGGGAGTTCCTCGAAATAGGGAGAGTCAGGGGAGGCATTCAGGTCGAGGAGGGTATGGCCTTCCCGGGAGGCGGCACTGGTCAGAGCGGCCGCAACGGCATAGACAGCCAGGACCTCCCATGGGAGAGGGTCCGAAAGGCCAACGAGGGTCGCAGCCAGGGCCCGGTCGACATCCTCGAGGAGTCCCTTTTCACGGGCTTTCGAAAACCAGCCACGGCAGGGCTCAGGAATGAGCGGGAAAAGGACGGCGTCGCTCATGGTCTGTCTCCCGACAGAAGACGATCGAAGGAGGCGAGCTCGGAGATCGTGGGGCGAAGCCGATGAATCCCCTCGCCGGTAAATCCAACACCCCGGACGAAAAGGAACAGCGCCCCTCCGAAGTCCCGCTCGTAGTCGTATCCCGGATGGCAAAATGAAAGGAGCCGATGGAGGGCCAGAATGTAGAGATAGCCCTGGAAATCGTAACGGTGATCAGCCATCGTACGAGCCAGGCTCGCACCGGCATAGGGAGAGACTCCCGAAAGGAGGTTGGTCTTGTAGTCCAGGAGGTAGTAGCGGCCGCGATACCGGAAGACAAGATCGATGAATCCCTTCAGTGATCCCGATAAGGGTTCGAAGAAGAGTTTCGGGCCATCGGGCATAAGACACGCCTGAAGTCGTTCGGCCACAAGGCCCCGAACCGGAAGAAGAAATTCTTGCTCAACCGTACGCTCCCCCCGCAGGATCCTCCCCAGTGTCATGAAGTCCCCTTCTTCCGTCAAAGCCCCTTCCGCCCTTTCCCCCAGAGCGGCCGAAAGGGTCCGCTCGACCAGCGGGCGGACCGCCGAGGGCCAGCGCTGGCAGGAGGGGTCCTTCGCAAGGTCGAGATCGTCGAGAGCCCTCTCGAGAAGCCCTTCGGGAATCTCTCCCGGGGGTCCGTCAAAAGAGGCTTCGTCCCTGGCAAGCCGTTCCATGATCCGGTGAAAATAGGAGCCGAAGAGCGGTCCGGCGGGAAGGGGCGCCTCCCCCGCCCCCTCCCCCTCCCCTTCCGGCTCCGAGCGTCCCTCGTCGGAAGCCCGAGGCTCTCCCTCCTTTTCCTCGAAAATCCCCAGGGAGGATCGTACCAGAGAGGAAAAACTCTCCGTCCTTTTCGCCGGTGCAATGGAGGGAAATTGCGGGGGGGCCGCGAGCACTGACTCTCTCTCCGAAGGTTGCCGGACCGGAGTCAGCGGGGCGGGGCCATCCGGGAGAAGGGCAAAGAGGTCGGGATTCTCCCGGACAAGGCGGTCGATCTGAAGGACGACGCCCTGGAAGGCCGACTTCCCTTTGCGGAGACCCGGCCCCAGACCGAAAAGGTGGCCCACTGCCGACTGACGGGAGGTCCGGGCGGGAACCATCAGGACAGTCCGATGAACGGCCCTCGTCAGGGCAACGTAAAGCAGGCGCATTTCTTCCGCCAGCTCTCCCGAAGCCTCCTCTCCCTCATCCAGTCCCTGGCGGCCCGGAAGGCCGAAAGGGAGAATCACCACCGGAAACTCCAGTCCCTTGGCCTTGTGGAGTGTCAGGATCCGGACACGGCCATCGCAGGTCTCGAGGCGCGGGGCATTTCCGTCCTCCTTTTTACCGGGAGCCTCCCGGCGCGCCGAAAGGTATCGGTCCACAAGAAGAAGGAGCGGGGGGCGGTCCCGGCCCTGCGCCTCCAGAATCTCGAAAAGGTGGAGAAGATGGGTGACGCGCCGTTTCCCTCCCGGCTGGGAGAGCAGTCTCGAAAAGATTCCGTGATCGAGAAAGAAGGTTCTGAGGGTTCCCATCGCCCCCCGGCTCTCCCATCGGCGTGCGGCTTCGAAAAACGGGTCGACGCGGCGGTTCCAGAGGTCCGGGGCCTCTTCGAGGACCCGAAGCTCGGCCGCCGTCATTCCGAAAAAACGGGAGGCGAGAACCATACGGGCCTGACGGCGGTTCTCCGGAGAGGCGAGCGCCAGAAGAAGCATCTCGAGATCGAAGGCCTCCTCCGTTTCCAGAACGCTTCCGGATCCGTAGGAGACAGAGGGGATCCCTTTCTCGTCGAGGGCGTCCTGGAGAATTTTGCCGTGGGAATGCTTCATGACGAGGAGGGCAATCTCCTCCGCGCGAATCGGTCGCCCTGAAATGGTGGGCCCCCCCGACAGGAGCCGCGAAATTTCGCGGGCGGAGCGCCGGGCGTAATCCTCGAGGCGGTCGCCTTCCACCCCTCCTGCCATCAGAAGGGGGACGGGAATCTCCGCGCTTTCGGCCAGAGGGTCCCGGAAAACAGAGCGTTCGTCCCTGCTTGGATGGACGGGTTCGTATGCGATCGCGTCCCCGCTCAGGAAGGGGTCCGGAACAAGGCCGAAGAGCCTGTTGAGAGCCTCCACGTGACGGCGATCGGACCGGTAGTTCACGGAAAGCCCGAGGAGCGAGCCTCCCGGGAGCGTAAGGGCCCGGATGCGGGCCTCGAGATAGGCCGAAATGTCGGCCCCCCTGAAGCTGTAGATCGACTGTTTCGGATCCCCCACCAGAAAAAGGGCGGTCCCGGTCGCCTCCTCTTCGGAAAAAGGATGCGAGAGCCTGTAGATCCGGTCGAAGATGCGGAACTGCGCCAGATCCGTATCCTGGAATTCATCGACGAAGGCTACCGGGAACCTTTCACGGATCTTCCGGGAAAGCGTCCCTGAGACATCGGCGAGGAGTCCTTCCAGGACCCGGAGGATCATGTCGTCGAAGGTCTCCCTCCCCCGGCCTTCCCTCAGGTCGAGATCCTCGGAGCGAAGATAGCGGAGCAGGCTTTTTTTCAGGGAGCGACGCAACTCCTCCGCCAGAGCCTGCGTCCCCTCCAGAATACGCAGAAGGGGTGCGAAGTCGCGCATTTCGGGCTGGGGAATACGGGCCAGCCCAGCCCGAAGCGCTCCGTCCAGGGGGCTGAACCCCGGCGGGACACCCGGGCTTCCTCCCTGAATCTCCCGGAGACGGCGGAGGAGGAGGCGAAAGTCGCCTCCTTTGGCCCCTTTCTTACCCTTCTTCCCGTCTTGCTCCGGGATTTCCGAGGAACACAGCCGGGCAAGCCTCTCCATGTTGTCCTCCGGGATCTCCCGACAAAGGGCGAGGTCCCGGAGATAGGCCTCCCTTAACTCCGGGAAGGCGTCCTCCTCCACGAGACCACCGGAGAGCGCACACTCCGTCTCCCGGAACAGAGCGTCATCGGAAACAAGGGAGAGAAAGTCCGCCGGCCCACCCGGAAAAACGGAGGCGACCAGAAGAGCGATTTCGGGCCTTTCGGGGTAGACCCGTCGCCGCCATGTTTCACGCAGGGCGGGAAGTTTTGCCTCTCCGGGATTTTCGTCGAGTTCGAGAGAGAATGGCGACTGGAATTCGAAGGCGTATTCCCGGAGCAGTCGGCGGCAGAAGGCATGGATGGTGGTCATCGTGGCCCGGTCGAAGTCGGAGAGGGCCCGGGCGAGAGGAGTCGCGTGGTCTGGCCGGATCCGCTCCAGAAAGGGGGCATGCTTCCCTTTGGGATTCTCCCCCAGGGCCTTTCTGCGAGCGGCCACAAGCAGGTCGTGGATCCGGCCCCGGACCTCTTCTGCGGCCGATTCGGTAAAGGTGACCACGAGGATCCGTTCTACCGGAAATCCCTCCAGGATGGCTCTCAGAAAAAGAACGGTCAGCGCCGTCGTCTTTCCGGTTCCGGCGGAGGCCTCGATCAGACGGAGCCCCGAGAGCGGCAACTCGAAAAGCGGGTTTTCGGCCATCAGGAGGTCCCCTCTTCGGAAAGAGTGGCGAGAGGCGCTTCCCAAAGTCGCAGGGACCAGAGACCGAAGGGGGGTTCCCCCGGAAGGTCGCGGCCGGAGAAGGCCAGAGCGGCCCAGAAGGGGGAACGCGACCGCGGATCGAAAAAAGTCGACCGGACATTGTAGGAGGGAACACGGGACGCATGCAGAACCTCCCGGGCCTTGTCGGATGCCATCCGCCATGCCGGGCTCCCCACCGGCCCGACATTCGAGCGCCATGTGTCGACAAAAACCCGGGAGGCTTCCGGGTCGAATGGAAGAGGGGCGTACATTCCCTTCCGGTAGGCCCGAAGACAGCGAAGAAATTGCCGGGCGGCTTCCGCCGGGGTGGGCACGCTCCACCGCCAGATGGCAAGGGGAATTCTGGACGGATCCTTTTCCGCCTCCTTCTTTCCTCCCTTTCCGGTCAGGGCGCAACCCTTGTAACCGGAAAGGAACAGGACGCACAAAAGATGCACCAGGTAGGCCTCCAGAAAATCACCGGGAAATGGGGCCCACGGCCACCTCTCGACGATCAGGAGACGATCGCCATCCGGCCTGAAGGCAAGCCCCTCGACCGTTCCGGCGATCCGGGCCCCGTGAAAGATCCCGTCGAGACGCTCCCGGGGAAAGGGAGCGGAGCCTTCCGGAAGACGGATTCCCAGCCTTTCCGCCAGAGCCCCCCTGTAGCCGTCAATCTCCGCGTCGACCCGCCCGGAGAAGAGCTCTCTGAGTGGCGGCCAGGGGAGGGCTGGAAGGGTGCTCTCCGGACCGCGAAGCCTAGCGCTGATCGACCGGCTCGGATCGGAGACGAAGGGTTCTGCCTCCTCGAGCCGCAAGGTTCGCTCCGAAGGAGGAAAACCCATCTGGCATACAAGAAAATGGCGTGCAGGATCCCGAATGAATTTGCGAAGATCGGAGATTGCGACCCCTTCTGCTCCACCCTGATCTCCTTTCGGCATCGGGGCCCCCCAGGAGAGGTCGGGATCGAAAAAGACGGGATCCCCGGAGGACCGTCTTCGGGCGGTTTCCAGAGCCCTACGCCAGGCCCGGGAATAGCTTCGGAGGCGGGGATCCGCCTCGCGGGAGTAATGGTCCGGAGAAAGCGGATCGAGCGGCGACTCGAGAGAGATCTGGGAAAGGATCGGCCCATTCTCGCCTTCAAACCCTTCGGCAATCTGGTCCATCAATTGACGGACCAGGACGGAAGGCTCCCGGTGACTTCCGTCCCGGATCTCGATTCCCACATAGCTGATCCACAGGATGTCCCGGGCCGAAAGGAGAGCCTCCAGGAAAAGAGTCCTGTCATCTTCCCGGGCGGACCGGTCGCCCGGTTCGGGATGGGATGCCAGCCAGTCGAAGCTCGGGGGCCAACTTGGCCGGGGAAAGTCGGCATCGTTCATTCCCACCAGGCAGACCACGCGAAAGGGGATGGAGCGGAGAGGGACCATGCGGCCAAAGGTCACCCCCCCGGCAAGGAACCGGTCCTTTCCGTCGCCCGTCCCGGCCATTCTCTCAAGATGTCGGGACAGGACCGAGGAGGAAAGACTCATGGATGACCCGGCCTCTGAAAAATCCCGGTCCAGCCGGTCCGGCAGAGCGACAAGCGCGCGATCCACGGCTCTGGTAGGATCGAGCAGGAAAAAGGCGTCGATGAGGTCCCGAAGCAGAGGGGGCCACTGCGACGCCGGGCGGGCCTCAGAAAGACGTGCGAGGAGATCGTCGAGCGCCTCCGAGAACCGGGCGATGCCTCCGGCGATCGCGCCCTCCTGATCCTCCGGGAGCGCGAGTGGAGGTAAATGAAAGCCCTTCGGAAGCGGCTCCTCTCCGCAGGCGTACCCAAGAAGGATACGGTCGCGTCCCTCCAGAAGGCTCTGTTCCTTCCGACCGGCATAGGGGGCGGGCCGGTCCGATCCGTTCACCCCCCAGCGGAACCCTGATTCCCGAAGAATCTCCTGGAGTCTGGATGGGAGGATGCCGGCAAGTCCGAACTTTTCGGCGAGGACGGGAACAGAGAGGAGGCGAAAGGCCAGAGGGGCTGGCAGACGCATCCGGGGAAGACGCAGAAGGAGCAGAAGGGCCTCGAACGCCGGCTCCTCGAGCAACTCTTTCCGGTCGGAGATGACGAAGGGAATCTCCGGTTCGCGCTCTTTTCCGGCATCCCCTCTTCCCTCCGCTCCAAAGACCGATCGAATGACTCCTGCATACCGTCCAATATCGGGAGCCAGGACCACCACATCTTCGGGGGAAAGACCGGGGATTTCCGAGAAGAGCGCGAACAGGCGATCCTTCAGCATCTCGATTTCCCGGACCGGACTCGGGCAGGAGACCACCTCGAGGGAGCGGTCTTGCAGCGGGACCACCTCTTTCTCCAGGGAGCCTTCCCGAACACGGGCTCCCCGATCCGAGAGGGTCCGGAGATCCTCCTGAAGAGAGCCGAGAAGGGTGGAAGGCGAGGAGGGAAAGAGGCGATCCGTGAGAGGGAGATCGGCGAGACTCTGGTGGATGTTCCGGAATGGCTCCCCCCAGGAGGCGAGCAGGGGGGCTCCCGTCTCCATGGTGGCCCCTTTTTCCGATGACGCCCGCTCCTTTACCCGGGAGGGAACGATATCCCCCCAGAATTCTTCGCAGGGATTCAGAAAATAGAGATGGACCTCGCAAAGATCCGCCTCTCCCAGGGTCCGGAAAAAAAGGAGGTCCCGGGGAGCCATTCCGGTCAATCCGAAGAGGGAGAGCCGGCGGGGGAGATGGGGGGCGGTGGCCTTGCCCCCCGTCCGAAAAAAGGCCTCCATCATCCTGGCCCGGTGAAGGGGACGCGATGGCCCGGAGAGTTCTCTCCAAAGGATAGCCGGCCACCCCTCCGGATCCTTTCCCTCTTCCCATCCGAGAAGAAGATCGGGGCGATAAATCATGGACCGGTCGAAGAGGTCGGCGAGAACGGCAGAAAGCTCGTAGAGGCGCTCGTCGGTCATCCCCCGTCCCAGGAACCCCCGCACCTCCAGAAATGAGGGACGAACGATCAGACCAGGAAGGATTTCGAAGAGTCGGAGAAGGAGGTTCCCCTTCTCAAAATGGGTCGGACGGAGAGGATCTCCGTACGATCTGTCCAGAAGCGACCGGATGAACCGTCCGGCCAGCGGAAAAGAGAGTCCCGCGGAGATGCCCGTTCGACTGGCCAGGTGATAGGAAAGCCAGCGCCCGATGACCGGATTCTGGGGAATGACCGTTTCGGGGCAAAAAGGGTCGAGAAGTCCATCCCGTCCCCAGCCGGCCAGGCGCTCGACAAACATGTCGCCCAGGACCTCAAGTCTCTGGCTTTCGTAAAGATGGACCAAGCCGTTCTCCCGACGCTGTCCCAGTCCTCCTTCTGCCCGGGGTCCGAAGATGACCCTTCAAGCCATCCAGACCGCGGGAATTCACCTGCCGGATCCATCATACCTCAAAACGAACGGTTTTCTCCTGATGACAGGAAGGATCCCCTGGCCGGAAGCTCCCACAAAAATAGGGCCGATCCCGGAAGGGACCGGCCCCCGCTTCATGGCCAAGCCGTCCGGAGTCGGCTCTATCCTCTCCGGGAATTCGTCTTCATCTTGTGGATGAGCCGCCCAATCTCGATGATTTTGGGGGCCGAAAGGTCACGAACCGTCAGATTCGCCTCCTCGTCCCCGGCGTAGGAGCAGAGGGCGATGGTATAGCAGCTGGTCCCGCCCCGGATGATTTTGAGGGCGATATTGGAATAGTGGCAGTGAACACCGACAAAAAGGCATACATCGATCTTGTTGTGCCAGATAGTCAGATTGGGATGGTTTGGGTTGATTTCCGACTCAGGTTCTATCTTTGGATACTTTGGGCGGTAGTCCGGCATGGGAATGATCCGGATCCCATTAGACTGGGCAACCTCGAGTACGGCATCGGCCACGCGACGCGACTCCTCCGAAAACTCCCAGAGGACCATGGGCCCTGGAAAAAATGTGGGAACTTTCGCATTGGCCAGCTTCCGGGCTGTTTCCTCAAGAACCAGGGCCTCGGGAAGTATACGTCCCTCCACGGCGCCGGTCCCTTCGACCGGAAGCTCGAGACCCATTGCGGTGGCGGAAGGAGGAAGAAGCCCGGCCGGTCCGGGGGGCAGCAATCCGTGAGACATGACAATCCTTTCTTGGGCCGTCCTTTGCAAGAACAGCGAATACTGGTTTCAGGGAAGGGTGAACCACTCGAAGCCGGCGATCACGACTCCCAAAATAAGAAGCGGAGATTCGATGAGCAGGGTACGATCGCCAATGAGGACGGAGGAAGGATCCTCACCAGCTTGGCCGAAAAAAAGGCCTTCGAGAGTTGAGACGAGGATATAATCGCTCGGCAAATGCGCTCTTTGAGCGTCAACATGCACAAAAAACCGAGGAGGAATGTCGGAAAACGGCTGATCGAAAAACTGGGGGCGTCCTCCCTCGTCGACCCATACGGAAAAAATCTTCTCCGCATCAATATCAGGAACCGCCGCGACATCCTTTTCCCTGTTTTCCATCTCTCGAACCTCTTTTCATGTGCTCACTATAACGAACATTCCCGACACAGCCCTAGCCTTTTCTCATCCTTGCCACCGCAGCGGCGATTTGATCGACCGTCCCGGGAGTCAGATCCCGGATCGTCAGATGGGCTTCGTCATCCCCGGCATAGGAGCAGAGGGCGATGGTATAGCAGCTGGTCCCGCCCCGGATGATCTTGAGGGCAATATTGGAATAATGGCAGTGAACACCGACAAAAAGGCATACATCGATCTTGTTGTGCCAGATGGTGAGGTTGGGATGACTTGGATTGATCTCTTCTTCAGGATCAATTTTGGGATATTTTGGTCGGTAGTCCGCCATGGGAATGATCTTCATGGATCCCGCCTGGGACAGACGCAATACCGCCTCCGCCATCCGGACGGACTCCGGGGTCGATTTCCAGAGAACAAGAGGTCCGGGAAAGATCGTCGGGTTTTTGGCCCCTGCAATCTTTCGGGCAGCCTCCTCAATGGCCGACTCTTCCGCCACGATCCTTCCCATCACAAGGCCATGGCCGGAATCGGGCAGGACCACGCCTCCCATGGGGGCAGAGGGCGTCAGAAATGCCCGATCCTCAATTTCCAGAAAACGGTTAGCCACAATATCTCCTTCCTGACATTTGGACTTGCCCCAAAAAACAAGACTTTTGTCACTTAAAAAGAATGTTGTGTCTATAATATTGAACACAAAAAAATCTGTCAACAGTGAGGCAAAAGGAGGGGAAGTTGATTTTTGAGGGCTCTGAGGGATCAGGAGCAAAAAGGGAGAAGATTCAAAGCCGGAAATCGTTCAAAAAAATGTGAGGCGGGAAGGGGAAGGAGTTCCCTCCCCCTCATCGCGCAATCAGGAGGAGGACTTTTCCACATGGCCCCCGAATGCATGCCGCATGGCCGAAAGGATCTTGTCGGCGAAGTCGGACTTTCCCTGGGACGCAAACCTCGAAAAGAGCGCGGTCGCCAGTACAGGGGCGGGAACGCCTTCGTCGATGGCCGCCGAAACTGTCCAGCGGCCCTCCCCCGAATCGGAGACCCGGCCATGGAAGGCCCCCAGGTCAGGATCCCGGGCGAGCTCCGAGGCGGACAGATCGAGCAGCCAGGAGGCCACCACGCTCCCTCTTCGCCAGAGCTCTGCGATATCCTCTATCTTCATGTCGTAGCTGTATTGCTCGGGATTACGGAGCGGAGCCGTTTCGGCGTCGACTTCATGGGACCTCGTTCCGATATTGGCGTTTTTCAGAATATTGAATCCTTCGGCATAGGCGGCCATCAGCCCATACTCGATCCCGTTGTGGACCATCTTGACGAAATGGCCCGCCCCGGCCGGTCCGCAATGAAGATAGCCCTCCTCCGCCGTGCCCTTGCGACCCGCATTCGCACGTTCGGGGGTCGGTGACGCCGCCGTCCGTCCGGGAGCGAGCGTCCGGAAGATCGGGTCGAGGGACGCCACCACCTCCGCCTCGCCACCGATCATCTGGCAATAGCCCCGCTCAAGCCCCCAAACACCGCCGCTTGTCCCCACGTCCACATAATGGATACCCTTTGGAGCGAGTTCCCGGGCACGCCTGATATCGTCGTGGTAATAGGAGTTTCCTCCATCGATAAGAATATCTCCCTTCGCCAGGAGAGGAACGATCTCATGAATCT
The DNA here is from genome assembly GCA_027335985.1 of Nitrospirota bacterium. Next base: position 50,887 of record DAHWGX010000074.1, on the reverse strand, counting down.
GCGCATCGGTCGCCCCTGCCGGAATCATGAGCCAGACGATCCGGGGCGACGGGAGCTTCGAGAGCAGGTCGGCCAGAGAGATCGCTCCGAGGCAGCCCGTCTCACGACTCAGGGCCTCGACGGCCGAAGCCGTGTGGCTGTAGGCAACCACCTCGATCCCTCCCCTGCTGAGGCGACGGACCATGTTGGCTCCCATCCTTCCCAATCCGATCATGCCCAGACGCATGGAACACCTCCTTCAAAGTGTGTCAGTAACGGTCTTCTCCGGCCCACCGTAACAAATGGCAAGGGAAACAGCAACCTGACAGGCTTCCCGACCTTGATTCCGACAGGTTTTGATGGTTTGAGACAGGGCGGTCACCGTTGCCTGGCCTTCGATCAGGGCGTCATTGCTCGTGAAGAGACGCTCCTCAGGAATTCGGAGGGGAATCCGAGACGCGGGCCACTTTTTGGGGTAGATGCAGGGAAACGGTCGTCCCTTGGCCGGGCTCGCTCCTGATCTCGACTCGCCCTTTCAAAATCGTCGCCACATGCCGGACGATCGACAGCCCGAGGCCCGTTCCTGAAATGTTGGAGCTCCGGGAGCGGTCCACCCGGTAGAAACGCTCGAAGACACGGGGCAGTTCCTCGCGAGGAATCCCCGGCCCGTTGTCGCTCACGCCGATCGTCACGATCCCCTCGTTTTGTTCGGCCAGAATCCGGACCTCCCGGCCCGGGGAAGAGTATTTGATGGCATTGTCGAGAAGATTGGTCAGGACGAGTTCGATCAGGGACTCGTCGGAGACGTACCGAAAGGGTCGGGGGAAATCGGCTCTCAATTGCATGCTCCGATCCCGGAGCCGGGAGGAAAAAACCTCCTGCATCCGGTCGGTCTGGGCTCCGAGTTCGATCTCGCCAAGTCGCAATTCGACCGTTCCCGATTCAAGGCGGGAGAGCTCCAGGAGATCGTTCACCATACGCGAGAGGCGATCGGCCTGATCGGAGATGATCCCGAGAAATTTCCGCGAAAGCTCGGGATCGGAAAGGGCTCCGTCGGTCAGCGCCTCGGCATAGCCCCGGATGGAAGTCAGGGGTGTCCGGATTTCATGTGAGACATTGGCCACGAAGTCCTTGCGGATCCGCTCGAGACCGCGGATGGTGGTCATGTCGTAGAAGAGAAAGATTCCATAGCTCTTGCCAGAGCCATCTCTCGTTTCGGAAACGGTCGCCACCACATTCAGGGTCTTTTTCTTTCCTCCTCCGGAAACCTCGATTTCCCGAACGACCTTTGCCCGGGTCCTGAAGACCTCCTCCACCAGCTGGTGGATGGCCACATCACGGATTACGAGCCCAAGGCGGTTTCCTACCGCCTCCGTCGGTGGAACCTCCAGGATTCGTCCAAAAGCGGCGTTGACAAGAAGAATCTGGGCATTCGGAGATGTGACGGCAACGCCTTCTACCATATGCTCCAGAACCCCATCGAATCGGCTTGCGACCTCTGCAAGACGCGCCGTGACTTCGTTCTTATCCCTCAGAAGACGGATGAGACCGTTGAGCATCGGGTCAAAGAGATCGTCGAAGACCCCCTGGGCCTTGATGGTGAGGGGGTTTTGGAGAGCGGAGGCACTCTGGCGGCCGATGGTACGCCGAATCGTCCGAACGGAAAAAAGCAGAACGGTCGTCGCCACTGCGAAGAGAAGAATGCGGAGGGAGGTCTGGCCGGACAGGGCCTCAAAAAGAAGACCAAGCAGGAAGGAGGCGCCACCCGTCGCGAGAACAAAAGTTTGAAAGCTCAACGCGACGACCTATCCCTCTTCCCGGAAGCGGTATCCGATCTGCTTCACCGTTTCGACCCAAGAGGCCGTGGCCCCCATTTTTTTCCGAAGGCGCCTGACATGGACATCGACCGTCCGGTCGGTCCCCTCGTAGTCCCCCCCCCAGACAGTGTCAAGGAGGGCGTTCCGGTCCATGACCCGGCCGGCCTGCCGCATGAGGGCGAAAAGAAGATCAAACTCCTTGGCAGTCAGTGAGACCGGAACCCCTTCGAACAGGGCTTCATGGCGAGCGGCATCGATGGAGACGGGACCGATCGAAAGCCTGTCGGCAGGGGCGGCGAGTGCCTCCCTCCGCCGCAGGACCGCCTTGACCCGGGCCACCAGCTCCTTGGGATGAAAAGGCTTGACCACATAATCGTCCGCCCCCATTTCGAGCCCCACCACCCGGTCCGTCTCCTCTCCCTTCGCGGTGACGATGACCACTGGGATCCCGGCGATCTTGGGATCCTGTTTGATCATTCGGTTCACAGCCAAGCCATCGAGCCCCGGAAGCATGAGGTCGAGAAGGACCAGGTCGGGCCGAGTCCGCCTGACGGCTGCGAAACCGGCGGTCCCATCGGAGACATGCTCCACATCGAAATGCTCCGCCTTGAGGTAGTGGAGAATGAGACCGGCGATGTCAGGGTCGTCCTCGATCAGAAGTATCTTTTTGGGCATGGGTCCTCCGGCTTTATTGGAAATCCCCCCTCGTTCAGCAGAAAAAGGATATTCCAGTCACGGCCGGTGGTCAATCAAGACCGCGATCCACCTTCCGTTACGATCGACAGGGAATGCTCGGTTACCACTCCCTCCACGATCGAAAAACATCGGAGAACAGGCTGATCGGTGCCCAGACCGGCGATGAGATAGTAGCAATCGGGGTAGAAGGCCAGCCGGATGTCCGTCGGGGACGGCGACGGCTCGGAATGGGGGTGGGAATGGAAGATGGCAAAGAGAGACCAGCCCTCCCGGCGGAGACGCTTCATGGCATCGAACTGTTCGCGGGTGTCCATCTGGTATCTGACCGGAGAGTGAAGGGCATTGGCAACGGGAAGAATGGCCACCGGCCTTCCTGATCCGTCCGCGGCGACAAGGCCGCATCCTTCCTCCGGTCTTACGGACAGGCAGTGATCCAGAATCTCTCTCGCAAGGGCCTCCGGAAAGGACACGCCCCGGGTCAGGGGGCGGGAATCTGGCATACCCACTCTGAGGAGCCGGCAACGGCGGTGATGGTCGGGGCAGGGCCGCAAAGAGGACATTTCGGATCCTTGGGAACCCGGAGCTTACGGAAACTCATGGAGAGCGCATCATAAAGAAGGAGCTGTCCCTTCAGGAGCTCTCCGATCCCGAGAATCTTCTTTACCACCTCCGCCGCCTGGAGCGTCCCGATCGTTCCCGCCAGGACTCCCAGAACTCCCGCCTCCGAGCAGGAAGGAACCAGTCCCGGAGGAGGCGCTTCCGGATAGAGGCATCGATAGCAGGGGGCATCGGTATGGCCCTCGAGGACCGTCACCTGCCCCTCAAAGCGGAGGATGGAGCCGGAGACGAGGGTCTTGCGAAGGAAGAAGGCCGCATCGTTGACGATGTACCGGGTCCCGAAGTTGTCGGACCCGTCGACGATCACGTCATAATCGGAAAACATCTCCATCGCGTTCTCGGCTGTCAGCCGGTCCTGGATGGGATTGACCGTCACATCAGGATTCATCCGCTCGAGGGTCCGGGCTCCGGAGAGGACCTTCGGGATGCCGACAGTCTTCTGCGAATGCATGATCTGGCGCTGGAGATTGGAAACGTCCACCACGTCCATATCCACAAGACCGATGGTCCCGATCCCGGCGGCGGCCAGGTACATGGCGACCGGGCTTCCCAGTCCTCCGGCACCGATGATCAGGACACGGGCGGAGAGGAGCTTCTCCTGACCCCGCCCTCCCACCTCCTTGAGGATGATGTGCCGGCTATATCGAGAAATCTGATCTTCGCGAAATATCATTGAACCCCTCCTACCCCTCGAGAATGCTCTTTTCGAGAGGGTCCACATGAACGCCCCGTTCCCTCAGATACAGAACGGTCCGTTCGATGTCCGCGAGCTCGCCGTCCATCTCGAGCTCGACCCATCCGCTGTCGAGGGAGATGTCAGCCCTCCGGATGTTGACCACCACGGGAAACTTTCGGCAGATCTCATAGATGACCGGCTCCCTGACGCGCTCCTCAGGAAAGGTCAGGTGAAGTCGCATCTGGGTCATGTCGAGCCTCCCGCGATGGCCGGTATGATCGAAACCTCGTCTCCCGGTTTGATGGAGGTATCGAGTCCCTCACGGAATCGGATATCTTCCTCGTTGACGTAGATATTGATGAACCGGCGCAATTCCCCGCTCTCATCCGCCAGACGTTCTCCAATCCCCGGATAGTGGAGCTCGAGATTCTTCAGGATCTCCCTGATCGTTCCTCCCTCTTCCCGGACCTCGTTCTGGTTGCCGGTGAGCTTGCGGAGGGGCGTGGGAATGCGAACGACAACGGACATGATCTTCCTTTCTCTACGAAATTCAGTTTGTAGGATTGACTGTTTTCCTGAAGGAGGCCAGGGTCGGATCGATGCCGACCGGTTCCGGCAGGGCTCCCGACAGGGCTTCCATGGTCTTGAGACCGTTCCCGGTGATATAGGCGACAGTCAGGTCCTTGCGGCCAATCCGCCCTTCCGCGCACAGCTTTCTGAGGGAAGCGATGGTCACCCCCCCCGCCGTCTCGGCGAAGATTCCTTCGGTTTCGGCCAGAAGCTTCATCCCCTCGACGATCTCCTGATCGCTCGCAGCGGCAATCGCCCCCCCCGATTTGAAAACCACGTCGAGAGAGTAAAAGCCGTCGGCGGGATTTCCAATGGCGAGGGACTTGGCGATCGTGTTCGGCTTGACCGGGATGAGGTGGTTTTTGCCCGAGACGAAGGCCCGGTAGACCGGCGAGCACCCTTCAGCCTGGGCTCCGTTGACCTTGAGGCGGTCGTTCGTCGAGACGAGCCCCAGCTTCTCGAACTCCTGAAATCCTTTCCGGATCTTCGTCAGAAGGGAGCCCGAGGCGATCGGAACTACCACCTGGTCGGGAATGCGCCAGCCGAGCTGCTCGGCCGTTTCAAAGGCCAGCGATTTGGATCCCTCGGCGTAGTAGGGGCGGATGTTTATGTTGACGAAAGCCCAGGGGTACTCTCCCCCGATTTCGCTACAGAGGCGGTTCACATCGTCGTAGTTCCCACGGACGGCCACCACCGTAGGATTGTAGATCAGATTTCCCAAAATCTTCCCCGCCTCGAGATCGTGGGGGATGAAGACGAAGCACTTCATTCCGACGCTCGCGGCATGGGCCGATACGGAGTTCGCGAGATTGCCGGTCGAAGCGCAGGCGACCGTATCGAATCCCAGCTCCCGGGCGCGCGTCATGGCGACAGCCACGACACGATCCTTGAAGGAGAGTGTGGGATGGTTCACTGTGTCGTTTTTCAGATAAAGATTGTCGAGCCCCAGGAGCCTGCCTAGCCGCTTGGCGTGGATCAGCGGGGTCATTCCGGCATGGAGACCGACGGTGGGAGCTCCGGTGACCGGAAGGAGCTCGTGGTAGCGCCAGAGGGATTTCGGCCCCTCCTCGATCGAGCGCCGTGTGATTCTCCTCCCGATCGCCGCATAGTCGTAATCAACCTCGAGGGGTCCAAAGCAAAACTCGCAGATATGAATCGCCACGGCCGGATAAAGACGGCCGCATTCACGACACTTCAGTCCCTTTATCTTCGACTCCTTCGGAGAGGAGGCGTTGCCCCCCTCCCCCCGGGTCTGTTCAGATTCCTGGTGTGGTGCAGACTGGCTGTTCATAATCGATTAACTCCGTGATCGAAGGATGATCCCCGCATACGGGGCACTTGGGGCTTCGACGAACCGAAACCGGCCGGAAGGTCGTCGTCAGCGCGTCGTAGGTGAGAAGCCGGTTTTCCAGAAGGTCGCCCTTCCCGAGAATGATTTTCAGGACTTCTGTGGCCTGGATGGTTCCGATCACTCCGGCGATGACCCCCAGGACTCCCGCCTCGGAACAGGTTGGAACGGCCCCCGCAGGCGGTGGCTCTCGAAAAAGACACCGGTAGCAGGCAGATTCCCCGGGAAGAATGGTCAGTACCTGCCCCACGAAACGCAGGATTCCACCGTGAACGAGGGGCTTTTTCGCGATGACGGCCAGATCGTTGATCAGAAACTTCGCAGGAAAGTTGTCGGTTCCGTCCAGAATGACGTCGTAGTCACCCGCTATCTCGCGCGCATTGGCGGCGGTGAGGGCATACGGGTATGTCCGGACGGTGACATCGGGGTTAAGATCCCGGATTTTCTCCTCGGCCGACTGGACCTTGGGATGATCCAGATCCGCGGTGGTGTGGATGATCTGCCGCTGAAGGTTGGAGAGATCGACCACATCCATGTCCACGATGCCTATAGTTCCGACCCCTGCGGCCGCAAGGTAGAGCGCGGCAGGACTTCCCAGCCCGCCGGCCCCAATGATCAGAACGCGCGAGGAAAGAAGCCGCTGCTGCCCCTTCCCTCCGACCTCCGGCAGAAGAATATGACGGGAATAGCGCTCGATCCGTTCCTCGGTCAATTCCATATAGTGCCCCCTAAAGAGAGAGATATTTTTCGATCGAAAAGTAGCGTTCGTATCCATCGCACACGACCGTCACCACCCGGGATCCTTCGGGAAGGGTCCGGGCAAGGGCCATGGCACCGACGACATTGGCCCCCGAAGAGATGCCGGCCATGATCCCCTCTTCCCGGGCGAGACGATGCGCCATGTCGATGGCCTGACGGTCGCTCACCGTCAGGACTTTCGTGATCACCGACCGGTCGAGGATCTTCGGAACGAAGCCGGCGCCTATCCCCTGGATCCGGTGTGGCCCGGGGGGGTTCCCCGAAAGGACCGCCGAGCCTTCAGGCTCCAGAGCCCAGACCGGTATCGCCGGGTTCTTTTCCCGGAGGAATCCTCCGGTTCCGGAAATTGTCCCGCCAGTCCCGACACCTGCAACGAAACCATCCGGAAGAGAGCCCAGGGCTTCGACGATTTCCGGACCTGTCGTCCGGTAGTGCGATTCGGGGTTGGCAGGGTTTTCAAACTGGCGAGGCATGAACGCCCCAATCTCCCCTTTTACGATCTCCTGCGCCCGATCGATGGCCGCCTGCATGCCGCCCCCCGAGGGAGTGAGCTCAACAGCCGCCCCGAGAGCCTTCAGGTGGGAGATCCGCTCCTGGCTCATTCCTTCAGGCATCACGATGGTGACGGGATGACGGAAGAGGACCGCGATCTGGGCGAGACCTATTCCCATATTACCACTTGTCGCCTCGACAATCCGGGCGCCGGGCCGGAGAAGCCCCCGTTTACGGGCATCGTCGATCATAAAAAGGGCCGGCCTATCCTTGATGCTTCCCCCGAGACTCCGCGATTCGAGCTTGACCAGGATCGTCCGGCCGAGATCGAAGCTGATTGTCGAGAGAGGCACGAGGGGTGTCCGCCCGATAAGTTCCAGGAGGGGAGAGACCGGAGTCTCTCCCGATTGTGGAGATGTCACGATGGCTGTTCCTTACGGAGAGGTGACGCCGCCAAGATCAGGCCGCGCCGCCTCCCATGAAAAAGAGAATCTCCAGTTCATCCCCCTCTGACAGGACAGCCCCGTCGAGATCGGACTTTTCCAGAATTTTTCCATTATGTTCCACCGACACGAGGGCGGGGTCCAGCTCCTTTGCCTTGAGCACCGATACGACAGTGCTCCCCGGGCCCACCGTTTCGGTCTTTCCGTTGACGCTGATCTCCATGAGTACTCCTAGGTTCCCTGCTCCCAGGACGCCAGATAGCGCTCCTGTTCTGGCGTCAGGGTGTCGATGCCGATCCCGAGTGCCGAAAGCTTCCTGCGGGCGATCTCATGATCGACCTCCTTCGGAATCGTCAGCACATCCTTTGGAAGGGTCTTGGCATGCTTGACGATGAACTCGGCCCCGAGAGCCTGGTTCGCGAAGCTCATGTCCATCACCTGCGCGGGATGACCTTCTGCGGAGGCGAGGTTGATGAGACGCCCCTCTCCCAGAAGCATGATCCGGCGGCCATCCTTCATGACGTATTCTTCCACGAAGTTCCGGAGGGGATTCTTCCGGACAGCCAGTTTCTCGAGGGCCGGGATGTCTATTTCGGCGTTGAAGTGGCCGGAGTTGCAGACGATGGCCCCGTCCTTCATCACCTTGAAGGCGTCCTTGGCGATCACATTGATATCCCCCGTGACTGTGATGAAAAAGTCTCCCAGCTTGGCCGCTTCCCGGATCGGCATCACCCCGAATCCATCCATGGCCGCCTCGAGACCCTTGATTGGGTCGACCTCGGTCACGAGGACCTTGGCCCCCATTCCGGAAGCACGCCGGGCAATTCCGCGGCCGCACCATCCATATCCGCAGACAACGACGGTCGAGCCGGCGAAGAGGCGGTTCGTGGCGCGCATGATGCCATCGAGTGTGGACTGTCCTGTTCCGTAGCGGTTATCGAAAAGATGCTTCGTTTCTGAGTCGTTGACAGCAACAATGGGGTATCCGAGGACCTTGTTTTTTGCCATGGCTTTGAGACGGATGACGCCGGTGGTCGTCTCCTCGGTTCCGCCGATGACGTAGGGAAGAAGGGACTTGAGATCGGAATGGAGCATGGAGACAAGGTCCGCTCCATCATCCATCGTGATCTGGGGCTTTACTTCGAGGACCGCCCGGATGTGGCTGTAGTAGGTCTCGTGGTCTTCTCCCTTGATGGCAAAGACGGGAATCCCGTCATTGACGACGAGAGAGGCGGCGACATCGTCCTGTGTCGAAAGGGGATTGGAAGCGCAGAGCATGACATCGGCTCCTCCCGCCTTGAGGGTCTTCATCAGGTTGGCCGTCTCGCTGGTCACATGAAGACAGGCAGCCACCTTGACCCCCTTGAGGGGCTTCGACTTCGCGAAATCCTTTGCAATATCCGCCAGCACAGGCATGTCCCGCCCGGCCCATTCGATCCGGGCAGCACCCATGGCTGCCAGCTTCTTGTCCTTGATGTCACACTTCATTCAACGCTCCCGTCTGTTCATGAATGTTGTTTTTTGGTGCTCAGCCCAAGCGTTCCGTTTCCCGTCTGAGACTTTCGGCCATGTCGAGCTTCTCCCAGGTAAAATCCTCCTCCGATCGGCCGAAGTGGCCATAGGAGGCGGTCTTGCGGTAAATCGGGCGCCTAAGCTTCAGATGGTCGATGATTCCCTTGGGGGTCAGAGGAAAAAGCTCCCGGACCACTGTCTCGATCAGTCGATCGGAGACTGGCGAGGTCTGGTAGGTATTCACATGCACCGAAACAGGATCGGCAACGCCGATGGCGTAGGCGATCTGAACTTCACACCGCTTGGCGAGCCCGGCTCCAACGATATTTTTCGCGACGTAGCGCGCCATGTAGCAGGCCGACCGGTCGACCTTTGTGGGATCCTTTCCGGAAAAAGCTCCCCCTCCATGGCGCCCGGCACCACCATAAGTGTCGACGATGATCTTTCGCCCGGTCAATCCGGCATCGCCATGCGGTCCACCGGTCACGAATCGTCCGGTGGGGTTGATATGGAATGTCACGGGGCGGCTTCCCAGGAGATTTTCCGGAAGAACCGGACGGACCACCTTTTCGATCACATCGCTGTATATCTGTTCCTGGGTGATTTCTGGAGCATGCTGGGTCGAGACCACGATGGTGTCGATCGCCACCGGAGCGTCTCCGTCATATTCCAGCGTCACCTGGGCCTTTCCGTCCGGACGCAGGTAGGGAAGGACGCCGGACTTTCTGAGGTAGGAGAGCTGCCGCGTGAGACGATGTGCCAGAAGGATCGGCATCGGCATAAGTTCCTCGGTCTCGTCGACGGCCATGCCGAACATCAACCCCTGATCACCGGCCCCTCCGGTATCGACCCCCATCGAAATGTCCGGAGACTGGGAATGAATCGTCGTCATGACAGCACAGGTTTTGTAGTCGAACCCCGTGTCGGAGTCCGTATATCCGATATCCTTGATGACTTCCCGGGCCACTTCGTCGAACTGGACGTTGTGGCGGGCCGTGATTTCTCCCGCCAAAAGGACGAGACCGGTGGTGGTCAGAGTCTCGCAGGCCACCCGGCCCATGGGGTCCTGGGAGAGTATCGCATCGAGAACGCCATCGGAAATCTGGTCGCACATCTTGTCCGGATGTCCTTCGGTGACGGATTCGGACGTGAACAGGTAGTGGCTCTTGGCCATCAAATCCTCCTGGATTGAAGACAAAAAAAAACCCGGTGCATAAGCACAGGGTTTATCGAAAAATCGAGTATTCCTGGACTTTTAGCACTTTTTTTTAAGGTGGTTGCAATAGTCTCAAATCACTCCACCAGAGATATTGATTCAAATACTAGCGCGGCCTCGAGTCGGTGTCAATGTTTTTTTCTGACCGCTTCGGGAATCTCTTGAATCGAATCGGGGTATCTGTTAGGATGAGTCCTACCGGTGTTCGCCGGAATCCAAACGGATGGGGCTGTGGCGCAGTTGGGAGCGCGCAAGACTGGCAGTCTTGAGGTCACGGGTTCGACCCCCGTCAGCTCCACCATTTTTCATGATAACTTACAAAATTTGTTCCTTCCGGTTCTTCCATCGTGTTCCATTTCTGGCGAGGGGTAAGACCTCTTCGTTTCGTGGCCCATTTCTTGGGTTGCCCACGTTAACGCCCCTTCCCAAATCCTTATTCATTTTCCTCGGTCGCCTTTCTCCGGGAAGGCCGTCGTTGCTGGCCGGTCACGTTAATCCGGAGACTCGGGAGACGGAACCTGCCCCCGGTAGATGTAGCAGGCTCTTCCAAACCTTTACGCCCAAAATTCGAGAGGCCTCCTCGGAACTGACGAGTTCCCGAATCTCCGCCTTGCTCATGCTTGCCCCCGGTCATTCAAAATTGATGGAATCTTGCCAACGATTCCAGGATACACGGGGATTTACGGGGAGAGACGCCCCAACCAGTTTCCAAAAGAATAATTCAGGTGGGGCGTTTTTCAGGATGGTCTAGGGATTGCTTCTTCGGGAGGGAAAAAGGAAGAGTTCGGGATTTTCGCGTATTCGGTTCTTGATCCAAATATCGCTTCTTCCCACTCACGGGGAGGAAAAAGAGGAGCACCGGACTTTCCCATTCAGTCAATACCGCCTTGTAGAGCGTCCGGAGGTCCTTTTGAGATTTGCCGGTTGCGGCTTCGATGACGATCCCGCAGAGGCGCAGAGCGGGCTATTCTTCATGTCCGCCGCTTAATTAATCGCCCCTGTCTCGGGTCTTTCGGAATGGGATGATCCGAAAAATGTCGGCACCACAGACCCAGAACGGTATTGACGAGGGTTTTCTCCAACCTCTTTTCGCGCCCGTCCGCCATAGTGTAAGGGGTGTTGCGCGTATGAGGAGGAAACAACCTGCCGACGGCTTCTTTTACTTTCTCAATCTCCTTCTACGCCTCTTTCATCGGAAAGGGCGCGTATTCATCCTCCAGGTGCGTCCTGGCCAGCTCCGCAAGGGATATTTCCAGGGAAACGGTGACCTCTTCCAGGCATCAATTTTATCGGAAACATCCTGCGCAAAAGGTTTTTTATTCCAGGCCCGCATTTTTTCCCAAACGGGAGTGATATTCAAAATCGGCCCAATAAGCCGCGCGAGATTCCTCATCAGGAAGACAGTCGCGGATATCCAGCCGTTGGGACTCGGTGAAAGTGATTTTTCGCATGTCCGCATTCTCCTTGCGTCTCCGGATGGGTGGGGCCAGCGGGTGGAGAATCCCCGCCTTCGGTGATCAGCCTAGGCGCCGTTAAGGGTGACTTCGCTTCAAGTCTCCTGGGGTTAGGCCCGTTTTCTTCGCAATCCGGGCCATCATTCTGGGGCCTATCTCTTCTCCGTCATGGAAAGGAAAGACGTAATCCACCCATCCCTCGCGTCTGAGAATGCGATGTGATCCGGTCGTACCACTATCCAGCCGATTCGTTGCAAAGCGTGAAGATCTTCTGAAGATTTTTTTGACGGCCATTGGCTCATACGGCATGGAAAAGGTCATGGATCCCCTGCACCTCTTCTCCACGCTCCAATCGTTCGGTCAGGATTTTAACGCCAGAATTTCCACGTTTCGAAGTGCTTCGTCCTTTGTCCTCCCATATGCCATGACTCCCGAGATATCCGGAATCTCCGCAATCCAGCGCCCGTCTGTTTCCTGCTCCCACTCAATATTCCACATTGCTTGTCCATTCGTTAAAGCGTTTTCTTCCTGTTCCTTGCCATCACCTCGACCGCCTAATCCATCGCGGCCCGGACAGGATCCAGATTCAGGCGGGCATAGATGGAAGTTGCCTGACTGGTCTTGTGCCCGAGGGCCTTCCCGACAATGAGGAGGGAGGTTCCACCGATAGTCATCCATGACCCCATGCTCCGACGCAGATCATGAATCCGGAGGTCTTCCAGTTTGGCCCGTTCGAGAAGGGTGTTCCAGGCCCTCTTGGGTTCCATGTAATGGCCCTTCGCCCCCGGTCCCGGAAGGACGAAGGCGGAAGAGGTTTCCGCCCGAGGTTTCCGGAGAATGTCCAGAACGTCCGGAGCGAGGGGGATCTGCCTCTGATCTCCGTTGTTCGAGAGTTCGACGGGGATCTTCCAGACGGACCGCTCGAAGTTGACATCCTTCCAGCGCATGGAGAGGACGTTCGACTTTTTGGCCCCGGTGAACAACGACAGGAGGATGAAGTCCTTGAAGGCCGGATTCTCGGTCAGGTCCAGGGCTTCGAAGAAGCGGGCCAGTTCTTCCCCTGAAAGGAATCGGTCCCGGCTGACCTTCCGGAATTTCCGGATTCCCCGGCAAGAGTTCTCCCCTTTGTGGTAGCCCCAGAGCATCGCCTTGGAGAACATCGTGGACAGGAGGGCCTGGACCCGGTTCGCCTGTGTCGGCATCTCCTATCCGACGGTCTGGTGAAGCGTCTCCGCCTTCTCCCGGGTGATTTCCTGGAGCGGGTGGCTCGCCCACTGCGTCAGGTATTTGGTGAAGCTGTTCAGGTCGTTCGCCTTCGACTTTTTGAGGGAGCCGTGCCGCTCCATATAGACCCCTAAAAATTCCTCGACCGTGATCCCTTCCCGCTTCTCGGCCTTGGGGTTCTTCCCCTGGGCAAGGTCGGCCCTCGTCTTCTTGGCCTTTTCCCGGATCTGGGCAATGTTCGGCTCAGGCCACTGCCCGAGTTTGAACATGTCGTGGTGCTTCTCCACCAGCACGTCGAGAAAGAACGTCGTGGCCCCGGTCGGATAGACCTTTACCACCAATCCCTTGATCTCATCGTCCCGGACAAGATTGTGGGAGGGAGCCAGGAGTCGGGTCTATGCAAAAGGCCATAAAAAGAAAAACCGCGAAGACTTCTAGGGAGTATCAGACTCCGGAAAAAGACCGACGACCAAAGACTGATATCCTGCAAGGATCTCCCGGAATGCGTCCTGAAAAACCGTGGAGGAAATGTGCGACTCCTCCATTAATCGCCTGATTTGCCCGTGGAACTCCCGGTGGAGCGCATCCACTTTCCCTCGAAGCTTTTCGGAAATCCTGAGCCGGCTCAGAGTCTCGCTTAGGGGACAGCGGGCGGGGTCCGAAAGGCTCTCGGCCAGAAGGACCTCCCAGGCCCCCCGTGACAGGAAAAGAGCAATGTAACGATTGCGGATTTCGTGTTGGGCAAACCATCCCTGCAGTGACCACGGATGAAAGATGTCCAGGGGGGCATTCCAGGATTCGCACCAGGAAGGAAGGGCCTCCGGAGGCATGGGCCGCCCTATCGCGTATCCCTGGAGCATCCCCCGCGGACCGACAATGGAGAGCATGTCGAAAATCTTGGCATTTTCGACCCCTTCAAGGACATAGTCGAGCCCGAGGCCGGTCGCCAGATCGACCAGGGAAAGGATGATCCCGAGGTTCTCCGGTTTTCTTTCCAGTGAGCGCACGAAGGACTGGTCGATCTTGATTTCGTCAATGGGAAGGGACATCAAGCGCCTGAGAGAAGAATCTCCCGTTCCGACATCGTCGATTGCAATCTGGAATCCCGCCTCCTTGAGGAGATGGATTTTCTTCTGGGCGGTCACTTCATCGAGATACCCCGTTTCGAGGATCTCAAGGGTGATCTCAAGAGCCGGATCGCCGGAAGATCTGCCGTGGCCCGCCTTGATGAGCCTGTCCATGAACCCCTTGTTCGAGAATCCTTCAACGGGAAAATTGAGCGAAACCCTGGGAGAAGCGACCCCTCCCCCGAAACTTGAATTGTCCGCAAAATCCCGGCGAACCCGATCAAGCCCCAGTTCGAACAAGTGGAGAAGGAGGTTCGACCCCAATGCCGGAAGGAATCGTCCGGGGACCAGCACTTCCCCACCGTCCCGGAGTCTCGCAAGGGCTTCGAACTTGACGATCTTGCGGGTCAGGGGATGGACGACGGGCTGGTACCACATTTCGAGAGAGCCGTCGTTCAGAAGGGCACGAAACCTCTGGTTTTCGGTCAGGGAAATGGAGCGAAAGGTCCGGGTTGGAGAATTTTTCTGAAGGGAAAAGAGGGCCGTTCCAAGGGAACTGGTCAAGAAATCCCAGAAGAGACGCTGGCTGTCGGAGCTAAAAAATCCCGGCCATTTGCTGTAAAGATTGAGAATCGCGACAGGGACTCCGTTCTGGGAGAGAATGGGCCAGGCGGCCATGGAGCGAATAGCCAGGAGCCGTGATTCCGCCTGGTCATCCTGAGAGACCTCCTCCGAATTCATCGAGTTGACGAGAGCGGGGCGCTCTTCCAAAAAGGCTTTCCGGGCAAGGTTTTTTTCATTTGCCGGTTGCAGGAAGTGATTCCTGAGGCACTCCAGTCCGTTCAAGACCGTTCCTGCCACCATCTCGCACTGGATCTGGTCTCTGTTCGGGAAGCTCGCGATCGACGCACCTGCAATTCCGGGAATCCTTACGATCCTGTCCAGCATCTCCTGGAGAAGATCTTCCCTGTTCGACCTCGCGGCGAAGATCTCAAGAAATTCCCGGGTCATATGGGCCCTGTCCTGCTCGATGGTCGAAAAAGCCACCAGTTGCCAGGAAAGGTCGTTGGAGAGACGCTCGATCACCACCTCTCCGAGCAGGGTCGCACTGGAATCTCCCGTGTCGAATGTCCGATCGATCGCGTGACGGTAAATGGAAACGGCCTCGGCAAGCGAGGCGGGGGAAACCCCCATCATCGCATGACGGAGACCGGTTTCCTTTGCCAGGACTTCGTGCTCAGTCTTCGAAAGCCCCGGGGCGAGAATGGAGGAGAGATAGCGGATCTGCATTTCCCTGAGATGTTCCATCTCGGGAAGGGAGAGAAGATCCAGCACCATTTTTGCGTCCGGATGGGTCATCAGCGTCGAATAAAAAAGATCGACGACGTTCTGGCTCAGAATCTGAATGGAAAGGCGCGCCGAAAGAAGCACTTGGGAAGCGGCCGTTCCATAGGGATCCCCCACCCGTCCATCCTGGCCAAGTCTCCCCTCCGGGAAAGGGGGCGGGCAGACAATTGTCGAAGCAGGAGAACGGACCGCTTCCCCGGCTCCAGCCGCACTCTGGGCCGACTCCCGAAGGGTCCGAAGCTCTTGCTCGATCAGTCCGATCTTGTCCGCGGTCTCACGGAGAAGACTCTTTGGATCGGTCATGGCGGCTCCAATCGGGAGGGTGGCTTGAGGCCCCGCCCTCCAGGCAAAAAATGAGGAAGGAGAACTCGGAGCTTAAGGGGACATTCCTATAATCTATACGAGGATAAAGAAAAAATGGTCACGGCGCAAGATTGCCGTGAGAAGTTCCCGGCCATGGGACGACCAGACGAACCATCGGCCCCGGAAGGCGTCAGAAAACAAAGGAATCGTCGGGGCCCATCTTCCCTCCCTTGGGAACTCTTCGAGAAGACATGCGCCATCCTTCAGCGGAGCGAGGATCGAGCATCGTCGGAATCGTCAATTCGGACACCGTGGCACGATCTGGCGGAGAGGCGTTCGTCCTCACTCTTCCTGACATGTCGGAGGAGAGCCTGGAGCTATCGTTGTCGCAGATTCTGGAGATGATCCGGAGAACCCGGGAGATCGAGAGTCGAAAAATCGACCTTTCCGGATCTCCGGGGATCATCATCTTTCCCAATGATCCGGCAAAGGCCGACAGCTTGGCCTTTCACCCCGACCAGAGCATGTGTGCCGTCAAGAGCAAAAAAGGACAGGTGGTGCCTGTATGCGCCCCTTTTCCCTGTCTGGCGACACGTCCCCAACAACGGGAGGCGAAAGAGTCCCCCGCGACGACTATGGAAGAACAGGAATTCGTTTGCAGTGGGAGATTGTGACACATGAAGATCTCCCCGGAGACGGCCCATCGCAGGGAACGGCTTCAAGTTCCTTCCATCACTCCTGTCCGTGCCTGACCGCCTTTCCTCTCCCCAAAAAGAGGAGGTCTATGTTAGGATGGCGGGGAACGGTTCCCAACCACCTTTCTCAAAAGAGGGGCTTATGACAATCAGATCCGTCCATTCCAGAAATTATGCCTCGAAGACTCTGTTTGCGCTGGCCCTTGCCGGCCTCATTGTCATTTCCGCACCGCACTCCAGGACCTTTGCCGCCGACATGACAGATACCTCCCGTGTTACCCGGGCCGTGGGCCACTACGATGCTGTCGTCTCCCGCGCCTCGACCCTCTACCACAAGTCGATCTCCAAAGCCCGGAAGACCTTCGATCTCGCCAAGAGAAAGGCTGACGCCGCCTACGACAAGGAGACCGAACGGGCCAATCGGGATGTGACACTTAAAATCAATACCGTGAAGGAGGAAGTGGCCCAGAGCTCAGGGTTCGATGCCAACCTGAAGGAAAAGATCAAGGGAGCCGCAAAAGACTTTGCTGTCGCCATCGCCCGGGCCCGGGCCGTCCGGCAGGGAACAGTGGCGGAAGCCCTGCGAAACTACACGGAAGGCCTCCGCAACGCGACCGCCGATTACGCCGACGCAGTCAAGAAAGCGGAAGCGTCCTACCGGAACGAAGCCAAGCGCTGGATCCAGTAAATATCGGCGCCTTCCCGGATCACCCTGAAAAAAACGGGCCTGGACTTCCAGGCCCGTTCTCTCTGCGGAGCTTTCCGTGAGACAGTTTTTCGCGATCATCGGCCATCCCGTGGCCCATTCCCTTTCGCCTCGCTTCCAGCAGGCAGCCTTCGACGCCTCTGGACTCGACGCCGCCTACCTCCCCTTCGACATCTCCCCGGAGCAGCTGCCGCAAGCACTGGCCGCCCTCCGGATCCTCGGGGTCGCGGGATTCAACATTACCCTTCCCCACAAGGAAGCCATTCCGGGAATGGTTGACGGACTTTCCGAAACTGCCCGTGAAATCGGAGCGGTCAACACTGTCGTCTCACGCCGGGGAGAATGGTTGGGAGACAATACCGACGGCCCGGGGTTTCTCCTGGCTCTCGAACGATTTCTGGAAGAGAACCGCCTCGCTTTTCCCTCACACGTCCTGATCTTCGGAGCGGGGGGATCGGCACGGGCGGTCCTCTGGGCCCTCGCCCGTCGCCCTTTCAGGGCCATTTGCCTCGTCAACAGGACCAGATCCCGGGGGGAAGCGCTCCTGAATCTTCCCATTCTTTCCGGGATACCGGACCGGACCGCATGTGCCCTTGATCAAACCTCCTGGAGGGACTGGATCTCGAACGCCAAGAACCCGCTTGTGATCAACACCCTTTCCCTCAGGGCCTTCGCGGGAAACGAGATCCCCTTCCCGCCACTGGAAGGGCTTTCCCTTTCCGATGCCACCCTTTTCGATCTCTCCTACGTTCCTTCCAAGCCATCAGGAGCAGGTCCGGAGGAAGGCGGGCGGACCCCCTTTCTTGAAATGGGATCGCTCTTTGGTGCTCCTTCCCAGAACGGACTGGGGATGCTTCTCTGCCAAGGGGCCCTGGCCTTCCGGCTCTGGACCGGAAAGGAGGCTCCTGTCGACAGGATGGAGGAGGTTTTAAGGCTGGCCACCGGCCAGAAAAGTCTCTGGAAATCGCTTTAGGAAGAGATCGCCCCGAGCAATCCCCAGGGCGATCGCGGAAAAATGGTCAGAGTGTTCGTGAAAAGAGAGGTCCCTTGGGAGCTTCCTTCAGGTAGGCATCGAAGACCATGGCAATATTTCTCAGGAAGATCCGCCCCAACGCTGAAATCCGGATCCTATCGGGGAGGATTTCAAGAAGACCGTCCGGAACAAACCCTTCCAGAACCCCGATCTCTTTCGCAAAATAGGTGTCAAAGGACTCTCCGAAGGGAGAAAGGACCTTTTTGCGGTCGATTTCGAGGTCGCACATGATCCGGGAGATGATTTCCCTGCGCATCCGGTCGTCCTTCGAAAGACGCACCCCCCGGAAGACACCGAGCCGACCGGAGAGCGTCCTGGCCGAATAGTCCGGAAGGGCCTTCACATTCTGCCAGTAGGCCTCGTCGAACATGCTGATGGCGGTGACACCGAGCCCAAGAAGATCCGCGTTTTTCTTGGTGGTGTATCCCTGGAAATTCCGGTAGAGGGTCTTGTCGACCTGAGCCAGAAAGAGTTCGTCATCGGGTTTCGCGAAGTGGTCCATCCCGATGAAACGGTATCCCGCCTTTTCGAGTTTTTCCCCGATAAGGCTTATGAGGGCGAATTTCACGTCCGGAGGGGGGAGAGTCGACTCCCGTATCAGGACCATGTGTTTTTTCAGCCAGGGGACATGGGCATAGTTGAAGACGGCAATCCGATCAGGGGAAAGGGCGATGATCTGATCCAGTGTGGTCGAAAAACTCTCCACGGTCTGAAAGGGAAGCCCGTATATGAGATCTATGTTGATGCTGTGGAAGGCCAGCTCCCGGCACTTTCGAAAAACCCGTTCTGTCATTTCGAGAGGCTGGACCCGGTGGACCGCCGTCTGAACGGCGGGATCGAAGTCCTGGACGCCCATGCTGATCCGGTTGACGCCGACCGTCTTCAAGGTCTCCAGATAGTGGTTGGAGGCCTCCCGGGGATCGATCTCGGCTGAAATCTCCCCATCCTTGTAGTCCACAGCAAAATGCTGATCGATGTTCCGGAAGAGCGTTCGCGTCTGGGCGGGTGTGAGACTCGAGGGGGTCCCCCCTCCCAGATGGAGCTGGACCACCTTTCTGTTCCGGTCGAGCAGGGGCGAGACCACGGCCATTTCCCGGGCCAGGAAATCGTTGTATTCCTCTGCCTTGGCCTTATCACGTGTAATGATCGTGCTGCACCCGCAAAAATAGCAGAGGGACTCGCAAAAGGGGATATGAAAGTAAAGCGAAAGATCCCGGGGAGTCCTTGCGTCATTGGATCGAGCAAGCTCCTCCCGCGCGTCCTTCTCACCGAACTCCTCCGTCCAGACGGGAGCGGTAGGATAGCTGGTGTAGCGTGGGCCAGGCCGGTCGTATTTTTTGAGAAGGGCGATATCCGCAGTGTTCATCATGGGGTAAAGTGACTCCTTCATTTCGGGTCTAGGCGGTTCCGTTCTGGACGATTTTCACGAGATGGCGGGCCATCTCGACCGGTGTTTCAGGAAGGATCCCGTGGCCAAGATTGAAGATGAAGCCGGGTCGGCCTCCGACACCTGCCAGAACTCTTTTCACTTCCGACTCGAGCGCTTCCCGGGTCGTCAGGAGAACCACCGGATCGAGGTTCCCCTGGAGTGCCTTGTCGTTCGACACCCGGGGAATGGCCCGTTCAAGGGGGAGCCGCCAGTCGATGGATAAAACATCGGTCCCGGCCTTGTTCATCTCGTCGAGCAGGGCACAGGTTCCGTTCACGTAGAGAATCGAGGGGATTCCATGGCGGGAGAGGGCCTGGACCACCTCCTGAGTGTAGGGAAGGGCAAACTCACGGTAATGTTCCGCGCAAAGGGATCCTGCCCAGGTATCGAAGAGCTGGTAGGCGTGGACCCCGGCCTCGATCTGCATCTCGAGATAATCGATCACGGTACGGGTCACCTTCTCCATCAAGGCTCTATATCCGCGAGGATTACCGAAAATAAGCCGCTTAACCCGCGTGAACTCCTTGGAAGTCTCCCCCTCGACCATGTAGGTGGCCAGGGTAAACGGAGATCCGGAAAAGCCCAGGAGCGGGACGCGGCCTGCCAGTCTCTGGTTTATGAGACGGACCGCATCGGCCACGAATCCGGTTGCCTTCCGGGCCTCCGGAACCACCAGTCGCTCGATGTCGGCATCGGTCCTGACCGGATTGGAAAACCGCGGCCCCTTGTGCTCGGTGAATTCGAGATCGAGGCCCATCGCCTCGACCGGAATCAGAATGTCCGAAAACAGAATGGCCGCATCGAGCCCCAACAGGTCGATGGGGAGAAGCGTGGCCTGCGCGGCGAGCTCCGGGGTCTTGCAGAGCCCCAGGAATGTGGTCTTCTTCCGAATTTCCTGGTATTCGGGCATGTATCGCCCGGCCTGGCGCATGATCCAGATGGGAGGACGGTCCAGCCTTTCCCGGCGACAGGCCCGAAGAAAGAGATCGTTGGTAAGGGGTGCAGAACCCATGAACGGCCTTCCAGTTAGAGAGTGGCGGAGAATGGCGGATCGAGGGCGAGCCACCGGGGCATGACAGTCTGGCGGTTCTTCGCCAGGCGGACTAGCCGCCCGGCAATAGCGTCGAGCAGATGGGGATGATCACCGAACGGAGGGGTGACCATTCCTCCGAGAGAAAGGGGATGACGGTCCAGAAACTCCTTCATCCCTTCCCGGATGCGCTCCATGAGGACCCCCTCGAAGAGGAAGTAGGGCACGACGAGCAGTCTGTCGATTCCAGCAGGATCGAGGGACTCCATCAGGGACCGGTACCGGGGCTCGGTCACCCCGATGAAGGAGTAAATAAACTCTCTTCCCCGCCGGCGCTCCCAGAGGCGTCGCCCTTGGTAGTAAAGGGAGGCATTTGCCCCAGGGTCGAGGCTTCCCCGCCCCACGATCACGACCTGGTCCCGGATCGCCGGATCGGCAGGAGGCAAAAGCTCCAGCAGAACGGAAACGGGGGCCTGATCGATTCCGATCGCCCACTCCCGAACGACCGTCACATTGGGAAATTCCCGGGCCAAATCCCCCATGAACCCCCAGACATCCCCCTTCGAGTGGCCTGCATCGAAAAGGAGAAACGGGAAGAGATGGATGACGGCCTTTTTCTCCGCAAGCTCCCGCAAAACTGTCTGAACATCCGGTTCGGCGTGTTCGAGGAAAGCCTCCCGGACCGTCCAATCGCGGGGAAGTCTCGGAAGAAGCTTGCCCACCGTTTCCCGAAAATGGCGATTCCCCTCCTCCATGGGACTTCCGTGGCCGATCAGGACCACGGCGATCTCCCCACCCTTGTGCCCCGAGGATCCTGTCATTTTTTCCATAAGAAAATTATACGGCGTGTCGGGAAAAGGGTCAACGAAAGGAGGGGCTTTCCGAGGGAGTCGTCCGCCCCCCCCCTCTCTTTCGCGGCCCCCTGCATCCCGGGCCGATCATTGTCCGGAGAGGGGGCGCCGCTTCTTCCGGGCCAGGAAGAGGGTCGCGAGCAGTCCTCCGAGAAAGAGGTCGGCTCCCGCGATTCCCCATTCCGTCAGATAAAGCGCCACAGAAAGATTGAACAGATAGACCGACCCATAGAGAAACACCGGAAGGATGAGATCAGGCAGCTGGCTCGATGGGCCTTTTCTCGGCTTGTACGGAAGCAGTTTCCAGAGGGTCATGATGAAAAATCCGGTCACCGCCCACCCCGCGAAATTCGACAGGGTGACGCCGAAATAGGCCCCCCCTTCCGGATAGTCGTAGATCTGCCCCAGAAACCAGCGGCCTCCCCGGAGGGCAACGGGATCGATCACCATGTCGATCATGACGAAGAGAGCCACCGCTCCGGCGAGGATCTTCCAAAAATCCTGCCAGGGCAAGGAAAACGCCTCCTCCAGGGTTCTATGACCATACATGGCCGCCAACCCCAGCGCTCCCACCGCAAGGAAAGCAAAGGAAAGAGAATCCATCAGGGGGAGGATTCCCACCCAGACCTCCTTCGTGAGGGTCGTTGGCAGATAACGGTAATGGCCGAAGGGGAACCAACCTCCAGGACGGGCGGAGGACCATTCGCAGAAATAGGCGATCCCGTATGCGAGGAGAAAGCGGAAAAGGGCTCCAGGAAAGCCTGCAATGCGCGCAAGGGTCCAGAGCCCCACCCCCCAGAAGAAAAAGACATACCATCGAAACAGGAGGGTCGAGAAAAGAAGCGTCATGATTCAACCGGTTCCGGAACGGGCAATGAGGGCCACCCCGATCGTGATCAGGGAGATTCCCCCCCATCGAAGCAGGGGGACTTGTTCCCGCAGAAAGAGGCGGGCGAGAAGGGCTGTGAGCACATACCCGAATCCGGTCATCGGAACGACAAGACTCACCGGCAATTCCCGAAGAAGTCCCAGGAGAAGAATATAGTAGAGGGCCTGGAGAATGACCCCCAACAGCACTTGGGGATGGCGGAGAATCGCCCGGATCCTGCCGACTCCTTCTTCGGCTCTCGTGGCCTTCATTCCCCGCGAGAGGAGGATGAATCCGAGGTCTTCCAGGAGGAGTGCCAGAAAAAAGAGAAGGAGCAGTGCACCATAGGAAAACATCAGCGCTGGGGATGACCCGAGAGGGATTCGCCCGTGGAGGAAGGAAGATCGAGGGGTTTCAGGGCCCCGCCCGGAAGGATCCGGTAGCGATGCCCCCGCCACATGATGCGCCGGCCGAAGCTCGCGAAATAGGCGACGGTGGAGACAATCTCCCTCATGAACCAGACACCCGCATCCTTGTGGGTCATCGGTCGGTCAAGAAACTGGCGACTCAGGTAGGCGATCAGTGCGACATGGAGGAAGTAAAGACCGAGCGCTCCCATGGCGACCGCCGGATGATCTGAGAGGATGCCCATCACGATGGACAGGACGACAAAAAGAAAGGGTCTGAGGAAAAAGGAGAGTCCGTATCCGAGGGGCTTGAGGCTGGAATAGGTTCGTGCCCACCGGATTTCATGGGAAAAAATCGCCGACAGTGGCTCGTCCTGGACATGTGCATCGATCAGTGTCGGCGACAGAACGATGCGATAACCTTTTTCGTGGATCAGTCGGCCGAGGTGATAGTCGTCTGCCAGATAGTCCTTCATGACATCAAAACCGCCGATGGCGCGGATCGCCTCCCCCCGGAAGAGCATGGTCGGGCCATAGAGATAGGTCAGAGGCATCAGGACATAGGCTACAAGCCCCTGGGGAATCATTTCGCTGTTCAGGAGCATGGCAGACACCCTTGAGGAAAATCCCCCCTCGTGAGTTCCCCGCTGAAGACAGGTCACGGCGCCGACATCGGGGTCGGACAGGATGGGCAGGACAATCTCCCGAAGGTAGTCCGGGCCGACCCGGATGTCGCTGTCGTTCAATAGAATGAAGGGATCGGTGACGTCCCTGGCGACAGCCGCGACCTTGTTCATTTTTTTGTTCGCGCCAGAGCGTTCCGCTACGATGGCAAGAGAAACCTTTTCGGGGTGAAGGGCTTCAAGCTCCCGAATCAGGGAGACGGCGGGATCATCGGGAGAGTCTACGGTGAAGATGACCCGGAATTTCGGGTATCGCTGGTTGATGAAGGACAGGTAGTTTTCCCGGGCCCCATGGTCGAGGCCCCGGACGGGCTTGATCATCAGGACCGGAGGGAGTACCCCGTCGGGGAGCCATGCCTCCCTCCGGCTTCGCAGAAGACGGTCCGCTCCATAGAGGGAAAGGCCATCAAAAAAGACGCCGGTAGCAGCGATACAGAGGGATACACCACCGGCAATGGAGAGAATGCCGACGGAATTCATCGATAGCCGAAAGAGTTCATATGGTCTGGTGGGCCTTTTCAGAGGCCCGCCGCTTAGCCATGAAACGGAAGAACTCCCGGGCCTCCCGGGCGGTCTTCTTGAGTTCGGTATAACTGAAGAGGGCCCGCCGCAAAACCTTCAGGACATAGCGCGGACGGAAATAATATTGCCGGTAGAATTTCGGAACCGCCATGAAGATCTCCCGCGACGAAATCTCGGGATAGGCGATGTTAACCGCCTGCAAACCATCGTCCGACACCATGTCGGCATCGACGAGGTACCCGTTTTCCTTGGCATATTCGTAAAAATGAGTCCCGGGATAGGGAGAGGCCAGGGAGACCTGAAGGGTTTCGATATTGAGACGGCTGGCGAAGGCGATGGTTTCGTCGACCGTCTCCGTGCTTTCACCGGGAAGGCCGACCATAAATGTCCCGTGGATGGTCATCCCCAACTGGTGGGCGTCCTGCGTGAACTTTTCAGCCTGTTCCACGCGGATGCCCTTCTTGACATTGTTCAGGATCTGCTGGTTTCCTGATTCGTACCCGACAACCATGACCCGGCATCCCGAGTCGCGCATGATGCGGAGGGTCTCGTAATCCACATTGGCTTTCGAGTTGCATCCCCAGGACAGATTGAAGGACTTGAGCCCACGGGCCAGCTCTCGCGTTCTGTCCCGATATTCGGTCAGGGTGTCGTCATCGAAAAAGAGCTCCTTGATGCCGGGAAAGGTCTTCTTGATGTAGGCCACCTCCTCCAGGACATTCTCGACAGAGCGGACGCGATAGACGTTTCCCGAAAAGGTCTGGGGCCAGAGACAGAAGGTGCATTTGCTCCCGCAACCCCGCCCTGTGTAGATCGAGATGTAGGGGAACTTCATCCAGGGGATTTCATAGTCGCCGATCTTCAGATCTCTCGCATAAACCTTCGAGGCGAAGGGCAGGGCGTCGAGATCCTCGATAACCGGGCGATCCGGGTTCCCGATAATGGCTCCGTCCTTGCGAAAATGAATTCCAGCCACGTCCTCGAGACGGGCTCCGTTCGCTATCTCCGGAATGACATAGTCGAATTCTTCCCGTACGACGAAGTCGATCACGGGGTCGGTCTTGAGCGTCAGCTCAGGCAGGACGGAGGGATGGGGGCCGACGAATCCCACAAGCATGGAGGGATTGCGCTCCTTGAGACCGCGGGCGGTGGCGATGTCGTTTTTGAGCGAGGGAGTGCTGGTATACAGAACGACCATATCGAAAGATCTGGCGAGACCGAGCGTCTCCTCCCGGCCCATGTTCTGGGCGGGGGCATCCACGACGAGTGAATTTTCAAGCATGCCGGCCGGATATGTCAGCCAGGTAGGGTACCAGAAGGAACGCACCTCGCGGGTCGCCTGGTATCTCGCGCCCGCCCCTCCATCGAAGTCGTCAAAAGAGGGGGGATTCAGAAAGAGTGTCCGTTTCGTCGCCATGGCGTCCTTTCAAGACAAGGGCCGTCCGAACCGCTGTCGTACGGCGTTATCCGATCTAAGCAGGAGATCCGTCCGTCAAATTGTCAGTGAACCTCGATGAACTCTTCCTCGGCAGACTCGTTCCGGATGACCGATGGAGAATATCCTTTGTTTACGGAAATTTCCTTGAGCTTCTGAATGACATCCTCGATCAGGTAGTCGGGAGTGGAGGCCCCGGCGGTCACGCCGACCCGCTCGCCTCCCAAAAACCAACCGTCCTGGACTTCAGCGGCCTGATCAACAAGATAGGACGCTTTGCAGAGTCCTCCGGCAACTTCCTGCAGGCGGCGGGAGTTGGCTGAACTCATTGAGCCGACCGTAATCATGACATCCATGTTTCCCGCGATGGCCAAAGCCGAAGTCTGGCGCTTCTCAGTGGCGTCGCAGATCGTGTTGTGGACTTCGAGCTGGGGATACCGCTTGAGAAGAAGCTCGAGGATCTCGTCGAAATACTTGATCGACTGGGTCGTCTGGGAAACGAGCGCCACAGGCCCATCGGTCAGGGGAAGTCCCGGGATCTCCTCCTTGCGGTGAAAAATATGAATATGGTTCTCCGCATGGCCCTGAACCCCCATCACCTCGTCGTGGCTCTTCTCGCCTAGGAGAAGGATGGTATAGTTCTTGTCCGCCAGAGCCTTGACGATCCGGTGGATCTTCGAGACAAGGGGACAGGTGGTGTCCACCACGTCGAGATTCCGGGATTTCGCCTCATGGATGACGCTCGGGGAAACTCCATGGGCGCTGATGATCAGCGTCCCCCCCTGAACCTCAGAAACATCCTCCACGGAATGGACGCCCCGGTTGGCCAGATCGTTGACAACATGGGTATTGTGAACGATCTCGTGCAGAACGAAGATGGGACCGGCCGATTCCTCCGCGGTCCGATGCGCCATCTTGATCGCCCTTTTCACACCGACGCACACTCCTGCGTATTCCGTCAGAAATATTTCCATTCGATCCTCCATATCATATTTTAACAAAGAGACAAGGCGTTACGGATAAAGACAGCACCGGCAAAACGCCGGATGCTCCGGAAGTTCAGGCAATACGGCCAAGAAGCCTTTCGGACAAAGCGGTGTCCAGGTATCCGGAGGAGGCGTAATAACGAACGGCATCCCGGAAGGCCTCCTCCACCGGGGTCGTGACGAGTCCCAACTCGCGCACGGCCCGACTTCCATCATAATACATGAGTTTTTTCGCCATGCGAACCCCCTCGAGGGGAATCATGGGCTCCCGGCCGGTCAGACGCGATAAGCCCTCAGACAGAAAGGCCAGCGGAAGAACGACGCCCCGGGGAACGACAACCGTGGGGGCAGGAATGCCTGTCACTGCCTCCAATGTCCGGAAGACCTCGAGAAGCGTCATGTTCCGTCCGGCCAAGATGTATTTTTCACCCCGGGTGCCATGGCGCGCGGCCAAAAGGTGGCCCATCGCCACATCCCTGACATGGACCACATTGAGTCCGGTGTGTATGGAGGCCTTCATGCGCCCCTTGAGGTAGTCGAGAACAATCCGACCCGTCGGTGTGGGCTTGATGTCCCGGCCGCCGATCGGCGCCGACGGATTCACGACCACAAGCGAAAGGCGGTCCGCGTAACTGAGGGCCACCTGTTCGGCTTCATACTTGGAAATTTTATACTCACCCACGAGGGATTGTCTATCGACAGCCATGGCTTCGTCGATCGGAATTCCGTCGGTGCGTGCCCCGAGGGCGGCAACACTGCTGCAATAGACGACGCGAGACACGCCGGCCCGAATCGCGGCCTCGAGAATGTTCCTGGTCCCCGAGACGTTGGAATGAAGGATCTCCCCCCGCTTCGGAGACCAGAGTCGGTAATCCGCCGCAACATGGTAGAGCGTGGAGACACCCTCCAGGGCCCGATCGAGCGAGGGAGGGTCGAGCAGGTCGCCTTCGGTCCAGGAGACCGCATGGCCCTCCGGTGGCAGGTTGGAGGTTGCAGACCCCTTGCGTCGCAGACAGCGGATCCGATCCCCATTTTCGACAAGAAGGGATGCCACCCAGGAGCCGACGAAACCCGTGGCTCCCGTCACAAGCGAGAGGGATCGGGAAGATGGAAGACTCATGATCCAATCATGCCATGAACCTGACAGAATTGTCCATGGACCGATCCTCGAAAAATCGGATGATGAATCCTGACGGAGAGCACCCCAGAGGACGCGTCTGAACGAAGCGGGCTGGAGCCCTGCGGGGCAACATGAAGGCCCCATTTCCGTCGGGATCAGCGGTTCCGACCGGAACCCTTTGGCTTTCCTGACAGGCAATTCCTTGTTGACAGGTCCTGCCTCCGATGGCAGGATGTCAGACAGCGCATCCACGGAAGTGACTCTGACACACCTCCGGAAAAGCTCAAACGAACTTCGGAGGCCGCCTCCCATCGACCCGATTTCCGACAAGTTCATTCCCCCGACGCCGGCCCGGATTCCCCGGGACGCTGATTCCGGCAGAAGGCGCCTGTCGGCGTTGGCAGGGCTGGCGATTCTTCTGCTCTCCTCCTGCCAAAGCGCACCCGTCCCGATTTCCGATCAGACCGTTTTGGACAGGGCCCTGATCCGTCTTCCCGAGACCCTCCCCCAGGGAGGCCCGGAACACCCCCGGATGGTCCGGGTCCTCCGGACCATGGGCTTCGAGTGGAACGATCCACGGTTCACCCTCGGCCACCATCTTTACAGAGAAAACGAAGTCGCCTGGTTCGACAAAAAAGGAGCACTGCACGTCACCCGATACACCGGCTTTTTCAGGGAAACCGGATATCGTATAAGACGTTATGTCCCCTCCCCCTCCGGCGATCTTGAGCATCGGGGAGACGCTGTCCGGGGAGGGCTTCTGCGATGTCTTTTCAACCGCCCGGCCAGCGCCCTGCACTGGCATCGACAAATCAGCTCGGTGGATCTTCTGGCCGAAATGGTGGTCGGAGCCCCCATCGATCTTCTTATCCTCCCCGCATCCATCCCCTTATGTTTTTTTTCGGACCGCCAGCCATCGACCTTCCTTCATGCCGAGGGAAAGCCAGATCGGTCAACGGTCATCGAAGCCCGAGATCGGTATCTCCGTCTGGTCAAAAAGGGAAACCGATCCCAACATATGTGACGGCCCCAGCCTCGGTCGAATAGCCGATGTCGAGACGCCCCACGACATTGGGTTTGACCAGGGCCCGGAAGCCGACTCCCGGATTGACGGCGTAGTTTCCCCATTGGGTGACCTGGCTAGCGTCCCTGAAAACTTCCCCGATCCCCAGAAACGGGGCGATCTGCCACTCGGACTCCACGTTGAAGAGATTCATGTCGAAAGCGGCGATCCGCTCTTCGATATTGAACAGGGAGGCGTCGTAATCATAGAAGCGGCCGGTCCCGAATCCTTCGAGCGTATAGGCGCCTCCCAACATGCTCATGGCGTAAAAAGGGATGTTCGGCCCGTTCATCAAGTTGATCATGGCCCGGATCGCAAGGATATCCTGGTCGTTTCTTCCGTGGGTCAGCCAGAACTTGTACTCGGCGTCAAACCGGTCGAAGATGCTCCCCTGCCCCGGAGTCATGTTGTTGTCGAGCTCCGCGAAAATCCTGGCATAGGTCCCGGAAGACGGAATCAGATGATTGTCACGGGTATCGTAAGTGGCATTGACCCGATGGGTCAGGATCTGGGCCCCGGTCGCAAATCCCGGCGCATCCGGAAAGAGAAGCCCCGTGTAGGGCATTTCCGGAACCTGGCCCGGAGAGGCGCCATAGCTCCGGTAGCGCTCCATGAACCAGACCCGGATTTTCTGGTCGTCGAAGTTTTCCCCAAAGGTCCCGTGAACCGAGGTGGTGGCAAGGGTAAAATTCGACTGGTCCGAGAAGGAGGAGGTCGGTCCGATCCCGTAGAACCGAGCCGTTGGATTCTTGAAGTCCTTCACCCTTATGTCGACGATGTAGCGGCCATTGTCCATAGAGAGATCCCGGTAGTGGAACTCGTAGAAATTCATGATGGAGTTCGACTGGATGGCGATCACATGCCACCGCTTGAGATTGCCCTTGTAATACCGGTAATACCGGAAACCCGACTCCAGCCCCATGTAGGAGTTGTACATGACGGACGGAGCAAAGATCGAGGTGATCCGCCCGGAAGGCTTCGCATAGAGGATCGGAACGATCGTGCCGTAGGTTACCCCCGCATTGTAGGAATCTCCTATCGCCGGAAGGGGAACAACGACGGTATTGTCGAACGGGGTGCTGTAGCTGAAGGGGGGGGGAGACCCAATGGGAAGGGTGGGAAAGGGGAGTCCCTGGGGTCCGAGAGAGGTTGCGACCGGAGCTGGCGGGATCCCGGGGGTGACAGGCCCACCCCAGGCTGGCAAGGCTACAGGAAGGAACAGCGAACCGAGCGCCAGCATCAACCCGAGTCGCTCACCCCGCCAGAAGGCTCTTCGGTTCAAACTGGGGCTCACCGAAGCCCCCTGTCCGGAAGGATTCCGGGACCGTATTCGCAAGAGACCCTTTTTCCCAGTTCACGGAGCCCTGCCTGGGCCCTGAGGATCCCCGGCAAAAGTCGGGCAATGGAAATAAGAATCGCAGGTCGGAAGAGGATGGAACGCAAGATTCCGGCGGTCGATGTCTCCCCCCAGAAGTCCACAAAGGACATCGCTTCGGGAGGAAGCGTCTCCTCCCATGCATCCGATACAACCCTGACCGCCCAGGCCGGAATGCCGCGGCTTGCGGCGAGGGACAGCCAGCCCGCACTTTCCATGTCCACGACATCCCCCCCGGTCTTCTCGCGAAGGCAGGCCTTTTCATGGGGCGTCGAGACGGGGCGGTCGACGGTCACAACTATCCCTTCGCGATAGCGGGATGACAGGAGGTCCGGAACCGGAACGGGATTGGGGCTCTCCCCTGGCCTCAGGACTCCTCTGGCAACAAGGATTTCCCCGGCAATGACCTCCGGAGAAAGCCCTCCCGCGAATCCGCAAAAAAGAATCGGGCCCATCTCAGCCACGGCGAGAAGTCTTTCCAGATTCTCGACACCCCGCGTGCCCGGTCCGAGGTAGACGACAGGGATGAAGACCCGTCTGGCCGGATCCTGATCCCGAAGATCCCTCTCGGCCTGAAGGAGGGACATCGGTCGGCAAAGGGAGCCGCCTCCCCGGCTGAATGCCAACGCCTCATCCCTGAGCGCCGTGACGACTAGCAGGCGACGAAAGGAGAGGCCGGGGATCTCAGGCACTGTTTCGAATGGGTGCGTATGGGGAGAGCTTCCAGGAGGCCACCCGCTCATGGCCCAGAGCTTTTCCGTTTTTCTTCAGGTTGCGGTAGAGGGAAAGGGCCCAAAGGGGAAAATAATGGCGATACATATGATAGCGAAGGTAGAAGACCCGGGGGAATCCCGTTCCCGTGAAGAGCTCCTCCTCCCATGTCCCGTCCTTACCTATCCGTGAGAGCAGGTAGAGAATCCCTTTTTCGACGGAAGGGTGGTCGCAATATCCTCCATGAAGAAGGGAGATGAGGGCCCAGGCGGTCTGGGAGGGAGTCGAGCCCCCCCGTCCCGAGAATTCTGCGGTCGCATAGGAAAGACAATCCTCTCCCCAGCCTCCGTCTGGATTCTGACGGTCGAGCAGATAGGCCATGGCCCGGACGACCCAGGGCTCATCCATGCCGACCCCGACACTCTTGAGCCCGGCGATGACCGACCATGTCCCGTAGATATAGTTGACCCCCCACCGCCCGAACCAGGAACCGTCCTCTTCCTGCTCCCGCCGGAGATAGCGGAGGGCACGCGCGGCGGGAGGAAAATCGGGACCGTATCCCAAGGATCCGAGAAGTTCCAGGACCCGTCCCGTCAAGTCCGCCGTGCTTGGATCAAGGAGGGCCCCATGGTCGGCAAAGGGGATATTGTTCAGGAACACCATGTCGTTGTCCTTGTCGAAGGCCGCCCATCCCCCGTCCGTTCCCTGCATGGCCACAACCCATCGGCAGGCCCGGCTGAAAACCCCCTCCATGCGGGAGGCCAGGTCCGGACGATAGGGAAATATCTTGGCCATCCCCATAAGCACCATGGCCGTATCGTCGACATCCGGATAATATTCGTTTTCAAACTGAAAGGCCCAGCCTCCCGGCTCACAGTCGGGAACGCGCTCCGTCCAATCACCCGCAACATGGACTTCCCGCGAGGCAAACCACTCCATGGCCCTGTCCACCGCCGGAGATTCGGGGGACAGACCGGCCTCGACGAGCGCGCCTAATGCCAGGGCCGTATCCCATATCGGAGAAACACACGGTTGGACGAGGAGCCTGTCCCCCTCTGACAGAACGAGGTCATCGATCGAGGAAAGGACCCGCTTCATGAGAGGGTGGGAAAGGCTGTATCCCGAAAGATGCAGTGCAACGGCGCTGTTCGCCATTGCCGGATAAATGGCTCCGAGACCGCCCTCCCCCGCAAGGCGCGGCATCATCCATTCCATGGCGGCCTTCAGGGCCTTTTTTCTGAGAAAGGGGATCGGATGGCGATTCCAGAATCGCAGGAGAGTGTCGAGCCTCAGGAAAAAATTCCTGGCGGAAAAAGTCTTCTTCGACGGCAAGAATCTCTCCCCATCCGGATGGGACGGATCAAAGAGCTCCCGGATTCCTCTCTCGGGGGAAAGGGTGACGAGGGGACGGAAATGATAAATAAAAAGTAGCGGAACGATAACCGATCGCGACCAGTAGGAGACAGAATAGATCGAGATGGGGAACCACGACGGGAGGAGAACCATCTCGGCCGGAAGCGCCGGAACCTTTTCCCAGTCGTACTGCCCGAACATGGCCAGGGCGATTCGGGTGAAGACATTGACCCGCCCCGCTCCGCCCTGAGAGAGAACCCAGTCACGGGCCCGGACAAGAACCGGGTCGTCGGGTGAGACTCCTGAGAGTTTGAGAGCCAGATAAGCCTTGACGGTGGCGCTGATGTCCGGGTCACCCTCCTTGAAAAGCGACCAGCCCCCCTCCTTTCCCTGGAGGGAGAGGATCGCCGAGACGATTTTGCGGCGCCGGTCGGAATCCATCGGACGGCCGACAAACTCATGAAGGAAAAGGTATTCGGACGGAATGGTCGCATCGGCTTCAAGCGGAGCCACCCAGTATCCGTTCTCGTTCTGGGCGGAGACCAACCAGGAAATCGCTTGCGATATCGCCTGTCCCAGCTCGTCCCGGCGATGATCTAACATCTCGCGGAGAGCCGTTCCTGAGCGTTCGGCCTCCCTCACCCACGTTCGTGTGGTTGCCCGGCCCGCTCCCTCCGGCCCTGTCTCTCCCGATTCCGTCATATCCATAAGGATGCTCGTCACCCCGAAAAAATTTTGATTCGAACCACAATCCTTTTCTATTAGCAAATGCCTTAAAAAAGGTCAAGCTATACTTTCACAAATTATTGACACACAATAACATTTATAAAACATTAAAAATAAACTCCCTTGATTTCCGGAGCAAAATAAGCAATAGTACCGGTTATAGGAATCCCGAACGGCTCAAGCTCCCCAGTGTCGCTCCACGTGGCCTCACCCAAAGGTGCCAGGTGCCGTCCCACGAGAAACATTAAGACCTTTTAGGAGAACTCCCATGGTCCCCGCCCCCCCGTCCCTTTCTCCGGAGATGGAACTGAAAGCCATCAACACTCTCCGGATGCTCGCCGTCGACATCGTCCAGAAAGCCAATTCAGGCCACCCGGGGACGCCCATGGGATTTGCGGCCCCCGCCTTTGTTCTCTGGAGGGAGTATCTCCGTGCCAATCCGCGCAATCCCGACTGGCCGAATCGGGACCGGTTCGTCCTCTCGGGTGGACACGCCTCGGCCCTTCTCTACTCCCTGCTCTGCCTCACGGGATACGGGCTGACCATCGACGATCTGAAGTCTTTCCGCCAATGGGGAAGCAAGACCCCCGGACATCCGGAGTACCGTCACACGGTCGGAGTGGAGACGACCACAGGCCCCCTCGGGCAGGGCTTCGGAACTGCGGTGGGCATGGCCCTGGCCCTCCGGTATCTTGGCGTCAAGTTCAACCGGCCCGGGGTGACGGTCCTCTCCCCCCGCGTTTTCGTAACCGCCGGCGACGGAGACATGATGGAAGGAATCTCGAACGAGGCGGCCTCCTTTGCCGGACACCAGGGTCTTTCGAACCTGATCTGTCTTTACGACAGGAACCACATTTCGATCGACGGGAGCACCGACCTGGCCTTTACCGAGGACACCCCCGCCCGCTTCCGGGCGCTGGGCTGGGCGGTCCGCGAAATCTCGGACGGAAACGACACGAAACAGGTCCGCCAGGCCCTCGACTGGGCCACCGATCTCTCCCTTCAGCTCCCTCAGGAAAAAGACGCCCCCAAGATGATTGCGATCCGCACCCATATCGGCTTCGGAAGTCCGACATTCCAGGACACCGCCCACGTCCACGGCTCTCCTCTCGGTGCGGAGGAGGTTCTCCGGACGAAGGAGCACCTCGGATGGCCCACATCCCCGGACTTTCTGGTTCCGGACGACGTCCGGGAGCTCTTTTCAGGGATTTCGGCCAGGGGATCCGTCCAGGAAAAGGAGTGGCAGGAACTCTTTTCGCGATACCGCGTCTCCCACCCCGAGGAAGCCGCAACCTTCGAGGCCGTCATGAAGGGAATCCATCCTTCAGGTCTCTCCAGACGCCTCGCCCCCTTCTCCTCCTCCGAGAAACCCATGGCAACCCGGCAGGCCTTCGGGACAGTCCTGCAGGAGGCAGCCCGAATGCAGCCCTTTCTCTGGGGAGGCTCCGCAGACCTCGCCCCCTCGAACAACACACTGATCAAGGGTGAGCCAGACTGCCAGCTCAGGACGCCTGGAGGACGGAATCTCCATTTCGGGGTTCGGGAACATGCCATGGGATCGATCATGAACGGAATGGCACTCACCCGGGCCGTTCGTCCATATGGGGGAACATTTCTCGTTTTCTCCGATTACATGAAGGGGGCGATGCGGCTCTCGGCCCTGATGGGGATCCCGGTCCTCTACGTCCTGACCCACGACAGCATCGGCCTGGGAGAGGACGGCCCCACGCACCAGCCGGTCGAGCATCTGAACGCTCTCCGCGCCCTTCCCGGCATGGCGGTGATTCGCCCCGCCGATGCCAACGAAACACTGACCGCCATGGACTGGATCACGGCCCAGGACGAAATGCCGGTCGCCCTCGTTCTTTCCCGCCAGTCTCTTCCGATCCTCGACGCTCCCTTCGAAGCCATCAGCTCAGGTGTTCCCCGTGGCGGATACGTCCTTCGGGATTCCCAGACCCCTCCGCGGGTGACCCTGATCGGAACCGGAAGCGAGGTCTCCCTCCTCTGGAAGGTCCAGGAGGCTTTCACCGCAAAGGGGATTTCGACACGCCTCGTCAGTCTGCCTTCGACGACCCTGTTCGACCGGCAGCCCGCGGACTACCGCAACGCCGTCCTGGGGGAGACTCCCCTGCGCCTTTTCGCGGAGGCTGGAAGCACTCTGGGAGCCTGGAAATATATCGGGTCCCGAGGGATCGCCGTCGGCCTTGACCACTTCGGAGCCTCCGCCCCCTATGGCCGCCTGATGGAAGAGTTTGGATTCACCGCTGAGAAAATTATGGACCGCATGCGCACGGAATGGCCAGAACTTGGCCTTGCATAATCCGATGGCCGCAGGAATGGGCACGTCTTAAAAAGGAGTCTTCGATGACGACCGGACAACGTCCTCCCATCGCCCCGAAAGGATCGGTGGCTGACCTTCTGAAAGAAGGTCAAAGCATTTGGCTCGACACCATCAGCCGTCACCTCATGGATTCGGGCGAGCTGACCGAACTGATCTGTTCTGTCGGGATACGGGGCATCACCTCCAATCCGACCATCTTCGAGAAGGCCATCAACGGATCGATGGACTACGACGCCGAGATCGCCCGCCTCGCCCGGGAAAACCACAGCGCGACCGACATCATCCGTTTTCTGATGGTCGAGGACGTCCGGCGAGCGTGCGACTTTTTCCGCCCCGTCTACGACGACTCCCGCTTTGGAGACGGCTATGTCTCGATTGAGGTCAACCCTCTCCTCGCCCATGACACGAAGGAATCGGTCGAGGAGGCCCGAAAACTCCACCAGATGGTGGATCGCCCCAATCTCCTCGTGAAGATCCCCGGAACCCCGGAAGGCATTCCCGCCATTCGCCAGTTAATCTCGGAAGGAATCTCCATCAACGTGACCCTTCTTTTTTCTCCGGACGCGTACAGGCAGGCTGCCAACGCCTACATCGACGGCCTCCGGGAATATGTTGCGAATGGCCGCAACCCCTCCCGGATTCACAGTGTGGCGAGCCTGTTCATCAGCCGTCTCGATACCCTCGTCGACCGGCTCCTTGCAGAGATCGCGGCCACCTCCTCCGACCCGACAATGGTCCGGAAGGCCGGCGAACTCGCGGGAAAAGCGGGCATTGCCAATACGCAGATCATTCATGACATTTTCGGGGAGCTCTTCGGGAGCCCTTCCTTCAGGGGTCTCGCGGAAAAAGGCGCCAAAGTCCAGCGTCCCCTCTGGGCATCGACCGGAACCAAAAATCCGAAATACTCCGACATCCTCTATGTCCAGGAGCTGATCGGCCCCGACACGGTCAACACCGTTCCCGCCGAGACTCTCCGGGCCTTCGCCGACCATGGCAAAGCGGTGCGGACCATCGACCGTTACAAGAAGGACAAGTCCCTGCCGAATCCCTACACGGTCCTTGAACAGCTCCAGACACTCGGCATTTCCCTCGAGTCTGCCTACAACCAGCTGATCAGGGAAGGGGTCGAAGCCTTCAACAAATCCTTTGAAAGCCTTCGGGAGAGCACCGAGAAAAAAATCGCCGCCATCCGGAAGGTCTGACCCTCCGTGTCATGGCTTCTTCCTGCTTGAGGAGGAGCCGCGGCGTCTTATCCACGGTCCGTCGAAAAGGAAAGGATGACCCTTGACCAGCATCCTCCAGTCTCCCTTTCAGGGAGCGGGCATGGGAGAAGTTCAGCCCAATCCGCCAACCATGGAGACACCTCCGTTGACGATCGTCATCTTCGGAGCCTCGGGAGATCTGACCCATCGCAAGCTCGTGCCGGCTCTTTTCGACCTGATGGTCGACGGGCTCCTCCATCCGGAAACGAGAATCCTAGGCGTCGCCCGAAGTCCAAAGACCCACGAGGAGTTTCGGGGAGAGCTCCGGGCATCGGTCCAGACCTTTTCCCGAAGCTCCAACCATCTCGAGCTCTATACCGAATTCGAGAAAAAGATCTTTTACCACCCCATGACCTTCGATGACCCAAACGGATACACCGCCATCCGAACAACACTTCTTTCCGACGAATTCCGCAATCCCACCGGAGGGAATGTCCTGTATTATCTGGCCACACAGCCCAGCTACTTCGTTCCCATCATCCGGAATCTGGGGAGCTTCGGACTCTCGAAGATCAACGACGGAGCCACGGAGAAACCCGCACCCTTTACCCGCATCATCGTCGAAAAGCCCTTCGGACGGGACCTCGCCTCGGCCCGGGACCTGAACAGGGAAGTTCTCCAGGTCTTCTCCGAGACCCAGGTCTTTCGCATCGACCATTATCTTGGCAAAGAGACGGTTCAGAACATAGTCGTCTTCCGCCTCTCGAATCCAGTTTTCGGGAACCTCTGGAACAACATCTTTGTCCGGAGCGTCCACATATCCGTCCATGAAGCGGTCGGTGTCGAGGGGCGCGGGGGCTATTTCGAGGAGGCCGGCATCCTCCGGGACATGGTACAGAACCACCTCTTCCAGCTGATGACCCTCACGGCCATGGACCCCCCCGTCGCCTTCGAGGCCGAATCCATCCGGGACGAAAAGGTCAAGGTTCTTCGCTCCCTCAAACCGATCCGGACAGAGGACATTCCCCGGACGATCGTCCGGGGCCAGTACACCGTTGGAGAGGTCGACGGCGTTCCCGTCCCGGGCTACCGGAACGAGCCCAAGATTCCTCCCCTCTCGGAAACCCCCACCTTTGTCCGGATGAGGGTCGAGGTCCAGAACTGGCGGTGGGCCGGAGTCCCCTTCTTCCTGACAGCCGGGAAACGCATGTCCCGAAGGGAAACCCTGATCCGGATCGTTTTCAAAGACTTTCCCTTCGCCCTTTTCCGCCTGGCAGGAACGCCCGGGACCATCCCCAACGAACTGATCATCCGGATCCAGCCAAACGAGGGGATCTCCCTCCGGTTCGGGATCAAGCGGCCCGGCAGCTCCTTTGTGATCGACCCGGTGGAGATGGACTTTTCCTACCAGCAGGCTTATCGTGCAAAGTCTCCGGAGGCTTACGAACGTCTCCTCCACGACGCCATCATCGGAGACTCCACCCTCTTCGCGCGAAACGACGAAGTGGAGAACTCATGGAACTTCATGGCCCCCTTTCTCGGGGACCTTTCGAAGAAATCTCCCCTCCGGTTCTATACCGCCGGAACCGACGGTCCCGAGGAGCAGGACCGGATCGGCGAAACCACATCCGTCTGAGAATACGCCCCTTGGTCAGGGACCACTCCAGGGATTCTGAGAAACAGAAACCCTTACATCTTGCGCCTCTTTTCTTTTTCCTTTTCTGCTCCTGCACTTTTTTTCCGTCTTTTTCCGCCCCCTCCCCCGACCTCCTTGTCGACCAGGATCCGCAGCGAAGACCTCTCTTCGTGGACCATCCGCCGGCCGCCTCCCCGGAAGCTCTCTGGTTCTCGGGCGATGCCAGGAAAGCGTCCACCCCCTCAGTTGCCCGATCTAAGGCCCTTTCACGGGCTTTTGATCAATTTTCCAAAACCCTGGCAAAGGAAGGCTATCTCCTGACCGGTCCCGAGAAGCGGAAATGGTTTCGTCTGGGGCCAAAGAATGACGCCCCCTCCATAGCCGACAGGTGGATCCGCACTTACAAGGAGAGTCAGGACCGGCCCTACCTCCACCGCACCTCCCTTTATCTTCTCCTGAAAGTGCCCAGGAGTTACGAACAGTCTCTCCTCGGATCACTCGCCCGATCCGACCAAAGGGCCGCCTTAAGGATGGAATCCGAACACGAAAAAGCTCGGAGCTTCCTCCTTCAAAAAGATGGCTCCCGATTTCTGGCCGCAATGCGAAGGGCCCTGAATGCCGACCGATCGATCCACTCACTCCATTCGTTTTCTCCTGCGACCCGCAGAAAGATCCTCCGGGAAGGGACTTCCGTCGAAGCGCTCTGGAGGAAGAGCCTCCGGGCTCTCCGTCTCTCCCTGGACCCCACCACGCCAGAGCTTTCCCTGAGCGCTACACTTGTCCCCCCGGCCCATATGACGGAAAGAACCTCCGTTCAGATCGGACCCCATCCTTCCGGGCTCTCCGGACTCATCTTCGTTCCCTCCCTTCGTCCCTTCCCGAAGCCGGAGCACCTTGTCTTCCCAGAGCCGTCCTGGCTTATCGGAAACAACCGGCCCATTCTTTCCCTGACGACGCTCCGCTGGGAGGCGGCTCTTTTCAGACAATCCCCCTACCGGCTCCATCCTCCGCTTGAGCTTGAATGCCAGCCGACCGGCCCCGGGGGAACAGGAGATTGCTCCCTCTCCCGCATCCATGTCCCTGGCCATCACGGCTTCCTGGAGGGATTCTACCGGGCGCTCCCCGGAACACCCCTCGACCGTCCCCATTTCCGGAAAATCCTTAAAAATACATTGCTGGATGTCCACTTCCGTTTTTATCACAGAAGAGCTCTGCACCCTCTCCTCCTGACAATCAACGGACCTGGGCCTCTTCACCAGGGGCAGGCGATCCGGACCATTTTCATGACGCAAGCCCGAAAAAAGGACCTCACCCTCTGCACCTTCTCCGGAGGTGACCAGAGCTGTCCCGGAGCCCCCCCTCCCCCGCTCCTCTCCAGATACCGGGCCCTCCTGCGGATCGACCTTCTCTCTCAAAAGGAATCACTACGGGCCCGGGGAGATTTTGCCATCGCCACGACCCGGATGACCCTGCAGGAAACACTGATCAACCGGGGAGGAATTCTCTGGAGAAAAAAGGTGACCATCACAAGCAGGGGATTTTCCCAAAAAAGAGCGACATTGTCGGCATGGCAGGAATGCGCAGGCAAATTGGCCCGTGATCTGGCCCGGGTCTATTATCCCTCCAGACCACCTCATCCCGGAGAAGATTTCTATGACGGGTGACCATCGTACGGAAGCCTTTGACATCGTCATCTCGGGCGCGGGAATCGGGGCCCTGACCCTGGCCAACTATCTCGCTCCACTCGGCTTTAGGATCCTGATCCTCGATCGCCGTCCCGGCTTCGATCCGGTCCACCGGGGGGAACTCGTCCAGCCCATCGGGTTGTCGATTCTTGAGGAGTTGTCTCTGCTCGACGACCTCAAAAAACTCCCCCACACAGACT
Organism: Nitrospirota bacterium; assembly: GCA_027335985.1. The sequence goes on along the minus strand of DAHWGX010000074.1, from coordinate 11,306 downwards.
ACCGGAGCTTCGACTTCCTCGATGAGGAAGGCCACCTCCTCATGCGTTCCTCCTACCAGGCCGGTACAGGTCCCTTTCCCTACGCCCTGGCCATCGAACCTCACCTGATGGATCAACTCCTCGCGCAAAACCTGTCCTCCCACTCCCATGTAGTCATCCGCCACGCATCGGACTTCAGGGATTTCTCCGTCGACTCGTCCGGGGTCACCGCAACCTACGAGCGGGACGGCCAAATCCGGAGCGTACTCGCCCGGATCCTCGTCGGAGACGACGGTCGCCACTCCCGGGTCCGCGAGATCGCGAAAATTCCCGGGACAGCCGTTCCCTACCGGGACTCCTATCTGGGGGGCTCGCTCTTCCTCCCGGAAGCTCTCGAGAGCCTTCCTCCTGCCGTTGCCGACACCTCCGGACGATATTTCCTGGGTCCCCGGTCGATCTTTTTTTTCTTTTCGGTCTCTGAGCGTCGCCGCTTCTTTCTCGTTCTTCTTCCAGACAGGGATCGGGAGAAATTCTTCGCGGGGGGAACCGCATCCGTTCTCCGCCACCTCGACCGCCAGGTCCCGGGTTTCGCCGCAATTGCCATCCGAAACGGACTCGACGATCCCGCCCGCTTCATGGAGCTATCGGTCTGGAAAATCGATCTCGAACGCTGGTCCGACGACGGGATTGTTCTGATGGGGGATGCCGCGCACGCCATGAACCCTCACGTGGCCCAGGGACGGAACCAGGCCATGGAGGATGCCAGGATCCTCGCCCCTGTCCTTTCAAAGGCTCTCCTCTCGGCTCCGCTGGTCCGCCGGGAAGCACTTCTCCCTTACGAAATGGCGAGGATCCCCGTGACAAGGGCTCTGCACAGGCTGGCCGACGAGATGACCCGCGTCTGGAACTCGGGAAATCCGCTCGTCGTCCGCGCCCGGAAAGCCGCCTTCCGGGGAATCGGCCGGACGCCCGCCCTCGAGAAAAAGATCGTGACGACCATCGGGGGGAGCCGGATCATGCCCCTCACCCCTTGGGACAAGCTTCGGGCCATTCTCACCGGGCTTTTTCCGGAATAGCTCCCCGGCGGCCTTTTTTGCTATTTCCACGCGTTTGCAGGTATTCTTGTGGTATGGACGCCTGCGCCGATCCGGGGAGAGCCTGCCGGAACAGATCGACATCTCAGCGGACGGACTTCGCACGTGCAGATTAGACGCCGCATCAAGCTTCAGGCACGGCTGATCCTCGGGACCATCGGCCGTCTGAACACCTTCTGGCGTACCATCTTTCTCTCTGTCCTGATCGGCTCCGTCACAGGTTTTTTCGTCTATCTGATCGAGCGGGTCGTCTATCGTCTCCTCTTTCTCACCCTGTACAACACCGCCTTCAAGAACCACCTCATCGTCATCCTCATCCCCATGATCGGGGTGCTCGTGGCCCGTTTCGTCCTCACGACCGGCCGGGTCGACAACGTGGGGGGCACCGAGGAGATCATCAAGAGTTATCACGAGTTCCGTGGAAAGGTTCCCCTTCGGAACGCCCTCTACAAAATTCCCGCCTACATCGCGACCCTGGGTTTCGGGGGATCGGCCGGCCTCGAAGGTGCCTCGACCTATATCGGCGGGGTGGTGAGCTCCCTTGTCGACCGGACATTCGGCTGGCTTCGTCTTCCCTACGAGGAGCAACGGGTGATGCTTCTCGCCGGGGCGGCCGCCGGGCTTTCCGCCATGTTCAAGGCCCCCTTCACAGGCGCCATCTTCGTCCTTCAGGTTCCCTACCGTTCCGACATTGCCCCCAACGCCCTGGTTCCGACCCTGATATCGAGCGTCAGCTCCTACATCGTCATGGTGAGCCTTGCCGGCACATCGCCCCTCTTTTCACTGGCCGCGAAGGCGCAGTTCCACTTCAAGGATTTTCTCTCAGTTCTGGTCATCGGGCTGGTCTGCGGTCTTCTGACGACCCTTTTCATCCGGATCTACCGGACCACCAAGAAATGGTTCTCTCAGGAGAAGGGTCGCCTTGGACCGAGACCGATCCTGGCGGCGCTCGTTCTGGGTCTGACCGGATTCATCTCGACCCGGGCCTACGGGGAGGCCCTTCCCCTTGGGCCAGGATACATCTTCATCCAGCATCTCCTGACAGGGAACACCCCTATCGAAATGGCGGTCGTTCTCTTTTTCCTGAAGGCGGTGGCGGTGATTTTCACCTTCTCGGCCGGTGGGATCGGAGGATCCTTCTTTCCCCTCCTTTGCCTGGGGGCCGCGACAGGGAGCGTCGTGGCCCAGGTGGCCGGACTCGAACCCTACGACTTCGGTGTGGTCATGGGGATGTCGGCCTTCCTCGCGGCCGGCTACAAGACTCCGCTCGCCGCGGTGGTCTTCATCGCCGAAGCGACGCACAGCTCGGGCTACCTGATTCCGGGGCTGATCGGCACGGTGGTGAGCTATGTCGTCAGCGGCTCTACATCCATCTCCACCCATCAGAGGGACAGGGAGGACATTCATCTCTCCAACCGCTTCCACCTTCCCGTCCGAAACGCCATGATCCGGAATGTGGTCAGCGTCTCTCCGGAGATCACCCTTCTCGAGTTCAGGGAACATTTCATATTCCGTCATCTGCACCGGATCTATCCGGTTACGGAAGAGGTCCCGGGCGGGCCCCATCTCGTCGGGATCTTTTCCCTCTACGATCTGGACCGCTTTCCTCCGGAGACATGGGGAACAACAACCGTGGGACAAGCCATGGTCACCAACGTCGTGACGGTCACGGCCGAAGAACCGATCCTGAACGCCATCGGGAAGATGAACGAGAAGGACTTCGAGTTTCTGCCGGTCATCGACAATGAAAGGAACCGGTGTCTGGTGGGCGGAATCACCCGGACCGACGTCTTTCAGGGCGAATGGGCGAGTCTCCTGTGACAATCACTTCCATTCTCCCTCCCCTCTTTCTGACCTTCATCCTGACCGTCCTCTTCAGTTTCGTCATCGGCCTCGAGCTCCACAGCTACCGTCGAACGAACGAAGAGGACCTGGGTTTCGGGACCACCCGGACGCTCACCCTCTCCGGCATCGCCGGCTTCGTCTTCTCGATCCTCGACCCATCGGGGATGCTCTATATCGCAGGCTTTCTGGCGCTTTCCGCCTTTCTCCTGGTCCACTACCGCTCCCGCCAGGAAAAGAATCCGTCCCTCATTCCTCCGATGATGGCCATCCTCACCTACGCCATGGGACCCATCGCCCTTCGGGAGCCCCTCTGGTTCATCATGGTCTATGTGGTGGTCATCCTTCTCATCCTGGGAGAGAGCCACGGCATCCGGAAATTTTCCGACGCCGTGACCGCGACCGAGGTCGTCACCCTGGCCAAGTTCCTCATCATGGCCGGCATCATTCTCCCCTTCCTGCCGGAGCGTCCGATCGGAGAGGCCATCCCCGTCACCTACACCCAGGTGTGGCTGGCGGTGGTCATGGTGTCGGGGATTTCCTACCTCTCCTACCTGGCACGCACCTACTTTTTCCCTCACCGGGGGATTCTCCTGACCGGGACCCTCGGTGGCCTCTACTCGAGCACCGTCGCCACCATCGTCCTGGCGAGGAAGGACCGGGACCAGTCCGATCCCCTCACCTCCTCGGCAATCATCCTGGCCTCGACCATGATGTATATCCGTATGGCCATTCTCGTCCTGGCCCTGGGACCCGGCACTGTCTCCCTTCCTCTTCTTCTGCCCTACGGGGGCCTGTTGCTCCTTTCCCTGGGAGCGGCATGGGGAACCCGCACCTTCAGTCGATTCCTGAAGCCACCCGCGGAGGCCCTTCCCCCCACCGTGAAGGCCACACATCCTCTCGAAGTCCGGACAGCGGTCCTTTTCGCCGGCGCCTTCGTCTTCTTCGCGGCGATCACCCATCTGATTCTCGGCCGTTTCGGGGCAGAAGCGCTTCCCCTCCTTTCCATCGCCGTAGGCTTTACCGACATCACCCCTTTCATCCTCTCTCTCCTTGCCGGGAACTTCCATGTCCCCAAAGGGGCCCTGGAAGGGGCGATCATCCTCGCCTCCGGAAGCAACAACCTGGTCAACGGGCTGTATGCCCTCTCACTTGCCAGAAACCGGAACGTCCTTCCCGCCTTTCTCTGGCTCCTGACGGCATTCCTTCTCTCCCTTCTTTACTCCCTCCTTCTCCGCTGACGTCCCCGACAGGGTGGCGGAACCCCCATTCCTCCCCAAAAAAAAGGGCGCCCGAGCGCCCCTTTGGGAAATTGAGTGTGGAGAATCTCGGAAGCGTCGATTCCATCGCTCCCGCTGAACCCGGATCTACGCCACGAAGGAGGCGGGTAGGCCGGGATCGAACCCCACCTTGGCGAGAATGCCTCGGGTCCGCCCCCGGACGGTTTCCCAAAGATCCTCCTTGGTGAGCCCCAGACTGTTCCAGCATTCTTCGAAGGGCACGGGCAGGGACTTTTCAGCCAGAAGGTAGACCTGTTCGAAAATCCCAAGAATGCGGCGACGCAAATCCTCCCGTTCGACGGGCGTGGAGCGGGAGATCAGGGCCTGCCACTCCTGGACCCCGAAAGAAGACTGACGAAGTTCGTCGGCGATCGGAATCCGGAGGGACTCCCTGACGAGGGGGCCCGCCTGCTCAGACACCCGTTCCACGACCGCAATCCCGATCCCCTCGATCCCCAGCTGGAGGCCCGCCAGAAATTCGTACCAGCCGAGACCGGAAAACCAGGCCTTGATCTCCTCTCGCCGAGAAAGGTCAATGACGGGCAGGAACGGCCGACCGAGCCGCTCCAGCGTCCGTTCCTGCAGGGAAAAATGGATGACCTCCTCCCCGATCTGGCGCATCAGTTCCTTTCGGGCCTCGGCCGTGGGGGCAAAGGGGAGGCGGTCGCTGCAGAGTTCGAGCGCCAGGAGGTCGATGTCGGCGTAAACCTGCAGCAATGTCGCGGCAGCCTGTTTTGCGGTGTCTTCCATGAGCGACTCCTTCGTTCTTGATGGGCGTATCCCTTCGGATCGTCCCTCCTCGTCAGGGGATCACGGCGCCGATGGTTCGCTTTTCGGCGGCAGGATCCTGTCACCGGTCCCGATAGACCCGGTTCTTGAACACTCCGTATTTCAAAAGATGCCAAAGGGGCTTCCTGTACCCCATGAACCGGATGATCCGTTGGGTGATGGGGGCCAGGGGGGGCACCACCCCCGGAAGGATCCAGTTTCCCCGGGCGGCGGAAAAGGCCTCGAGATAGGGGATCAGGAAAGACCGAACCGCCGGGTCGATGAAAAATCGGGGCTCCAGGAAATCTTCCTCCGATTTCACCAGACCCGAGGAGAGGGCCCAGTCTCCCAGAGGCGTGCCGGGATAGAGACGGACCCCGGCCATGGCCACCACCGCCATCGGACGCGTTCCGTCGATCAGCTGGCAGGTGCGTCGGACCGTTTCGGGCGTCTCTCCCGGCCCCCCGAAGATAAGGCTGTGGCAGAGAGGTATCCCGACCTTGCGACAGTCCTCGGCCACTTCGAGGATCCGATCGACGGAAAAACCCTTTCCCAGGGTCTCAAGAGTTGTTCCGTCCGCGGAATCGCTTCCCACCTCGAGACCGTCGCATCCTGCCGCCGCCATCGTCTCCAGAAGGCCCCGGGTGAGTCCCGCGGGGGAGGCATAGGCCGACCAGCGTATCCGGATTTTCCGGCGGATCAGGGCCCGGGAGACTCCCTCCGCATGGGAGGCAGGCAGATTGAAGACGCTGTCGACGAAAAAAAACGAACGCACCCTGTCCCGCTCGACAAGCTCCTCGATTTCGTCCGCGACGGCCTCGGGATCCCGGAGACGGTGCTCCCGTCCCTCGAGAAGGGGATAGGTGCAATAGCGGCACCGGAAGACGCATCCCCTCTTGGTCTGGATATTGGCCATCCCCCCCACCCTCATGTAGCGCGGAAGGTCAAAGAGGTCCCGGGCCGGACGAAGACGGGTCCAGATCCCTCCTTCCACAACGGGAGTGACAGGGGAATCCGGAAAAGGAAGAGGAGTGACCGCTCCCCCGCTCTCCTTTGCCCCGACGATACCCGGGATTCCCAAAGGGTCGCATCCCTTTTCGATGGCTTCGAGGAGCGCCGGGAAAGCCTCCTCCGACTCACCTGCCACCCCGTAGTCGGCCTCGAGGCTCTTCACAAGGGGGACGGGCATGAGCCCGACAGCCGATCCCCCCACCACGACGGGAATCTTCGGACGTGCGGTCTGGACGATCGTTTCACGGGCGATCCTGAGGAGAGCCCGATAGTCCGGGAGATAGAATCGCGTCAGGGGATAGGCCGCATTGTCGAGGTTCCTGAGGGAGAAGGCGAGTATGTCGGCCTTTTCCCTCAGGATCGACTCTCTCAGGGCTTTTTCGGGATCGGTCAGGAAGGCGAGGTCCAGGGCAACGACCCGATGGCCGACACTCCGGATCGCAGCCGCCGCGTAGGCCGCCCCCAGGGGAAAAACAGGATCAGGAAAGTGTTCGCGGTTGGCCGAGACCAGAAGAACCTTCACAGCATCGCTCCCTTCTGCAACCCTGTCGGGAAGCGTAAGCACCGTCCCCGACCGACCAACCTCCGTCAGGACCCAAAAGAATGAGGAACGATTCTTATAACCATACCCCCCTCATCGGAGTCGGTCAAGGGACCGGCTCTGCAAACGACAAAATATTTGGTCCATAAGGGATCCTTGACATTGACAAAAATTAAGCTTATGGTTTTCTCATATTCCAGCGGCATCGACCTGGAAAAATCATTCCCGATCCACGCGGGTCCGTCCGGCAAGGAACGCCCATGACACATTCCTTCCCCCGATCATGGCGGGAGCTCCTCCTCGCGCTTCCCGTGCTGCTGGCGACGCTCCTTTTCCTGGGCGTTTCCGCTCCGCTGTTCCTCTTCTTTGCCCGGAACCACATGGCCGAAAAAAGGGTCGCGGAGGCGGTCCACGCCACAGAAGCCCTGGGATTCGACATGACCTCCCTCGACCGGGCCATTCATGCGGCCTTCCTGGCCGCCATCCTGAAAAAAGAGCCAGAATCCGAACGCTACGTATTGGGATTGTCCCTCCAGGCCCGGGCGGTCCTCTCCGATCTGGACCGCAGAAGACCGTTCCTTTCTCTGGAAATGCGACGCTCCCTCACCGATGTCGCTCGGGGATGCGACCGCTATTTCTTCAGTCTGACCCGAAATTTTTCCGGAAGGCCCCCTTCTCTATCGGATCCTCTTTCCAGGGACTACCGCCGACTGAGCTTCCGGATCGTTTCCTTCTCCTACGAAATAGACAAACAGCTCCGGAGGGAGACTCTTCGTCTGGCCTCCCTTTACCGGACCCGCTCGATTCTCATCCTTCTCCAGGGTTTCCTGACCGTTCTTTACGCCGGCGCGATCCTGTTTTTCTCGACCTCCCGGCGCCACACCCACCAGGTCCTGCTCGACTTCGCCGCGGAAGACTCGGAGGAGATGATCGTCCTGACCGATCTTCGGGGGAGAATTCTTTTTGCGAACCGCCGCTTCCGGGATCTCTTTTGCAGGAACCACTCCGGATGCGATGCGATCCCCCTGGCGGACCTCCTCCGGGAAAGTCCGTCCCTCGGAGAGGCCGCCCTTGAATGGGAGGCCTTCCTCGCGGACCCCGGTGCACCCCGCCAGCATCTCCTTCCCTTCCGCGATCCGTCCCTTCCCGCCCTGACCTGGCTCATGGCCCAGATGACCCCGACCCGGATCGGCCGGCGATCCCGGTACCTCGAATGGAAAGGGAGCGACGTCTCGCGCCTCAAGAACGCAGAACTGGCGCTCGAAGCTCAGGGGGAGTGGCTCCGGACGACGCTTGCATCCATCGGGGACGGCGTCATCGCCACCGACGTCTCCGGAACGGTCACCTTCATCAACCAGGTCGCCGAACGCCTCACGGGATACGGGGTCGAGGAAGCCCTGGGACGCCCCGTCTACGAGATCTTCCGGATCCTCAACGAAAAGACCGGGGAACGAGTGGAGGTTCCGATCGACCGGGTCCTGAAGAACGACATCGTTGTGGGGCTTGCAAACCACACCGCCCTGATCAGCCGGAGCGGACGCATCACCTCGATCTCCGATTCGGCGGCCCCCATCCACAGCCGGGACGGACTTCTCACCGGGGTGGTCATGGTCTTTCAGGAAAACACCGAGCGGCGGCGGGCCCAGGAGATGATCTGGAACCTGACATACCGGGACACCCTCACCCATCTCCCGAACCAGAGCCTTTTCCAGGACCGCCTGGCCACCCTTCTCCCCTGGGCCAGAAACAATCGCCGCATCCTGGCCATCGGGATGGTCGACATCGACCTTTTTAAGCGGATCAACGACTCTTTGGGCCACGGGGCGGGAAACGAGCTTCTCCAGGCCCTTTCCCGGCGCTTCTCCGGGCTCCTGTCACCAAACGACACCCTGGCCCGTATCGGGGGAGACGAATTTCTCGTAATGCTGACCGAATGCCCGACGGAGAAGGATGTCTCCCTCTTTTGCGACCGTCTGCTCAGGAGTCTGGACAACCCCTTCGAGGTGGCAGGACAGGAGATCGCCCTGACCGCGAGCATGGGAGTGGCCCTTTTCCCCCGGGACGGCGAATCCCCCGAAGATCTGGTCAAAAATTCGGACATTGCCCTCAACCGGGCCAAGGAAGCGGGAAGGAACCGCATCCGCTTCTTCGAGGAGGCCATGTCCTCGTCCTCCCTCCGTGATCTCCAGCTCGAGCAGGCCCTCAAACAGGCGCTTCTTCGGGGGGAATTTTTTCTCGAATATCAGCCCCAGATCGAGACCCAGTCGGGCAAGGTCGTCGGCGCGGAAGCCCTGGTGCGATGGGAGTCCCCCGACGCCGGACGCGTCTCTCCGGCCGACTTCATTCCCCTGGCCGAGCGGACAGGGCTCATCGTCCCGATCGGCAATACCGTGCTCCGGATGGCCATGGAACAGGCCAAGCGATGGAGGACCGACGGTAACCGGATATCCGTATCGGTCAACATCTCCTATCAGCACTTCGTCCGGGAGGGATTCGTCGAGGAAGTGCTCTCCATCCTCGACAAGGTGGGGGTTCCCCCGGAGGTCCTCCTCCTCGAGATCACCGAGTCGGAGGTGATCAAGGATTCCGAGAATTTCTTTTCGGTGGTAGAATCGCTTCACCGCCAGGCCATCCGGATCTCCATCGACGACTTCGGAACCGGGGCTACGGCACTTTCCTACCTCACCACCTATCCCATCGCCGAGGTCAAGATCGACCGCTCGCTCGTCACCAACCTTTTCTCCGACCTCAAACGCTCCGAACTCGTCCGGACGATCATCGGTCTGGGCAAGCGCCTGGACTTTACCACCACGGCCGAAGGCGTGGAGAGCGCCGAGGAGTGGGATTATCTGGAAAAGCACCAGTGCGACCGGATCCAGGGCTTTTTCTCCAGCCGGCCTCTCCCTCCGACGGCATTGGAAGCCCTCTTCGGGAAGCACTTCACTCATCCGGCCGGGCAGATCCATTCCTGGACCGACGACTGAAAGGACCCTTATGGAGTTTTCCGCCCGCCTCCTCCGAACTGTTCCGGTTGCCGCCGGGACTCTTTGGGCCGAGTTCGAGATATCAGACTCCGCCTTCACCTTCGAAGCCGGCCAAGCATCCCTTTTCTCTTTCCCTCCCGACCACCCCCTGGACGACCGGAGCCGGACCTTCTCCCTCTGCAGCGCCCCGGAGGAGCTCCCTACCGTTTCAATCGCCACACGACTGACTCCGGGCTCGCCCTTCAAGAAAGCGCTGAAGGGCGCTCGTCCCGGCCAGACCTTCCTGATCGAGGAGGCAAGCGGGGACTTCATTCTTCCGCGGGGAGAAGGACCGAAGAATCTGGTCTTTCTGGCGGGTGGCATCGGGATCACCCCCTTTCGGAGCATGGTCCGAAGCCTCAAGAAGCGAAAGGAATCGCCTTTCAGGATCTTTCTCATGACGGTAAACCGGACAGTGGACGAGACGCCGTTTCTTTCGGAATGTCAGGAGTGGGTGCGGGAGGAAGTCGTCGCATGGGTCCCTGTCCTGACCAAGGAAGGCCTCCCGGTCGGAGGCTCCCGTCAGGAGCGGATCAATGAGGGCCTTTCCCGGATTCTTGAGATGGCGGGGGAGGACTCCCTCCTCTATCTGTCCGGACCGCCCGCCATGGTCGACGCCTTTCACCAGACTCTCCTTGGGCAGTTCCTGGTGGAGGAGTCGCGCATCCGGAGCGAGATGTTCTACGGCTACCTGTCGCGGTAAACGGCCAGGAAAAAGACCTGAGGGCGATGCGTCTGCAAGAAAGGGTCAGGCAGAAGGACCGAACGTGAGCCGGTAGGCGTCCATCTCGTCCCGAAGGTTTCCGATCGCCCGCACGAACCTCTCTGTGACATTGAGGGAGAGTGCCCCCGAAATGTGCATCTGTCTATGGGAGTCCCTGGCCTCGCTCCAGGAAGGAAGGTGACAGTAAAGAACACCGCGCTGGGCGAACCAGAGGTCCAGCGGACAGTCGGCCTGGCGGTGGTCCATTTCCTCGTAGGAAGAGGAGGGGCGGAAGGCGTATTCGAGAAAGGGAAGATCTTCGACCGGATAGACCGGGGAGGCAGTCGCGAGCTCCGGTGGCAGGGGACGGCCGAGCCAGGAAAGAAGCTCCTCCTCCGGCATGGGTCTGGCGAGAAGATACCCCTGGATCAGACGGCCTCCCATGCGAAGCCAGAGCGCGAGGTCCTCGGGAAATTCGAGACCTTCTCCCACAAGACGGCTTCCCGAAAGATCGGCCAGCAAAAGGGTCGAGCCCACAACGGCGAAGGCATTGGTGTAGCTCCGGAAGCGTCGGAGAAAATAGGAATCGAGCTTGATCTCCGTCATCGAGAGATCGGCCGCATAATGGAGGGAAGAGTATCCCGTTCCGAAGTCGTCGAGGGATGCCCCGAATCCGCGGCGTTTCAATTCCTCCACCAGGCGAGTCGTCCGATGCATGTCCTCAAGGGCGGCGCTTTCCGTGACCTCAAGGACCAGCCCCTCCCCTCCGGCCCCACCGACCGATTCCTCCACATTGGACAGGAATTCCTCATGAAGGAAATGGCTGGCGCCGATATTGATCGAAACCCTCAGGAAGCGTCCCGACCGGAGCAGCCGCTCCCGAAGAATCCGCGCCTGCCTCAGGGCATGAATTCCAATCATCCGGTTGACGTCCTCCCCTCCGTGAACGAAGGGGATTCCTTCCTGCCAACTCCCCGGACTGAAAACGGGGATGGATCGGCGGGCCTGAAAGGTCAGGCCGCCGACTCGGAGGTTTTCGCCTCCGAACAGGCGCTACGGGCTTGC
>DAHWGX010000071.1 GCA_027335985.1 Nitrospirota bacterium | reverse complement strand
CAGGGATTTACCGTCACCCTTTTTTTCCCGAATGGAGACCCAGACGGGATCAAAGAGATTCGCAAGTTCAACTGGTCGGGATATGGGCTTGTGATTCCTCGAAACACCTATGAGATCGAACGAAAAAAAGAGCGTCTCACCACTCTAGGGGCAGGCGTCTATTTTTTGGTGGGGAGCGATGAGAAACCATCTCTTCCCAAAATTTATATCGGAGAGGGGGATTCCGTCGCCGACAGACTGTATGCTCATGCAAACCATAAGGACTTCTGGACTCATGCGGTGATCTTTACCAGCAATGATGGGAACCTGAACAAGGCCCATGTGCAATATTTGGAATCCCGCCTCATAGATCTGGCCCAAAAGGCGAAAAAATCGACCCTCGACAATGAAAATAATCCGACCCTCCCTTCCATCTCCGAGGCCGACATCGCTGATTGCGAAGGTTTTCTGGAGAATATTCTTCTCTGTTTGCCCATCTTGGGATATCCTTTCTTCGACATGGTTGATTCCTCACGAAAGGTCTCTCAAGACTTTTTCATTGAATCCGAATCCAAAGGCATTCTGGCCCAAGGGTATGAAACCTCCGGAGGGTTTGCGGTCACGAAAGGGTCACATGCGACCAAAGAGGAAGCCCCATCGATGTATGAGAATGGCCGAATGATGCGACAATCCCTCATTGATAAAAAAGTTCTGGTTCCCGCCGGAACATCCTATCAGTTTAGTCAAGACTATGAATTTAGCTCTCCCTCCATGGCTGCCGGGGTCATTTTGGGGCGCCCTGCCAATGGCCGCACCGAATGGAAAACCAAAGATAGGAAAACGCTCAAAATGGTTCAGGAGGAAGGGTTGGGTGTCAAAGAGGCGTAACCCCTTCCGAATTTAAAAATCTGGGGGGGAATGGGGAGGAGAGATCGGAAAGAGGGTCTCGTGGGTTCTGCGTGTTATTGTCTCCGAAAAAACTCAGGGACACAATATCCCATCAACTGTATTAGGGCTCCCTCTTCAACTCATCAAGAGCCATTTTTGCTTCAACTCTTCTTTTTTCTGTCTCTCAAAATCCAGCATCTCTATGTCAGGAAAACGCGATTTCCCTTTAAGAAATTCGCATATGTAAGCACAGAAGGTCCGATCGAGTTTCCCAAACGCAGTGACATTCGTCAGTGGATTCCTGGAGGGGTGTATGGATGTCTTTGAGTTTCGCCGAAAACTTGTCCGTGAATATGAAGTGTTCACCCGAAGCTTCTGTCGCATTCGTTCACAGGACATCCAGACGTTTGCTGACTCGGCCTATCAGAACGAAAGGTTCTGGCCGGATCCGCTCATTCAGATGAATCCAGGTTTTGTCTCGAACACCACCGTCTCAAAACTTGTGGCAGAAGGGCATCTTCATCCCCTGTGCGACCGAATCTTCCGGATCAAGAATGAGGATGGAACCGGTTCCACCCTTTCCCTCTATCACCACCAGGAAGAAGCCATCAAGCGGGCCGCACAAGGAAAAAGTTATATTGTCTCGACAGGAACAGGGTCAGGAAAGTCTTTGGCCTACTTCATTCCGATTGTCGATGCCATCCTCAAAACCAAAGACCTTCAAAAAAATGGGTCCGTTCGCAAGCCATCGATCTCCGCCATCGTTGTCTACCCCATGAATGCCCTCTGCAACAGCCAACGCGATGAGCTTGAAAAGTTTTTGGCGAAAGGGTTTCCTCCGGGAAAGATGCCGGTGACATTTGCCCGGTATACCGGACAAGAGTCTCAGGAGGAAAGAGCGAAGATTCGGGAAAGCCCTCCGGACATTCTTCTGACAAACTTCATGATGCTTGAATATCTCATGACTCGCCAAAACCCTGATGATCTCGCCATTGTGACGGCTTCGGAGGGTCTCAGGTTCCTTGTCATGGACGAGCTCCACTCCTATCGGGGACGTCAGGGAGCCGATGTGGCCATGCTGATACGGCGCGTCAAGGAACGGTTCAACCCCGGTCTTCAATGTATTGGGACCTCAGCCACGATGGCTAGCGAAGGATCCCGCCAAGATCGCCAGTCTGTGGTGGCCCAAGTGGGTACCCGCTTTTTCGGCATTCCCCTCGATTCTGCTGATATCATCTTCGAAACCCTGAAGCGCCGAACCCTTGATCCCGGAGGTCTCGATCCCAGTAAGCTCCGGCAATGCCTGACACAGGTGGATGACGTCACTCTTTCTTATGACAACATTGCTTCATTTCCGTTGGCCCAATGGGTCGAGGAAAATCTTGGGATCGAGCGGGAAGGCGAATATTGGATCCGAAGCCGGCCCAAACGCCTTCAGGAAGCGGCAAAGGCCCTTGCCACAGTCACCGGACTTTCTGAATCAGAATGTCGGGAGGGGCTCCAGACGTTTTTAATGAGGGCCTATCACATTCAGGATGCGGATGGCCGACCGTACTTTGCCTTTCGTCTCCATCAGTTTTTTTCCGGAGCGGGAAGTCTCTATGCCACTCTTGAGCCGGAAGGGAGCCGGTATCTGACTCTTGACGGTCAGAAATTCAAACCCGGGGATCGCGAGAAACACCTTTATGAAGTTGTTTTCTGCCGTGAATGTGGTCAAGAGTATTACCCGGTCTGGGCCAGCCGGCAAGGGAAAAAAATCCTTGGCTTAGCTTCTCGGGATTTCATGGATCGGATCCCCGAAGAGGAGGACCAGACATTTGGGTATTTTATGCCGGATCCCGCAGGGCGTTGGTCTCTCGAGCAAGACGGCGCTTTCCCCGATTCCTGGCTCACTCCGACAGGAGAGCTTCGTTCGTCCCTGTCCAAACATGTTCCTCAACGGGTTCTTGTGGGTCCCGATGGCACCCTCAAGGATGACGGTTTTTCCGGATGGTTCATTCCCGGACGGTTTCGTTTTTGCCTGAATCGGGGAAGCTCGGAATGCAGCGCCGAGTTCGAGGGAGGGGCGGGCAATGACTTTGCCCGGCTCTCTCCTCTATCCAGCGAAGGCCGGAGTTCAGCGACAACAATCTTGGTGATGAAGTCCCTTCTTCTCATGCGGGAAAATCGTGATCTTGAGCCCATCGCGCGAAAAATTCTGGGGTTTACCGACAATCGTCAGGATGCCGCGCTTCAAGCGGGGCACTTTAACGATCTCGTTCAAATCGTCTTGATTCGAAGCGCCCTTCTGGTGGCTCTTGAAGAGGCCGGCGAGGCCGGTATGACCGAGGAGTTCCTGGCCCAGAAAGTCTTCCCTTATCTGCGACTCCTTCCCGAGGAGTTTATGTCCAACCCCCGGGCAGAATATGTGGCGAAGCAGCAAGCCGAACGGGCCATGCGAGATGTCCTGGGATACCGTTTGATCCTGGACCTTCTCCGAGGCTGGCGATTCAGCAACCCGAACCTGGAACAATTGGGGCTGCTGGAGGTGACGGCTCCTGATTTGCCGAAGCTCGCGGAAGACACTCTCTTTTGGAAGGAGGGAGATCCCCGTCTGGCCGCACTGCTCCCGGAGGTTCGCCAGGAGATCGCCTCCTTCATTTTGGAGACCATGCGCCGTGAACTCTGTCTGAAAACGATGTATTTGGATTCCTTGGAGCAGGAGAGATTCTATCGGGCCAGCTTCACCCATCTGATCGAACCGTGGGGATTCTCCCCTGGCGAGAAAAACAAGATGGAGAAGGGAAGGGTGATGGTCCTGGGAGCTCGGAACAAAACCCGACGAGAGGACCCGCCACACATCCCTCTTTCCGCCCGCACACGGTTGGGGCGAAAAATCAAAAAGCGCCTCGAAGGGACCCTGGGATCCCTTTCCGATGACGCTTTCTATGAGATTCTGGAAGCCATCTTTTCAGTCATGGAACGGGGGGGACTTGTCGAACGGGATCCTGCCTTGTCCGACAAAAAGGGCTATCGCGTCCCCGCTGCCGCCCTCCTTTGGAGAAAGGGAGCCTTAAAGGATTCGGCTCCCTCCCGTCCTTATGACTTCTTTCGGGATCTCTACGAATCGGTGGCGGAACTCTTGAAGTCGGGAAGTGCGCTGATGTCTGGCATCAGGGCCGCCGAGCATACCGCGCAGGTGGAAGCCAAAAGTCGCGAAGAACGGGAGGACGCCTTCAAAACGGCCAAGCTCCCCGTCCTGTTTTGCTCCCCCACCATGGAACTGGGTGTCGACATCTCCCAGCTGAACTATGTGTACCTTCGAAATGTTCCGCCCACGCCGTCGAACTATGCCCAGAGAAGCGGGCGTTCGGGGCGGAGTGGCCAGCCCTCCCTGGTGGTGACCTACTGTGCGTCCCGCAGTCCCCACGACCAATACTTTTTCCAAAATCCCGAGAAGATGGTCTCAGGGGTGGTGGATCCCCCCCTGTTGGATCTGACCAATGAAGAACTGCTGCGCTCCCATCTCCATGCGGTGTGGCTGGCGGAAACCGGTCAGCAGCTCGACAATTCGATCGCCAATGTGTTAGACCGTGAACACCCGTCCTTGCGTCTTCGGGAAGACCTTGCGCAGAGTTTGGATAAGGACACTGCCCGACACCGTGCCATAGTCCGCGCCCGCTCCATCCTCAAGGAGATTTCGCCCTTGCTTATCCCGTCCCACGCCCCGTGGTTCTCCGAGGATTGGGGCGAGCGCGTGATCCACCAAGCGTTTCGATTGTTCGACAAAGCCTTCGATCGCTGGCGGACGCTCCTTGTGGCCACTCTTGATCAGATGAAGCGAACCCACGCCATCATCATGAATCCCGTGGCTTCCCAGACGGAGCGGGACCTGGCGAATAGTCGTTATGCTGAAGCGAAACGGCAGATGGACCTTTTGTCGTCCGGAACGGACATGATGAACTCAGACTTCTACACCTATCGTTATTTGGCCAATCAGGGATTCCTTCCGGGATACAATTTCCCCCGTCTTCCCCTCATTGCCTATATTCCTGGTCGTCGGGAAAAGCAGGGACAAGATACCTTTCTTTCCCGTCCCCGATTTTTGGCCATCGCTGAATTTGGGCCCAATAGTCTCATCTATCATGAAGGAGCCCACTACCGGGTCAATCGGGTCCTGATCGGCCATCGGGAGCAGGGGGCCGGACAGGATCGGCTCCCCACGGACACCCTTGATGTCTGTCGACGATGCGGATACGCCCATTTTCAACATGATGGAGACCCCGACCGGTGTTTGTCCTGCCACGAGCCTCTCACCACCGCTGACAAATTCCGGGGACTTTTTCGTATCGAAAATCTGGCGACGATCCGTCAAGATCGGATCACCTCCGATGAAGAGGAACGTCGACGGCAGGGATTTGAACTTCTGACGACCTTTCAGTTTTCCAAAACGGACCGCGGGGTGTCGCTATCTCAGGCAGAGATTTTTAACGGTGACGGAGTGATTGTGGGGCTTCGCTACAGTCCCGCCTCTCCCATCATGCGCCTCAACCTCGGGCGACGCCGTCGGAAGAACAAGGGACTGTATGGATTCAATATCGATCTTCATTCGGGGCGATGGCAGAAGGAGTCGGAGGAGGATCGCTCTCCCTCGGACGATGCGGATGATGAGCCCTTCCACAGTGTCATGCGCATCGTTCCCTTTGTGGAGGATCGAAAAAATCTTCTCATTCTTGATGTGGATCCGTCATGGCGCCAAAAATTGGGAGAGGAGGGGATGGTAACCCTTCAATATGCCTTAAAGCGCGGTGTGGAGACGGTTTTTCAGGTCGAAGAGAGCGAGCTGGCCGTCGATCCTCTTCCCCGGCCTGATGACCGCCAAAGCTTTCTTTTTTATGAATCGGCCGAAGGAGGGGCGGGCATCTTGCAGCAGCTGGTGCTCTCCCCCGAACGCCTGAGGGTCGTGGCCCGGGAGGCCTTGACCCTCATTCACTGCGACGAAACCGGACAGGACCGAGAGGATGACTTTTCTCGGGACTGTGAGGCGGGTTGCTATCGGTGCCTTCTGTCTTACTACAATCAACCCGATCACGATATGATTGACCGCAAGAACCCGGAGGTCCGTGAAATCTTGCGCCACCTCTCAACGGCCTCGGTACGCCAATCGTCTCAGGGGATTCTCCCCCAGAATCATCTTGCGGAGCTTCTGGCTCAAGCGGGAAGTTCCCTGGAGAGGGAGTGGCTCGAGATGCTCGATCAGGCCAATCTCCTGCTCCCCGACCGGGCCCAACCCGTCCTCAAGGATTTTCCGACCCGTCCCGATTTCCTCTACGAACGGACCCAGACCCTCATCTATATTGACGGGCCGCACCATCAGTCCTCCCATCGGACAACCCTGGATGCCGCGCTGACCCGGAGCCTGGAGGAGGCGGGCTATACGGTCTTGCGCTTTGCGCTCCCCTCCGCCTCCTGGCCCTCCCTGTGCGACCAATATCCGGACGTTTTTGGAGTGCGAACCCCTTCGGAAAGGAGTGTTTCATGACCCCTGTCTTCCAGCCTGGAGCCTTGGTTACCGCCCGCGGTCGGGAGTGGACCGTTCTTCCCGACAGCGATGAAGAGACCCTTTGGCTCCGTCCTTTGGGAGGCTTCGAAGACGAGGCCACCCTTCTTTACCTTCCGCTTGAACCCAATTCGGTGCATCCGGCGTCCTTTCCGCCGCCCCGCCCGGAAAGCGCCGGAAATCAGGAATCGGTCCTTCTTCTCCGCGACTCCCTTCGGTTGAAGCTTCGCTCGGGAGCCGGACCCTTCCGCAGTATCGGGGATCTGGGCTTTGAGCCGCGGGCCTATCAGCTTGTTCCCCTTCTCATGGCCTTAAAGCTTGAGACCATCCGCCTTCTGATCGCCGATGATGTGGGGGTGGGAAAAACCATTGAAGCCGGCCTTATCGCCCGAGAGGCCCGGGATCGGGGAATGATTGAGCGCATGACCGTCCTCTGCCCACCGCATCTGTGCGATCAGTGGGCCGATGAGCTCTGGAACAAATTTCGCCTCGAGGCGACAGTCGTCCTGTCACGTACGGCTCCCCGGCTTGAACGGGCCCTTCCCGTCGGGCGCTCTCTCTTTGAGGAATACCCCATCACTGTGGTGAGCCTTGATTTCATCAAGGCGGAGAAGCGTCGGGATGAGTTTGTCCGGGCCTGTCCTGAGTTTGTGATTGTGGAGGAGGCCCACACCTGCGTCCAGGGAGGGCAAGGGATCCGCCATCAACGCTATCAGCTTCTCAAGAAGCTCTCCGAAGATCCGGATCGCCATATGCTCTTTCTCACGGCCACCCCGCACAGCGGCAACGATGAGGCCTTCCGAAATCTGTTGGGGCTTCTCGATCCGGACTTTGAACAATTTGGTCTGACCCAAGAGGGAAGCTCCGAATCCCTCCGGCTTCGGGAGAGGCTTTCCCGGCATTTTGTTCAGCGTCGACGTCCGGACATTGAGGAATGGAAAGAAGCGTGCCACCTTCCCCGTCGGGAGTTTCGGGAGCTGACCTACAACCTCTCCCCGCAGATGCATGATTTTTTGCAGAAGATTCTGACCTATGCCCGGGAGTTGGTCGGCGTCTCAGAGGAGACGGGAACGCTTGAAAGGCGCCTTAACTCGTGGGCGGCGCTCGCCCTTCTTCGCTGCGTCTGCTCAAGTCCCCGGGCCGCACGGGCCGCCCTCTCCACCCGTCTCCTGGGAGAAAACGGGCCCAAGAACCTCGCATGGTCGCTCTCCGAGATTGACGCGCTGGGGGCCGAGACGGTCATGGACGGGGAGACCGCGGAAGATTCCCTCTCCGCCAACGATCAAGTTCCCGGGGCCGTGGTTCCGGGGGAGGGGGATCGGCCCCAGTCCCCTCTGGCCGCACTGATCGATGAGGCACAGGCTCTTGAAGGGATTGCGTCAGACTCCAAACTTGCCAGCCTTCTTCCCCCCCTCAGGAAACTTCTGGACGAGGGGTTTTCTCCCATCATCTTTTGTCGCTTCATCGCCACCGCCGACTACCTCAAGGAAGAGCTCGACAAGGCGCTGGGAGAAAAAGTCGTCATCAAGGCTGTCACCGGGCGTCTCTCTCCCGAAGAACGGGAGGTCCGGGTGCGAGAATTTGAGGAGCATCCCCCAGAGAAAAAGCGCCTCCTGATCGCCACCGACTGTCTCTCCGAGGGAATCAATCTTCAGCATCTCTTCGATGCCGTCATTCACTACGACCTCTCCTGGAACCCCATGCGCCATGAACAACGGGAGGGTCGGGTGGATCGGTTCGGACAGCCGCACAAAACGGTCCGAGCCCTTCTCTACTATGGGGTCGATAATCCGGTGGACGGGACTGTGCTGCGCGTCATCCTCCGGAAAACGGCAAAGATCAGAAATGACCTTGGTGTGAGCCTTTCCTTTCCCGCCGACTCCGATAAGGTCTTTCAGGCCATCATGGAGACGGTCTTTTTCAAAAAAGCCCTCCCTCCGGGGAAAAAAGTTCAGGGAAAGATTCGCTTCACCTTCGATGCTCTGGACGATGACCCCCTCATGAAAAAAAATGACGAGATTTGGCAAAAAGTCTATGAAAATGAAAAGCAAAGCCGCACAGTCTTTGCCCAGAACCGACTTCGTCCCACCGATGTTCTTCCCGAGTGGACACGCACTTACGAGCTTTTGGGGGATGAAAAGAATGTGCAGTCCTTTCTCGTGGGAGCGATGAAACGCCTGGGAGCGCCTCTTGAAGAACACTCCGAGGGCGAGTATTTCCTGGTTCCGGAAGCTCTTCCCGCTCCCCTTCGGGCAACCCTGGCCGACATGGGGCTTTCCAGACGCCATCTTGTCGGCTTTTCTCCGAACACCTCCGGGATCTATCTCCATCGCTCCCATCCGGTGATCAGCCGCGTGGCTGACTATTTGGCCGAGATTACCCTGGTGGATCGGGGAGATCTGCAGCTCTCCCGCTCCGGAGCCCTGTTTTCCCGCGCCGTCCAAAAAAAAACAATCTTTTATCTTGTCCGCTTCCGACACCGCCTGACGTTCGAGCGAAAACGGCACTCTTGGGAAAGGCTGGCCGAAGAGCTCCAGATCCTCGCCCGGCAAAGTGGCGAGGAGAGCCCACGGCTTGTCCTCGCCACGTCGAAGGAGATCGACTGGATGAACCAGCCGGCCTCCCGGAACATGGAGCCGGCCCAGCGCAGCCGTCTCGTTGGCCAGGCTCTTGACGAGCTCTCGGGTCTGTCCGAAGAGCTGGCGCGTCTCGCCCGTGAGCGGGCAGAGACGTTGCTCGCCGACCATCAGCGGGTGAGGGTGGCCAGCAAGATCTCTTCCGGTGGGTTGGAGGTCCACCCGGTTCTTCCCCCGGATGTTCTTGGCCTCGTTGTCCTCATGCCTGATCTGTCGGAGGGGGCCCGATGAGCGTCGTCACCTCGTCGTCTCGCAAGGCAACGGCCGAGTCGGTCGTGACAGTGGTGGGCGGACTTTTTTCGCCAGACTTTCTTCACCATGTGCGCCAGCTGGAGGCCTCCTGTCAGAGTGAGGCGGACTACCGACTGGCCCGAGGGCTTTCCCTACGGGATGAAACCGGACGCTGGTGGCGCATGGCCCTGGCCGAATGGCGGGCCCTTCCGGGAGGGGCTCCAAAGGATGCGGCGGGACTCCACTTCCTTGAGGTTCTGCTGAGAGACATTCTGGGGTTTTCCGACCTTGCTCCCGTCCCTCCCCTCCGCGTGGGAGAGCGCCTCTTTCCTGTGACCCATCTGGCCCTGTCCGGAAGAGTCCCGCTCGTCCTCACCCCCGGACTCTCCCTCGACTCGCCAACCGAATCCTTGGGGAGGGGGGACGCAAGCGTTCCCCCCACGGACTTCTTCAGGAGCTGTTGAATGCCAGCCCTGAAAAGTTTCGATGGGGGCTGGTCACAAACGGGGAAATCCTTCGGCTCGTCCGGGAAAATCCCAGCCTCACCCGCCTGACATATCTTGAGGTGGATCTTCGGCGGCTGCTGACCGAGGAGATTTTTTCTGACTTTGGGCTTTTTTGCCTCATGTACCATGCCAGCCGATTTCTCCCTCCCCCGGGAGGGGAGATCCCGATTCTCGAGACCTGGCGAAGTGAGGCAGAGACCACGGGCGAGCGGGCCCTCACCCTCCTTCGACGCGGAGTTCAGAACGCACTCTTGGCGTTGGGACAGGGATTCCTTGACTATCCCGACACCCCCCTGAAAAAGGCTTTCTCCGAGGGATCGCTCACGGCCGAAGCCTACCATCAGGAGCTTCTCCGACTGGTCTATCGCTTCATCTTTCTGCTCACCATGGAGGATCGGGGCCTCCTCCACACCGCTTCTGTCCCCCTTGATGACCGGCGGCGCTATCGGGAGGGATACTCCCTGAGCCGCCTCCGGGAGCGCTCCCTTCGGCGTCGTTTTTACGATGGCTTCCAGGATCTGTGGCTGTCGTTAAAGATTACCTTTTCGGGACTGGCCAAGGGGGAGCTGCGCCTGGGCCTCCACCCCCTGGGCGGTCTCTTCTCCGAGGATTTCTGTTCCCACCTTGAGGCGGCTCCTCTTGCCAATGCCCCCCTGCTGGAGGCGATTCGAGAGCTGTCAACCTTCGAGAACCAGGGGAAGCGCTCCCGCATCAATTATCGGGATATGGATACCGAAGAGCTCGGGTCGGTCTACGAAAGCCTTCTGGAGCTTCATCCGGTCGTCACGACAACCTCCTGGACGTTTTCCTATCGTGGAGGGGAGGGGGCGGCCATGGGCTCTGACCGCAAAAGCTCCGGCTCCTACTACACCCCCGACAGCCTCGTCTCGGCCCTGATCCGATCCGCCGTCGACCCCGTCATTGAACGCACGATCCAAAAGGCCCAGGATCCTGTGATGGATCTCCTGTCCCTTCGGGTGGTGGATCCTGCCTGCGGATCGGGACATTTTCTGTTGGCCGGGGCGAGACGGCTGGCCCTTGAGGTGGCCCGCCTTCGGGAAAACACCGACAGTCCCGGAATTGAAGCCCATCAAAAGGCTCTCCGGGATGTCGTGAGCCATTGCATCTTTGGTGTGGATGCCAACCCTCTGGCGGTAGAGCTCTGCCGGATGGCTCTCTGGCTTGAAACGGTCGTACCGGGAAAACCGTTAGGATTTTTGGAAAACCATATCCTCTGCGGCAACTCTCTGGTGGGGCTCCTCTCCATGGATCTTCTCAACCAAGGGATTCCTGAGGGGGCGTATGTCGCCCTGACCGGAGACGACAAGGAGATCGCCCGGAGCCTCAAAAAACGCAACAATGCCTTCATGAAAAAAATTCAGCGAACAA
>DAHWGX010000055.1 GCA_027335985.1 Nitrospirota bacterium | reverse complement strand
GGAAGGGGATGACATGCCAGCGTCTCCAGAATCCGTCGGACTGGTCTGTGATCGCGGGGAGATCGTTCCCGAGAACGATCCATTTCGCGCTGGGACGGAAGGAAACGGGATCCCGGTATTTGCGATCGATGGAAACAAGGTCGCCGGACAGAAGTGTTTTCAGGCGCTGTTCGTCGATCTTTTTCGGCGTCTCGTCGACGTAGATCAGTGTGGCATCCAGGAGCGGGACCAGCCGGAAGCCGTCCAGACTGTCGATAGACAGGGCGCTGGCCCGTTGGTGGAGTGCTGCGACGATCTGGGCCAGTGTTCCTTTCCCGTTGGCGCCTGCGCCGATCCACCATTGGGCCTTTTGATAGCGGGTATCTCCCAGGAGGGTGTATCCGGCATATTCCTGGACGAGGTCCCGCACATCCGGGTCGGGCAGGATTTCTCCCGTGAACGCCTTGAATAAAGGGGCGGGAGCTTCGGGGTCATAGGCGCAATTGAGACAATAGGTGATTCCGAGGGCTGGATCGGCATCCAGCAGATTCAAGGGAGGGTCGGTCTGTCCGATGTGCAGGTATCCCGATTTTGTCGGAATGACGATCGCGGTCATCTGGGGAGAGGGAATCTTGAAAATTTCAAGGCAGGCGGCGTTGGAACAGGATTGAGCTTTTCGAGGCGTTGCCTCATTTGGGGAGTTCTCTGTTAGCCACTTCCACGCCATCCGTTCACAGTCGAAGGGGGAAATCATCTGCCAGTGGGTTCCGGCCCATTTGTAGAGGACTCCGGATCCTTCATCGGGAGCAGCAAACAGAGGGAGATCGGACTCCGGGATCTTGCGTTCCGAAAGATAGGCCACATACTTCAATTCCGGACTGGCTTTTTCGTCGACCCGCTTTCGGAATGGAAGGGATTTTGGAGTACTCACCCTCTGTCAGCCCTGCTTCGCTGTTTTTCTCGGTCTTCCCGGACCCCGAGTGCTCCGGGGAGTCTCAGCCGGACTGTTTTTCAGCCAGCGCTCAATGTCATCGATCCGGAACAGGATCCGTATTCCGACCCGGAATGTGGGTGGGAGTTTTGAAGGATCCCGCATCAGATATCCACGGATCGAAGGCTCAGAAAGCCCGACCATTCGTGAAAACTCGCGGATTGTGACGGCAATACGATGGTTTTCTGTGACGTTGTCCAATTGCATTTCCATTGACTCCCCTCCGGTTTTCATCGACAATCTGAATTACACGAATTACACGATCTGTAATGTAATAAATGTAATCATAGTAATCAATGGAATGTAAGGGGGACGCATGTCGGAATCTGTCCATACCCTCGTTAAGGATCTTTTTGTCTTGTCTGGCATGACAAATCTGCAACTTGCGAAAAGTGCCCTGGTTTTTCCGTCGCACCTGTCAAGCTGGCTGAAGCACGGAAAAACGACGATCGGTGTAGGCAAGCAGTACCGGCTTTTGGAGGCTTTGGGGGTGTCGGGAGGGACGCTGAGGAAAGATCGGGTCCATGTCTGGAACTGGAAGCTGAAGGAACTGGACCTGGGCCCCCTCGTTCGCACACTGGAGTGGGCGGGAAGTAATTGGGAAATGATTACACTTGCCCCGCTCGGCCGGAATATCACGGAATGGACCTTTCCCCTCCGGGTCGCCTTTTATGACCGGAATCTCCCTGTCCGGATTTATCTCAGGACAACTCTTTCTCCGCTCATTCGGGGAGCCGATCTTTCTCTTTTTGGACTACACATCCTTCCCCCCGGAAAAGTCCATTGGCGTCCAAGAAGCCGATTCCAGGCTATCCATCCATCGGGTCGCCTGGAAACTTTGTTGATCGACGCGGAGATTTTCGACGAATGGGAAAAGGGAGTCGTTACGGTCGAAGATTACGACCGGATTTTGTGGAAAGCTGAGGGAAAGGTTGAGACTCCAAAAAATCTGATGAAATGGGAGTCCTTTGGTAAGATACTCGAGAAAAAGGGGGTCTTCCAGAGAGACATTCTTGAGAGATTTCCGGAAATTGAAGATCCTTCTGAAGAAAAGTAACCGTTTCCGCTTGAGGGTAGGGTACACGAATGAGATTTTCTGTTTAATCCGGGGGATATTGATGTGACTCCTGCAGAAGTTCGGTCTCTGATTGAGCAGGGCGAAACGCTCTATGTCGAATTCAAGGGGGAACGTTCCGGGTCCTTGAACGACAGGGATTTGGTTGAAGCAGTGGTTTGCCTGGCAAACCATCATGATCAGGAATGGGGGTATCTGTTTGTTGGAGTCGAGGATGACGGAGCGATCACGGGAGCCCGTCCTCGTCACGAACATTCGAAAACCAACCTCTCCCGCGTGGCGGCAATGATCGGGAGCAAAACTCATCCTGCCATTATCTGTCGTGTGGAAGAGGTAACGATTCTCGGAAAATCTGTTCTGGTTTTTCAGATTCCCAGGGCCGGATCTCCGGTCGGAACTTCCGATGGCAAGTATTTGCGACGGAGACTTGATGGAAAAGGGAACCCGGAATGTGTTCCTTTCCACTACCATGAAATGCAGTCACACATCTCCGGCCGTGGCGGATCAGAGTATCTCGCCCTTCCTGTTCCGGATGCCACATGGGACGACCTTGATATTCTCGAGTTCGAGCGGTTCCGTCGAACGATTCGAGAAAGTCATGGCATGGGAGATCAGACCCTGATTCCCTTGTCCGACTGGGATCTTGCGAGGGTCTTGGGATGTGTGGATGGCCCAAAGGACCGTCCAGAGATACGACTTCTGGCTCTGCTTCTGTTTGGGAAGGAGGAGAGTTTATATCGCTTTCTCCCTTCCCATGAAGTGGCTTTTCAGGAGTTGTCGGATACCCAGATCGTCGTCAACGATTTTTTTCGTTGGCCTCTTTTAAGGGTGATGGACGAATTGCTGGGACGGTTTCGTGCTCGCTACCGAGAGACCGAGATCCAGGTTGGATTCAAGAGGGTCGGAATTCCGGATTATTCTGAGAAGGCTTTTCGGGAGGCGGTCGCGAATGCCCTGATTCATCGGGACTATACCCGTTTCAATGCCATTTACATTCAATGGAAGAAGGACTGTCTCGAGATCAGTAGCCCCGGAGGGCTTCCCGAAGGGGTTTCGATGGAGACTCTTCTTGTGACAGCTCCACACCCGAGAAATCCGAGGTTGGCTGATGCTTTCAAGCGGGCGGGCTATGTGGAACGGACCGCCCGTGGGATCGATACGATTTTCTTCGAACAACTCAGAAACGGGAGAGCCGTCCCCTCCTACGAGAGGACCACATCGACCGATGTGGTCCTTGTTCTTTCCGGTAGGCTTCCTGATCTTCCTTTTGTCCGGATGGTGACTGAGGAAGGTCTTTCTGGCCGCTCGCTTGACCTTGACGATCTCCTCATACTCCGTGCCTGGTGGGATCGAGGGACTCTTTCCCTGGAAGAAGCAGCCCGCATCGTGCAAAAATCTCCCCGGGAGATTCGGGGAAAAATGGACGACCTCAAGAGCCGGAACCTTCAGTCGAAAAGAATTGAGTTGTCTGGAGAATCGAGTTCGTCAGCAATCACCACAGGAACCCTCACTGTTCTTCCTCCTTTCCGAATCACCCATGAGATGAGGAAGGGTCTCGAAGAGAAACTTCTTGCCTTCGCTGAAAAGAAAGGGTCCATTTCGCGGGCGGAAGCAACGAACTTTTGTCAAATCAAGAGCCATCAGGCCTATCGGCTTCTTCAGCATCTTGTAAATGAAGGGAAATTAAGAAAAATAGGAGGAACGGGACGTGCTGTCCAGTACGAGTTAATCATGAAAACGCACGAATAAACGCGCGCGTGGGTTTATTCGTGCGTTTTTTTAGAGATCACCTAGTTTCGTTCTTGATTAAAGGATTGGATTCCAAACAGTATTACAACAATCCCGATTACGGAATCAGTCATTGGTAGTATCTCTCCAGTTCATCAATAATGGGTTTCCTTGAAAACGACAAATTTGGGGTTAAGTGCTGATAATGAAGTCTCCAATCGTTGTCCAATGATCTCTGTCGGTCAAACTCCCGCTTGTTTCGAGTGTCAACCGGAGTGTATACTGTCAACCATAGTGTCAATTGATGATTTTAATATGCGTCTTTATTGCTAGGAGTATAGTCGTGAGTGTGAAGATGTCCAATGCTCCTGTCTACTATGCCTTGGCTCAAGCTCAGTTCAGTCCTGTCGCAACTATGAACAAGTATGTGAGCGATGTTCAGGATCGTCTTCGGCGGGAGGGCTACACACTCTTTGAACCGCTGCAAATGATGCATCTTCAGTTTGCCCACTCTGATCAAAAAATGATCTCTCCCAATATTGTTCCGGCAATATCCTGGTTGCTTACAAAAGGGGATAGAACCTCCGGATTTATACTGAACGACTTTTCCTTAACCTACCATACAACGCACTACGAAACGAACGAGCAGTTCATTCTAGAACTGTTGCGTGGACTCAAGACGGTCCACGCAGTAGTGCAACTTGATCATGTGAGTCGGTTAGGACTCCGGTATCTTGATGCGGTATTGCCTCAACCGGGTGAAAGCGTCGATCAGTATCTTGCTGAAGGACTTTGCGGCATCCGTTTTGGTGCAATAAGGAAGTATGCTTTGTACGAATCCGTCTTCGAGACCGAGTGCGGTCCTCTTTTGCAAAAAGGAACACTCATGGCTCGAGTTCATCAGATAACCGCACCTCTTGGTTACCCACCTGGTATTGTTCCTCATGGGCTGTTGCCGAAGGCTCGGTTTGATATTAAAGAAGTCTGTTCCCATGCTGTCATTGATATGGATCACTACGCAGAGGGTCAGATATCTCTTGATTTCGACATAATCGGAAACCAGATCGTTTCGTTACATAAAGCAATCAAAAATGCTTTTGAAGCCACGACCACAGACCATTCCAAGGCTATTTGGGCCTGAGAAAAATTGGGGGAAATAATGTATATCTTTCCCGCACCTACGCAAACGGTTCCATCGACAGAGCCGATTTTTGTGGTAAGAGATGTCGTTATAGGTATTGGCATGCTCCTCCTGACTGGAACTGGATGTAACTATTCAATGGATCATGCTCGTGGATGGAGTTCGTATGTCCAGACGCGGGTTCCATTCATTATTGATTCGTCTGATGCATCGTTTGAAGATGTTGAGCAGATTGATGTGAGAACAGTTGCAGAGCACATTGAAAACATTCGCGGCGTGTTTGACCCATCGATCTCGGATCTGGCCCTTCTTTTCGATGTTTCTCGTCAAACCGTTTACAAGTGGATGTCAGGAACCTCGACTCCTGAGCAGGATAAAAGTACCCGGATAGCCGAATTCAGCCGGATAGCGGATGATTTTCGGAAGTCGGAAGTTTTGCGTGCCGGGTCATTGTTAAAAATGAAGACTTTTGGCGGGCGGTCCCTGATGGATCTCTTTAGGTCAGGTGAGAGCATTGATGAGCCTGTAAAGACCCTGATCATTGAAGCCAAAGCCATGGAGAATTCCTACAGGAAATCCGGTCTGTCGTCATCCAAGTCCAAATCCACAAATGATTGGCAGTCCTACATCTCGCTTCCCGGTTCCATTGAGTAGATTTTAGAAAGGGCCGAGATGCTCGGGCGCGATACCCTATGGCGGCAGGGGGACGTTTTGACGGACGAGGTTGCTCGGGAACTGGGTCTGGTAGAGCCCAAAGACTCAAAGAATCGCGTGATCGTCATTTCCCACGATTGCGACTGCCGAATGAAGGTGAAGAGTTCGTAGAGGTCATTGTTTGCGAGATAGCTTCATCTCCTGATCCAAAATTCGTGAATGCAAGGAAACCACGTTGTTTGCACCTTTTGTTTTCTGATGGGACCGATCAATCACTTTGCCTTGACCTTCGATTTTCTGGCAGGAGTCGGGTCGATAAGAGAAAACTCTCAAAATTTCGAATGGGAGATCCGAGTTTTAAGTTGGCGGATAATCAGAAGCGCGCGTTGAAGCAATGGCTGGCAGCCCGTTATGGAAGACCTGCCTTCCCCAACGCATTCGAAAACAGACTCCGGAAGCCGATCGGAAAAAAGACGGTCGAGAAAAAAATCGAGAAGATATTGGAGCCAGAATCCCGCAATCTGGTCGGGCTTTTTTTCGATCTGGGCGAAGGGAGAAACAATGAGTTGGTGGCCGGAGACCCGTATCTCCTCTCCATTTTGGTCGTTTACGATGCGATAGAAGGCGGTTCCACTGTAAGAAAGGCGGCTGAAAAAGTTGCGGACGATCTCCTCAAGCTTTTTCATAGCGTCTACGGTACTCCGGAGGCTTCGGATGAAATTGCGCTAGAGAACTGCCAAGCCGTGGCCGACACTTCAATAACATTGTCCGATCTCAGAAAAGTGGATCAATGGCGTCTTGAATATATCAGTTTGAGCGAAGATCCCACAGGGGATTTTTTGCCGGCTGGGGGAATCGGTTAGTCACTTGACCTCTTCTTCAGAAAACAGCCACCAATCGAAGAATTCTTTGGCACAATTTTGGCACACTTATATCGGAAAACGATGGTTAATCATGGTTGTTTATTATTTTGTATCTTATTTAAATTTATGGATAATATTAAAAAGCAGCGAGTATGAAAATAGGTTTTTAATACCTTGACACGGTAGAGGTCGGCGGTTCGAAACCGCCCGTGCCTACCATTTTGAAGTCCTCTCAGGAATTTCTCCGCGAAGTCCCCTCCCAAATAGAATTTCTTGCCTGGATTCGGTACGCTTTTTTCCGAAAAAATGCATTCCGGTGGTTTGGATTGTTGTGATCCAGTCAAGGGAAAAAGGTACAGCGTGCGGATCGCGCTGTTTTCTGGGAGCGGACGGGGGAATCACTCCTCTTCGGGCCATCCCTGTATCGAGAGGGATCCATCGACGGGAAAGCAACATCTCAGGGTTCCCATTCCTCCCCCAAAACGTCCTCCCGCCTGTCCGAGGCTCTGACCCGGTTGTCAGACAAACTGAAGGTCCGTTGACCGGGATGCTCGGAACGCTCCAGAGATTGGGCATTCGGCCCTCTTTCGGACGTCCTTCGGTCAGTAATGACAATGCCTATTCGGAGTCCCTCTTCAAAACTCTGAAGGAGCATCCGGAATATCCGGTGGAAAGGCCCTTCGACACCCTGGAAGAATCCCGGAAATGGATCTCTTTCTTTGTTGGAGGGTACAACGACTTCCATCGCCACAGCGCCATCAAATTCGTGACTCCGTCCCAGAGGAATCGGGGAGAAGACCGGACACTTCTGCATAGCCGAGAAAGGATTTATCGGGAAGCACAACAAAAGAATCCGGAGCGATGGTCCGGAAAAACCAGGGACTGGACTCCAATCGAAAAGGTCACCCTCAACCCTCAACAAGAGACGATCGGAAACGAGCAAAGATCACATGGAAAAAAATCAAAAAACGTGCGACAGATTGCTTGACGATTACCGCCAGGGGAGTCCGGGAGAGATGTCGTCGGGGGCCTTTCCCCCCAGTATCGCGCTGACGGTGACGTCGTCGGTGAGGACGGTGCGGATATCGATCCTGTTCTTCCGCCGGGTTTCGAAGAGGGAGCAGATACAGGCGGCGAGGTTGGCAGACCGGAGAGCCCTTGCTCCGATGACATTCTTGCGGCCCATGACCCGGATGCGGAGGGCGCGCTCGGCCGCATTGTTGCCCTCCGGGATGTCGAGACGGTTGAAGGAGAGAACGAATCCGGTCCAGTGTGTGACGAGACTGTTCGCGGCCTTCCGTTTCAGGACCTCCAGGTGTGCGATGAAGGCCTCCTTGTTTGTGGCCCTGTCTTCGGGTTTTTTTCAAGGTGGCACAGGGTGCAGATCACTTGGGAACGTGCCCTGTTCTCCCGCCCGCCCGGATTTCCCCGGTAGGGACCGATCATCCGATGAGTGCGATCAATTCCTCGTTGGTCAGCTTCCCCGACATTTCCGCGCCCTCGAGAAGATCGTTGGCCAGATCCCGCTTCTTTGCGTGGAGCGCGAGGATCTTCTCCTCGATGCTGTCGGCGGTGATCAGCCGGTAGACGGTGACCGGCCTCTGCTGGCCGATCCGGTGGGCGCGGTCGGAGGCCTGGTCCTCCACCGCCGGATTCCACCAGGGATCGAGGTGGATCACATAGTCGGCGGCCGTCAGGTTGAGCCCCGTCCCGCCCGCCCGGAGGCTGATCAGGAAGAGATCCCCCGTTCCCCCCTGAAAGGCCTCCACCCGCTTTTCCCTCTCCTTTGCCGGAGTGCTCCCGTCGAGATACTGGTAGGGGACCTGTCGGTCGTCCAGGGCCTTCGCCACCCGTTCCAGGTGGCCGGTAAACTGGCTGAAGACCAGGGCCCGATGGCGGTTGTCCCGCAGTTCTTCGACCAGCCCCATGAACGTTTCGAGCTTGGAGCCGGGAAGGGGCGTCTCGGGATCGACGAGGCCCGGGTGACAAAGGGCTCTCCTGAGGCGGGTGATCTCGGCCAGGATGTGGATCCGGGAGTCCTTCCGGTCGGCCAGATCGGCGATCCTGTCGAGGGCGTTTCTCCGGAGGGCTTCGTAGAAGGCCCGCTCCCCGGCGGAGAGCTCCACCTCGAGGGTGATCTCTGTGCGGGGAGGAAGCTCGGAGAGAACGGCGCTTTTTGTCCTTCTGAGCATGAAGGGCCGGATGAGGGCGCGAAGCGAGGCCAGGACCCGGGTGTCCCGGCTCCGCTCGATGGGGCCTGCGAAGCGGTTGGCAAAGCGCTCGCGGGAGCCCAGAAGCCTCGGGTTGACGACGCTCATGAGGCTCCAGAGCTCGTCGAGGTCGTTTTCGACCGGGGTTCCCGTCAGGGCTAGCCGGAACTGGGCACCGATCTTCCGGGCCGCCTGGGCCCGTTTGGTCTCGGCGTTCTTGAAGGCCTGGGCCTCGTCGAAGACGGCCATCCGCCAGGAGATTCCCGAGAGAAGCGCCTCTTCCTGGGCCAGAAGTCCGTAGCTCGCGATGAGCACGTCGCGGGGACCCAGCGCCCCGGCCTGGGCCTCCCGGTCCGCGGCGTCCCGCAGCTGGTGGACCCTGAGCGTCGGGGCGAAACGCGCGAGCTCGGAGGCCCAGTTGTGGCAGACGGAGGTGGGGGCCACGACCAGGATGGGTCCCCCGGCGGCCTGTTCCAGCATCACGGCGATCGCCTGGACGGTCTTTCCCAGCCCCATGTCGTCGGCCAGACAGGCGCCGGCGCCCCACCGGGCCAGCCGGCTCATCCAGGAAAATCCCTCCGCCTGATAGTCCCGGAGTTCCGCCGCGAGCGTCGCGGGAATTTCCGGCCGATGGTCGGACGCTTCCCGGAGCTGTTTGCGGAACTCCCGCCAGCTCCTGTCCCCCTTGACCTCCCCCGCCTCCGAAAGAAGATCTTCGATGGCAAGTGTCCCCGGAAGGGAGACCCGGGACCCCGACCCGGATTCTTCGGAGACGGACTGCAGGCGTTCGAGGCGCTGGCGGAGTTCATCCGCCAGCGCGAGAAAGCGTCCGTCGGAAAGGGGGAGGTAGCGCCCCTTTGCCCGGGGGAGAAGGGAGAGGATCTCCCGGAGGTCCAGAACCAGATCCTCGTCGACCGCCACCTTGCCCTCGAGTTCGAACCAGTCCCGGGCTTCCCGCACCGTGATCCGGAGCTTTTTCGTTCCGACGGGGGGCGTGACGCGGAAGCTCTCCCCCTGGGGCCATTCGACCTCTTTCGGAAGGGGGGTCTCGCGAAGCTCCGTCAAAAGGTCGAGGGCGTCCTCGGCCTCGTCCAGAAGCCAGGTGTTGTGCTCCGGCTCGATCCCCGCGAGAACGGGCAGGCGGGCGACAAGCTCTTCCAGACGGTTTTTTTCGGCGTCGAGATCCCGGCGGGCATGGAGGGTCTTCCCGTCGATCGGGGCGGTGACGAGGCGACCGCCCCGGCCCGTCGGATAAAAAGGGCCGCCGGGGCCGAAGGGGCGGACACCTGCGGTCAGGGCGAGCCCGTCCTGGAAGGGTGCGAGCTGAAGAACCGGGACGGTCTGTCCCTCCAGGGCAGGGATGTCGGCCTCGCCGATTTCGGCCCGGAGAGAGAGGAAGGGGGCCTGGCGACGGAGAAGCTCCAGGATCCGGTCCCTCGCCTCCCGGGGGACGGAGAGACCCTTGGGAGGGATCCGGACGCACAGGTCGACGACGGGCTTCGAGAGATCGACCACCCGGTAGCGGGAAGGGGAGTCGGATTCCAAAAGGGCCTGTGGGTGGTCGGCCCGATGGGAGAGTTCGATCCGGTAGCCCTGGGAGGTTTCGGAGAGGATCAGTTCGGGCAGGGCGGCCACGAGGTCGAGACGCTGCTCCGGATGGTCCCGGTGGAATACGGCGGGGTGGCCCGCCAGGGCGAGAGGGGTTCGGTGGATGTGGGGATGGGCGATGGCGCGATTTCCGTAATAGACCTCGACGGTGAAGGAATCGGCGATTTTCCGGTCGGCCTCGGAGAGGGGAAGGGAGGGATCGCCTGCCTGGAGCCGCTTGAAGGCGATCTTCTTCGTCCCCCGCCAGACGCCGTTCTTCCGGGTCTGCTCCACTGCGTCGGTTTCGAGGGTCCGTGGGTCGAAGAGCCAGGCGATCCGCTTTTCCCGGGAGGCGTCTCCCTCAGGATCGTGCTGGGCCAGGATCCCTTCGAGCCCCGCGAGGGAGCGCTCCCAGGGGGCCTCCTGGAGCAGGAGGTGGCGGAAAGGGCGAAGGAGAAATGCCACCGTCTCCTGGTTCAGATACTCCCGGGCCTCCTCCGGGGGGGCGTCCATCCGGAGAAGAAGATCCGCGTAGAGTCCGGCCACGAGCGGCAGTATCTCCCGGAACGCCCGGAAGCGGCCAAGGATTTCCCCCCGGTCCGGAGCGGCCTTGTCCGGGTCGAGAAGCCATCGCGAAAGGGCGAAGAGGGCCCCGGCGAGAGGGGAGAAGCGTCCGGCGCCCGGGGCGATCCGGGAGAGGGAGTCCCGGGCGTGGCCGTCGAGCCCCTGGCGGGAGGACTCCAGAGCCGACAGTGCCATATAGCCGGCAAAGTTCCAGGTATTGGACGGGGTGGCCAGGGCCAGCAGGCGGGGGAGATCCTCCCGCCGCTTGTCGGAGCGGTCCATCAGGAAGAGGGCGAGGGCGTAGAAGAGGCCGAAGGGCTCTTCCGGGGGCATCTTCCGTTTGGTGACCGTCTTGCGGAATTCGGTCAGCATCTTCCTGAAAAGTCCCGCCGCCTCCCCGAACTCTTCACGCAGGAAGGCCTCCCATCCCTGGATCCCCAGCAGGAGATAGAGGGGGCTTTTGGGATGGGTTGCGACGAACCGCCCCACACCGGAGAGATGGCCCCCGACGAGATCAAAGCGCAGGAGGTGGTCGGTCAGATCGGGGTGATCGAGAGGCTTTTCGAGGGCTCGTCGGCCCGGGGTGAGAAGTCCCGGAAGGTCTGGTGAGAGAACCCCGGAGCCCAAAAGGATCGAGATCTTGATCGACAGGGCGTCCGCCAGAAGGGGGGCGGGAAGGGTCGCGGCCCAGCCGGCAGGGAGGATGGCCCAGAAGAGATGGTCCTGAAAGTGAGAGCGGAGATAGTGGCCGTCGTAGGCCTTCCTGGCAAGCTTTTCGAGCGTCTCGATCTCCTGTGTGTCCCTGGAGTAAAAGGCGACGAGAAGTCGCCGGAGATAGACCGGATCGAAGAAGTTGGTGTAGACGGGGTCCGACGGGGTATGCGAGGGGACGAGCCGCCCCAGGATCTCCCGGGCGCGGGCCGGCCCCTCGGGGCCATCGAAGAGCTCCCGAAGGGCAAGGGAGGTCAGCGTGGCGTTCCAGCGGTTGGCGGAGCCGGTCTCCCAGCGGGAAAGGTCCAGACTGGACTTTAAACGGGAGACCTCCGGGAGGGTCCAGTCCTTCCCGTCCCTGTCCCGGGGGAAGAGGTCGCCGGTGTTCAGAAGCCCCAGCAGGCGCTTGTCGTCTTTTGTGTTCAAGGCGATGACAAGCCCCAGGAGAAGTCGGGCCAGGGGAGAGAGACCTTCGTAATAGCGGATTTCTTCGTCTTTGGGGAGGGCGGGCACGGAGGACCTCATGGGTGGGGATTTCGACGCAATGCCGACTCCGGAAGCGAAGAGGGCTTCCACATCCGGAAGGGGAATCGCGGGACCGTCCGGGCGGTTGCCCTTCAACGGCAAGACATTGCATACTATGACAAATAGTAAGGATTTCGCATGAAGATTTCAAGGATCGCTGATCCGGTTCCGGAGGGAAAGGGCAGAGGGCGTCTCCGGGTCGGCCTCCGCCTTGTCCGAGGCTTCGAGAAGGAGGAGGATGGCATTTTTCATCCGGTCTCGGATCGGGGAAAGGCAGACTTTGCCCACATAAGTTCGAGTATGAACACCGCCAAAGTTTTGGTGTACCTTTTCCGCATGAGAATCATCGGCCGTTCGGCCCGGACGGGGGAAGTCGTTCTTCCCCCCGTCGTGGAGAGCTGTTCCCGGGTGGATGGATCCGGAGGAAGGCGGACCCTCTGTGGCAGACGAGGAGGGGACCGTTCGAGGGGCCTCTCGAGATTGTGCGGGTCGGGACGAAAGAGGGGGCCCGGGTCTGGAACGCGCTCTTTTCGCTTTGTTCTTCCGGTGGGAAGGATTTTGGAGGGCCTTCCCAGTAGCTGGATGATGTGGTCGGGTCAGAATTCCTGTTCGTTATAGACCAAACGGAGATTTTTCGCGATCTCCCGAAGTCGCCGGTCGCCCGTCCAGAGACGTCCGCCTTCCATGAGAGAGACTGAAGCCAGAATGTGAGCATCGATATATCCGATGTCTTTTCCATAAAGGTCCCATTATTGTATGAAAAAAAGAACTTCGCTTTCGGTCGCCACCGAGGCTTGGGGAAGTTGTTCCAGAAGGGATAGAAGATTCCTTCTGTTTTTTAGGGTCCCCAGGGCAAGTTCTCCGAGGACAAAGGGGTGCAACACAACGTTTTCTCCGATCAAAAGACCGGCGAGGAGGGATCGTTACTCTCTCAGATGGTCGATCCAGACTGAGGTATCGACCAGAATCATGAAGGCCTGGTGCTCCGCCGGGGAACGGGGGAGAGACCCGGCTGGGTTCCCCCAAGGCTGGCCAGACGTCGGGCACTTTCCCGTTGAATCAGGGCCGTAAGCCCTTCGCGAACGATCGCCGACCGCTCTTCGATTCCGCTCAGTTGACGGGCTTTTTCAAGCAATTCGTCATCGGAGGAAATCGGCCAGTCCCGCGAGCGGGTGGCTCTCCTCTTCGGGGAGGGAGGAACAGAGGAGGCCGGATCGGAGTTCGAGGAACGGGTCCGCCTCCTCCGGGAGCGTTCCGACCGGCTTCTCGAGACCCTCGCCGGGGAGGACCGCGAGGATCTGGTCGACCGGGTCTCCCGGATGCTCGACGCGGCGGACGGTCCGAAGGAGGAGCTGGAGAAGGCGATCCTGGATCTCGAGGATCTGCTCTTCTACTTCGAGGTGTAGGTGCCTTCCGGGATTCTCGACCGCTGTCCGGGTTGCCGGGCCGCTCTGGGGGAGGGATCCGTCTGCCGCCGGTGCGGGAGCGCTTCTCCCTCGTGCGCAAGGCGGAAATTCGGGTGCTGGATCTTTGCGTCCGCGCGGTCGGCGCCCTTTCCCGGGGGGAGAGGGCGGAGGCGCAGAAATTCTTTGCCGCCGCGCGGCTCCTGGACCGGGAACTTCCGGGGATGGACCTGTTCGCGGGTCCGGGTCCGGGAGGAGCCCTCCTTCGCGCCCGCTCCGGAGCCGGAGTCGCTTCCTCCAGGGGCGGTTCCCCGGGCGGTGCGTCTTTCGGGAGTTCTGCGGGCGGTCTATCGCCGGACGGGGGACGCGCTCCCGCGAAGCAGGCCCCGTCCTCCCGTTCCTTCTCCGGTTCGTCCCGTTCTTCGCCTGGTCTGACGGTGCGCCGTTGCTCCCTTGTGCGGCCGGTCGAAACAAATCGCAACGAAAAGGTGTTTCAGGAATGTTGCATCCGTCGAAAGCCGGGGCGGGGGATTTTGGAGGGGCCAGGATTTCACGTTCTGTCATCGTCTCTTGAGGCGAATGTCGAAAAAGTCTGCTATTGGGCACGCCTCTTGCATTTAGGTAGCATCAGTCCCGCCTGGCTGGAAGGGCGGGGTCAATCTGGGGAGAAGGGTCTCCCGTTACTTAATGTCAAGGAGGTACCGTTATGGCAAAGCAGGGATCTGTGTCCGTCGCCCGGGGTCTGTCCCGGTCGCTTCTCTCCGCATCGCTTCTCTCCGCGCTTCTCATCTCCGCGCCCGCCTTCGCCGGCGAGACCATACCGCCGCCCGCTCCAACTTCTGCAGGGTCCCTGCCCTCTGCCTCGAACCCGGCCAGCAACTCCACCATGGGCCAGATGATGGCGATGCAGCAGGCCGCGATGGGCCAGAGCGCCAACGTCTCCGGGGATCCCTTCCAGGGGAACGTGCCCAAGTCGACCTCGCTCTCGGCCAATTTCGCCTGGATGGATACGTTTGATAAT